>JAGOML010000013.1:0-6814 GCA_017993575.1 Anaerolineaceae bacterium | reverse complement strand
GAGCCAAGGAGGTCTCCGCCCGAAGGCTGGGACTGCTGTTGAGGCTGCCCGCCGCCAGTCATTCCGCCGAGTAACGAGCCAAGCAGGTCCCCGCCGGAAGGCTGGGTTTGCTGTTGGGGCTGCCCGCCGCCAGTCAAACCGCCGAGCAGTGAGCCAAGCAGGTCTCCGCCGGAGGGCTGGGATTGCTGTTGGGGCTGCCCGCCGCCGGTCATTCCGCCGAGCAGTGAGCCGAGCAAGTCTCCGCCCGAAGGCTGGGATTGCTGTTGGGGCTGCCCGCCGCCGGTCATTCCGCCGAGCAGTGAGCCGAGCAAACTGGAACTGGCCGCGCCACTGCTGGCTTGAGCAGGTTCTTGCATGCCCATCATCGATTCAATCAGCAAACCGACTGTGTTGTCACTTAACTGCTTGCCCTGGAATTTCTGGGCGGCATTGGCAAGGCCTTGCGCATAAATCTGCGCGGACCCGCCCTTTGAACCTTGCAGTACCTCGCTGGCATAGGCAAGCTGTTCGGAAACCGGCAGGTCTTTCTTCTTAGCGACCGCTTTGGAGACTGTCTGAAAAGCCGCCGCCATGTTTGTGCCGTGGTTATGGTTATAAGTATCCGCCTCGTTGAGGACAGCCTCATTTTCGCTAAGAGTCTTGCTGACAGCTTTGAAAATTGAGGGGAGCGTTAGCGCCTTTGCCATGTTGATGCTTGCCTTATTTCAGTTCTTCGGGAAGAACCGGGATGCGCAGTTCCTGGCCGGGGATAATGATATTCAAGTTATCGCCAATGACATCTTTGTTGAATTCATAGATAAGTTTGTAATAAGCAGGGGTAGCGTGCCCATAGTACTGCAGAGCAATGTGGCTGAGGGTTTCGCCAGATTTGACAGTGTGGGTTGCCACAATGGCGTTCTTCTTGGCTTCTTCTTCAGCAGCCTTGCGGGCTTCGTATTCCGCTTTACGCGCTTCAGCTTCGCGGGCATAGCGTTCCTGAGCTTCGAGCAGGTCCTGCTTCTTTGCTTCGGCTTCTGCAGCGGCTTTGGCGGCTTCAGCTTCCACTTTTGCCTTGGCTTCTGCAGCGGCTTTGGCGGCGGCTTCGGCGGCAGCCTTGGCGGCTGCTTCTTTCTCGTCGCGATTGCTCAGTGCATCACCGATCTTCTTGAAAAAACTTTTCTTTTCTTCTGCCATGATAATCTCCTAATTTGGCTGTCGTTCCGCGGATGCCAAGCCGGCAATCTCCACGGTGATTAAGATCCGGGGTATTATCCCCTGTGAATAATAATTATACTCCATTTTTGATACTATTACGATTTTGAACAATGTTAATATTCTTGATGTATTATATAAAATTTGACTTTTAAATCCGGTAGTGCTATAATCGGCGAGATTAAGCAAGCTATTATGCCAGGAAGGAAAAATGACAGAGCTTGAAATTCGCAATCTGCACGTAATCGTGAATGAAAAAGAAATTATTCGCGACTTCAGCCTGACCATGCGGCAGGGTGAAGTGCACGCTTTAATGGGGCCCAATGGAACGGGAAAATCCACGCTCGCGTATGCCATCATGGGGCATCCGCGTTATCAAATCAGCAGTGGTGACATCCTTATTGATGGTAAAAGCATCTTAGAGCTTTCTTCCGACGAGCGCGCGCACAAAGGAATTTTCCTGGCTTTTCAATACCCCGTGTCTATCCCTGGAGTTTCGCTGGCGAATTTTTTGCGCGTGGCATTAAACGCCAGAAATAAAGCCATTAACCCCGAGGACAAGGGCATTTCGGTGGTGAAGTTTCGTCAATTACTTAAGTCCAAGATGGATTTACTGAAAATGGATTACCAATTTGCCAGCCGATACCTGAATGAGGGCTTCTCCGGCGGCGAGAAAAAACGCGCGGAAATCCTTCAGATGGCGATGCTGGAACCCCGTTTTGCCATTCTTGATGAAACCGATTCAGGTCTCGACATTGACGCGCTCCGGATTGTCTCCGAGGGTGTCAATACATTGGCTCAGGGGCATATCGGGGTTTTAGTCATTACCCATTATCAGCGCATGCTAAATTACATCAATCCGGACTTCGTTCACATCATGTACGGAGGACGCATCGTTGAATCTGGTAAAGCCGAACTTGCGCTGCGCCTTGAAGAACAGGGCTACGATTGGATCCGTGAGAAGTACGGCGTTTTGCCTGACGGAATTCATGATTAAGCGCGGAATTCGTTATGTCAGATAACCACCAGGATATTCTTCAGTCAATCGGCAGCGGAGATAAGTACGGGTTCAGCTATCCCGATGACTCGATCTTCACCAGCCGAAAAGGCCTTGATGAGGAAGTCGTACGGCAAATTTCTGCTTATAAAGAAGAGCCGGCATGGATGTTGGAATTTCGCTTGAATGCTTTCAGGCATTTCAGCAAACGCGCGATTCCAACCTGGGGCGCGGATCTAAGCGGTTTGAACCTGGAAAATATCATTTATTATGCCAGACCAAAGCAAATCGACCAAAAATCCTGGGAGGATGTCCCTGAGAATATAAAAGAAACCTTCGACCGACTCGGTTTGCCAGAGGCTGAACAAAAATATCTGGCTGGGGTTGGCGCTCAGTATGATTCTGAGATGGTTTACCACAACATTCAGGAAAACCTTGAACGTCAAGGCGTCATTTTTCTGAGCATTGAAAATGGTTTGAAGCAGTATCCAGAGCTTTTCCGCGAGCATTTTGCCAGCGTGGTGCCGTATGCGGATAACACTTTCGCTGCGCTAAACAGCGCTGTTTGGTCTGGTGGTTCCTTTGTTTACGTCCCAAAAGGGGTGCGCGTGGATTTGCCCTTACAGGCATATTTTCGCCTGAATATGGCCAACATTGGGCAGTTTGAGCGCTCGCTCATCATCGCGGACGAAGGTTCGCAAGTTCATTACGTTGAGGGCTGCACGGCGCCTCTCTACCTGACTGAATCCTTTCACAGCGGCGTTATTGAGATTATTGTTAAAAAAGGCGCGCGCGTGCGTTACACCACCATTCAAAACTGGTCTACGAACGTTTACAACCTTGTGACCCAGCGCGCGGTGGTGGAAGAAGACGGCACGATGGAATGGGTGGACGCGAATCTTGGCTCCAAGGTTACGATGAAGTACCCGGCTTGTTACCTGAAAGGCCCCGGCGCGCACGGTGAGGTGCTTTCTGTGGCATTCGCAGGCCCTGGCCAACATCAGGATGCTGGCGCGAAGATGATTCACTTCGCGCCCAATACCAGCAGCAAGATTACCTCCAAATCCATTTCCAGGGGGAACGGACGGTCATCCTACCGCGGTTTGGTAAGGGTCGCTTCCGCGGCGGAAAATTCCAGGTCCAGCGTTGTATGCGACGCGCTGCTGCTTGACCATGAATCGCGTTCGGATACGTACCCAACGATGGACATCAAAGCCAAGGATGTGCAAATAGGGCACGAAGCCACGGTGAGCAAGATTGGCGAGGAGCAGCTGTTCTATCTGAACAGCCGCGGACTTTCTGACGAAGAGGCCACAACAATGGTCGTGTCAGGGTTCATAGAGCCTCTTGTAAAAGAACTGCCGATGGAATACGCAGTTGAGATGAACAAGCTTATCCAGATTCAAATGACCGGGTCAGTGGGGTAGAGGGAAAGATGCGAGCTACTCTCATTGATTTTCTCAACAAAGAAAGCAGCAATCTGCCTGTTACATTTGAAGGCACCCAAGCTCTGCGTGAATACCGCTTGGCTGCCTGGCAGAGCGCGGTTGGTTTGCCTTTCCCGGGCAAAAAAGACGAAGCCTGGCGCCGAATTAGCCTGGATGGGGTGCTAAACACCCCACTCGAATTTTTAGCGGAAAAACGACGCGATTTGAACGCTGTAAGCGGGATTGCTGAACGCGAAGCCGCTTCCTACGCGGGTTCCCTGTTTTCAAGTCCGCTAGGGAGCCATTCGCAGTTGGATCCCGCGCTCGTTCAGGCTGGCGTCATATTTCGAGACTTCGCTGATGTCGAACGCGAAACTCCGGAGCTTCTCGCGGAAACCAGCGGCAAATTAATTTCGCCCACAGAGAGCAAATTCGCCGCGGCTGCTTCAGCGCTGGCGGATTTTGGGGTCGTGTTGCATGTCCCGGCTGGATGCAAAATTGAGAGGCCGTTATTGGCGCGTTTGGGGGCCGGCCGTCCAGCCAATGCGTCTTTCTCGCACAGCATCATCAAGCTTCAGGCTGGCGCTTCAGCGCTGTTGGTGCTGGATTTTGTTTCCGAAACTAACGCGAATTCCACGAAGAATGCTCTGCATATTGGCATCCTGGAAGTAATCCTTGAGGAAGGCGCCGAACTTAGCCTGGTTGAACTTCAGCGGCTTGAGCCAACACAATCGAACATCACTTTCGAACGGGCAGCGTTAGATTCAAACGCACGCTTGCATTGGGTGTATAGTGCGCTTGGAGCTGGATTAAGCAAGAACTTTATTGAGACCTCTCTGATCGGAGAGGGCGCTGAAGTGAAAATGCACGGTTTGTACTTTACTGGCGGAGATCAGGTTTTAGATTTGGATACGCAACAGAACCACTTAGCGCCGCATACCACCAGCGACCTGCTATATAAAGGCGCGGCAGTGGGTAAATCCAGGACGGTGTGGGAAGGGATGATTTACGTCGATCCCAAGGCCATGCAAACGGATGGTTACCAGACAAATCGCAATTTAGTGCTCAGCCCAAACGCTGAAGTAAGCGCGCTGCCTGGATTGGAAATTCTGGCGGATGACGTGCGCTGTTCACACGGCGCTACCATAGGCAAGCTGGATGAAGATGAGTTGTTTTACCTGCAAACGCGCGGCATTCCCCGCGTGGAAGCGGAGCAACTGATAATGGAAGGTTTCTTTGGTGAAATTATTGAGCAGGTGCCAATCCCGGCTCTGCAAACGGAACTAAAGGAAATATTAAGCGCCCGATTTATTCTGGCGGGATGAAGGTGAGAAGATGAGAATTGGAGGAACTATGGCGACAGGTAAGTTTATGCGTTCTCCAGAACCTGAGATAAGCTACGAAGTGGGAGATAAGGTCGAAGTAAATTGCGACCACGAAAAAAATGGCCAGCGCATACGAGGCTGGCTCAAGGGTACTGTGGTACAGGTTGACGATAAGAACGTGGCCGTGCAGTTCCGCACCAATATTTACTTAACAGACGGCTGGATGGTGCCTGATCAGATTCTGTGGTTTCCTTTTGACTCTGCCAACGTTCGTCCGGCGCAACCTAAGACCAAAACTTCCGGGACGCCTGATTTTAACCTGCTCTAATCAAGCTGGTTACGGTGTTGGCTCAAACGAGCCTACAATTCGAATAATGTCAAAGCCTTCGGCGTAAGGGCGTTCTGCCAGAGCGCCGTGCCGGATGGCGGTGGAACGCAGGACTTCTTCCGAGAAGTAGTAGCGTTCCGCGTATGTGGTGTATTTGGACAGCGCTTCAATTTTCTTATTAACCCCGGATTCAGAGACTTCTACCAAAAAGTGTGGAAAGAAGCCGTAACTGCTCCGCAGCACATCATATCCTAAAACCGTTGTGCCTCGGAACGCGCGCAAGGCTTCCTGGGTGAGGGTTACGTGGTCCTGATGAATATCCTGCGCGGTATGAACGAAAACGATCTGAGGTTTTAGCTTACGTTTCAGTTGCAGCATCTTCTCCAGGATTTCCTGCCGAAAATCGGGAAAGCGGCGGGTTTCAAAGGAGCCTACCTCAATTTGGTCATCGCTCAACCCCAGGCTGCGCATGCTGACGAAATGCTCATCCAGAAGGTGCTGCAGGTCCGGGTTTTTTTTGTTGTCCGAGAAGGTCATGCAATAGAGGTCGGTCTTGCCCACAATATCCGCCAGGAGCGCGCCGCATCCCAGCTCAATATCATCGGGATGCGCTCCCAGGAATAAGACCGACTTTCCAAAAAATGTCATGTTTTGCATGGATTTGCTCACTTGGTGGCGATAAAGCCGCCAACGACTTTCGTCATCACTAAGCTGCCGTCTTTCTGTAAGCGCGCCGCGGCAACCTTTTCTATTTGCCCCATCACCACTTCAAAATCATCGCGGGTAATAAAGAGTGAATTCCAAAGCTTGCGGTCCTCAGACATGGACGCGCGCGTGTAAATCATGAAGGGTTCGACATCCGTGAAGGTTAGCGGGTTTTCAAAGATATGCTGTTCGACCTTGGAAAACAGCTTTTCCATCGTTCCATAAATTTCCGAAGCATAGCGCGAGCTGCCTGGCATGGGGGGGATGGGTTTTCCAGTAGCTTCTTTAATAATTTCGTAGAACACTGCTTTGTTGGCTGGCATAGGACCCGTAGTAAAAAGCCTTCCGCCCAATTTGAGGACGCGGTGCATCTCGCTCAGGGTGAAGGGAATGTCTTGCGCGTAGTAAATCGCGAAACAGGCTGAGATTAAGTCAAAATAGTCATTTGGCAAGGCAAAGGGTTCATTAAAGTCCAGCAGTTGAAAGCGCACATCCGCGCTACGTTTTTCACTTTCTTGCCGCGCTTGCGCAAGCAATGATTCTGAAACGTCTGTACCGGTAATTTCTGCCTCTCCATTCAGATGCTGATGAAATGAAAAGCATTGTTTGCCAGCTCCACAGCCGATATCGAGTATGCGCAGACCTTTTTGGAGCTGCAGGATTTCCAGCATCCAGCTGTCAATATCGCGCGCGCCGTATTGGCTGTGGATATCGATGCGCTTGAGCAGATCGTTGGTAGTTTCTTGGAAATCAATTTTCATTTGGTCCGCCTTTATTGTGATGTTAACAAATTAAGTATACGGCTGGCAGGCTTTTTGTCAAGAAAATGAAGAAGCCATCC
>JAGOML010000012.1:0-36201 GCA_017993575.1 Anaerolineaceae bacterium | reverse complement strand
ACTGAAAAACAGGACATTATTGGGATCTTCAACGAGGAAAAGTCCTCGGTGGCGGAATAGGCAGACGCAACGGACTTAAAATCCGTCGGTGGAGACACTGTGTGGGTTCGACCCCCACCCGCCCTATAAGGAAGGAATTCCAGATATTTGCTTGTCGCGTAGACGAAAAACTGGAATGATTCAATTGCGTAAATTAATCTTAGAACCTGAACGATATTATTGTTCGTTGATAGAGCCTTTATTTATACTTGCGCGAATCAATGAGAGAAAATGATACGCATCAACCTCAGGGCCATCCCCACATTACTGATAATCCTTATCTTTATCACCGCCTGCGCGCCTCTCAAATCCTTGCTCGGAACATCAGCGGCGGAGGTTCCTACCCCAATCCCAAGCCCCATGCCTGCCACACCGCAGCCCGGCGAGCCTACCTGGACCCCTTCTCCCATTCCCTTCAACCCGACCGCGACAATCAACTTTGAAGCGCCTAATCCGGTGCAAATCAGCGAGCTGCAGCATGTGCAGCTGGATAAGCGCCTGGTGGTGGTTTCAAAATTTCAAAATACCCTTCAGGATGCCGTGCTCCGGGACGTGCAGTACGAAGTGCTTGTTCTGGATGCCAACGGCAGCCGCCTGGCGCAGGAATTCGGGGCTATCCCCTGGCTGTTGCCGCGCCAGACCAGTGCTCTCGTGCGCGAATTTGACTTGCTGGTGGGCGCTGAAGCCGCCTCGGTGGAGCTGCGCTTTACCGGCGGGGCTCCCGATCCAAAATCCAAATTGACGCAGCCTTTCGCGATTAGCGCTCCTACCTTTATCGTGGACCAGCGTTCGGCCCAACTGACCGGTTGGTTGAGCAACGCCAACGACATGACCTACACGGAAGTATCCATCAACGCGGTCGCTTACAACGCGAAGGGGGAGATTGTAGGCGGGGGCAGCGGATACATGGAATTCGTCCCACCCAAGGACACAATCGGAGTGAGCGTGCCTGCCACTGTGACGGAAGCGCCCGCTCGCGTGGAGATTTACCCCTGGCTCTCCGCTTATTCGGCCTCCTTGGAGAGCGGAAAATGGTGGAATAACATCAAGGTGGAAGACTGGAGCTTTGTGACCACCGCCGAAGGGCAGCTGGCCGGTGGGGCTGTGCTGACAAATATCACGGACCGCGTGCTCACGGGCAGCTTCTATATCCTCACTGTGTCCGACGCGCAAGGCAGGGTCTGCCTGGTAGCGAAGGACTTTATTAATCTGATCCTGCCGGGCGAAACGCTCAACTTCTCGCCGGGCGTGCTGCGCTTGCCAAGCACTGTCGCGCCGAGTAAGGTCGACCTGCTGATTGTGCCGGGGGAGTTTGGGGAGTACGCGTTGGCTTATAATCCGCTTTCCACCTCTCAGGCTCTGTTGGAGATCGAAGGGGAAAGCGCGCTGGTGCGCGTGAACGTGCTGAACAACCTGAACGCGGGGATATCGACCGTTTTGGTATCGGTTCTCATTCAAAATCAGCAAGGAAGAATCGTGGGCGGTGGGCAAATCCTGACCGACCGCGTCCCGCCCAATGGCTCGCTGCGTGTAGCAGTACCGGTGGCATTTCTGGGCGACCCTGAAACCCTGACAGTAATTACATCTGCCACGCTGCCGATTTCGGCAATTATCGGGCAGTAAACTAAGGAGCAAAGTGACATCTTTTAAACAGAAACCTGGATTGCGCCGATTTACCCCTACGGCATTAACGCTGCTTCAGCCCGTTCCCGCGGATATTGATATCGCGCAGGCGGCTGTGCTCAAACCGATTGCACAGGTAGCGGAAGAAGCTGGATTGCTGCCGGGCGAAATCGAGCTTTATGGAGATTACAAGGCAAAAATAAAACTGGATGTGCTGGAACGGCTGAAGAACGTTCCGGATGGAAAATACATCGATGTCACCGCTATCACCCCGACACCTTTGGGTGAGGGCAAAACCACCACGACCGTCGGCCTGAGCCAGGCCTTAGGCGCGCACCTGGGTCAGCGCGTGTTCACCTGCATCCGCCAACCTTCGCAGGGCCCGACCTTTGGCATCAAGGGTGGGGCTGCCGGCGGCGGATATTCCCAGGTTATCCCGATGGAAGACTTTAACCTGCACCTGACTGGCGATATTCATGCCATTACCGCGGCGAACAACCTGCTCGCGGCCGCGATTGACACGCGCATGTTTCACGAGTCCAGCCAGAGCGACCGGGCGCTCTTTGACCGCCTGTGCCCGGCGGACAAGCGCGGCGCGCGCCGCTTTTCGGTTGGGATGCAAGCCCGCCTGCAGAAGCTGGGGATTACGGAGACCGACCCCGAGAAGCTGAGCCCCGAAGAGCGGGCGCGCTTCGCGCGGCTGGATATTGACCCTGCCACAGTCACCTGGCGGCGCGGCGTGGACGTGAACGACCGCATGCTGCGCGGGATTACTGTTGGGCAGGGGCCGGAAGAGAAGGGCTTCGAAATCCACACGAACTACTATATAACAGTCGCGAGCGAACTGATGGCGATTCTTGCGCTTTCCACCAGCCTGGCGGATATGCGCGCGCGCATTGGCCGGATTGTCATTGGGCAAAGCCGCAGCCAGGAGCCCATCACCGCGGACGACCTGGGCGTGGCTGGCGCGCTGACTGTGTTGATGAAAGACACCATCAAGCCCAACCTGATGCAGACGTTGGAAGGCACGCCCGTGTTGGTGCATGCCGGACCTTTCGCCAACATCGCGCACGGCAACAGCTCCATCATCGCGGATATGGTCGCCCTGAAGCTGGCGGATTACGTTGTGACCGAGTCCGGCTTCGGCGCGGACATGGGGATGGAAAAGTTCTTTGATATCAAGTGCCGCTACTCAGGCAATATCCCCAACGCGGTGGTGCTGGTGGCAACCGTGCGCGCGCTCAAGATGCACGGCGGCGGCCCAAAAGTGACTGCTGGCGCGCCATTAGCCGCGGAATATACCAATGAGAACCTGGATTTGGTGCGCGCCGGTGCGGATAACCTTCTGGCGCACTGCCGCATCGCCGCCAAATTTGGTATCCCGGTGGTGGTTGCCATCAACCGCTTCCCCACGGATACCGACGCCGAGCTGGAGCTGGTGCGCCAGATTGCCGTGAAAGAAGAGGGCGTGGTGGACGCGGTGGTTTGCGACCATTATTCTCGGGGCGGAGCGGGCGCCGTGGAACTTGGCAAAGCCGTGATGAAAGCCGCCAACCTGCCTTCGAAATTTGATTTCCTTTACCCATTGGAAGCTTCCATTAAAGAAAAAATTGAGACCATCGCGCGTGAAGTTTACGGCGCGGACGGCGTAGATTACAGCGAGCAAGCGGAGGCGCGCGTGCGCGAGTATACCCGCCTGGGATACGACAAGCTGCCCATCTGTATGGCCAAGACCCACCTCTCCCTCAGCCATGACCCGGCGCTAAAGGGCGTGCCCAAAGGCTTCCGCATCCCCATCCGGGATATCAGTGCGTCAGTTGGGGCAGGCTTCCTCTACCCGCTGCTAGGGACGATGAGCACCATGCCCGGCTTGCCCACCCGACCTGCTTACTATGATATCGACATTGATTTTGAGTCGGGCAGGATTCTTGGGCTAAGCTAAACTCAGGTTAATCAAATTTGGCGGCAGAAGCATTCTGCCGGCTTTCTATTACCTCAGGCGCTCGCTCTTGCTGTGAATTCGTTAAAAATAGAATGCTGACGCTTGACGCGGCTGGATGGAAATCGCTACAATCAAATTGGTTTTAATTGAAAACCAGAATCGCAGGGAAAAAATGATAAAAAATAAACTGAAGATCATTCTACTTTTGATGGCTGTATTTGTGATTACCTCCGCTTGCGCCTTGACCAACATTGCCAGGGATGCGGTGACGCAGCTTCAGCAGTTCCAGACAGCCGTTCCGACTGAGCAGCAAGCTCAGGAACAAACCACGCAGCTTCCGGCCGCGGGTGGAGCGACAATTATCTCACCTGAATTTGCCAACCTGGAGGGAACCCTTGAAGGACTGTACCAGCAGGTGAACCCGGGGGTAGTATCCATCCGGGTCAGCTCGATAAACGATTCCGCGCTTGGTTCCGGGTTTGTTATCGATAAACAGGGTCACATCGTAACCAACTATCACGTGGTAGAAAACGCGGATAACGTGGAAGTAGATTTTCCTTCTGGCCTCAAAGTGTACGGTGAAATTATCGGTACTGATCTGGATTCTGACCTTGCAGTGGTAAAAGTTAACGTGGATGAGGCTGAACTGACTCCCCTCGTGTTGGGAGATTCGGATACCGCCCTGGTTGGGCAGGTAGTGGTCGCGATTGGCAACCCTTACGGATTGAGCGGCACCATGACGCTTGGCATCGTCTCAGCGCGCGGCAGGGTCTTGGATTCGCTGCGGCAGACAGCCAGCGGTGTGTTCTTCTCAGCTGGCGACCTTATTCAGACGGATACTTCGATTAATCCCGGCAACTCCGGTGGGCCGCTGCTCAACCTGAAAGGCGAAGTGATTGGCGTGAACCGCGCTATCCAGACTTCGGGGCAGACCCTGAGCGGAGAAGCCGCCAATACCGGCATTGGATTTGCGGTCTCCTCCAATATCGTGCGGCGCGTGGTGCCTTCCCTTATCGCCAATGGTTATTACAATTATCCATATCTGGGTCTTTCCAGTCTGAACAGCCTCAACCTCACAGTTGTGGAGGCATTGAGCCTGCCGCAGAACACCGGCGCATACGTTACGGATATTGCCGCGGGCGGCCCCGCTGACAAAGCCGGCTTGCGCGGCGGCAATGTCCAGACCGAAATCAGCGGCCTGTACCGCGGCGGTGATTTGATTGTGGCTGTGGACGGCCGGGAAATCAAAGATTTCAGCGAACTGCTCAGTTACATGGTAGTAAATAAAGCGCCGGGGGACGTCATCACTTTCACGGTCATTCGCGGCGGCAGCCGGGTGGATGTGCCGGTGACCCTGGGCGAACGACCTTAAGCTGATTGTTTTGGTGTTGAAAGACCACCTGCTGAGCGGGTGGTCTTTTTGTTTCCTCAGGAAATTCTTAAGGTAGTGGAACGATGGTAAATGCGCTGCGCGATAAGGCGTTTGCGGAGAGCGCTTCGTGCCTCGCGATGAAGAGAGGGGTGAGATTGCTTTGTCCCTCGCGATGGCGAACCTAAAGAGATATTGCTTCGTTCCGCGCGATGAAGGCAGGATTTGCCATTGCACCGCCCGCCTAAATGATTTATTCGTGCCGCAGCGCTTCCACCGGCTCCAGGTTGGCGGCTCGGCCGGCTGGGTAAAGCCCAAAGAAAATCCCAATCGCCGCAGAAAACAGGGTAGCCAGCAAAATTGAACCGATGCCGATGACCGGCACGAGCGGCGTGCCTGCCCGCGCGGCGATGATTCCGACCGCTGAAGAAAGCAGCCATCCCAGCCCAATCCCGAGGACGCCGCCAATCAGGCTCAGCATAGCGGATTCGGTCAGGAACTGCAGCTTGATATCGGCTTTGCGCGCTCCCAAGGCTTTTCGCAATCCAATTTCCTGGGTGCGCTCCGAGACTGAAACCAGCATGATGTTCATAATGCCGATCCCACCGACCAGGAGCGAAATGGCCGCGATGCCGCTCAGGAAAATGGTAAGCACGTTGGTAATGGAACTGGCAATCGAGAGGAAGTCCTCTTGCTTGGTGATGGTGAAATCGTTCGGCTGGCGGGGGCTCAGGCGGTGCGAAGCACGCATAATCGCGCTCGTTTCCGAAATTGCCGCGCTCATGCTCTCACTGCTGCGGGCTTGCACGATGATGAATTGCACTCTATCGGCAGAATCACCGCGCTGTACCCGCATTTGCATGGAGGTGATGGGCATGTAAACGTTCAGGTCGGGGTTGTTAAATTGGCTGCCGCCTTTGGCGACTGTCACACCGACTATGCGGAAAGGCTGCCCATTGATGCGCAAACTTACGCCGACCACATTCGTGGTTCGCCCAATCAAGCGCTGGGCGAGTTCCGGTCCGATTACCACCACGGACGCGCCAGCGCTAACTTCTGTGTCTGTAAAGAACGCGCCTTCAGCAATTTCCAGGTTCATGATTCTTTGATAAGCCGTGTTGCTTCCCACGATGCCGGTATTCTCGCTCTCGCCGCCGTACTTGACCGGCACGTTCGCGTTCAGGACCGGGCTGACCGCTTCGATGTTTGGCGCGCGGTTGCGATTTTCGAGCGCTTTTACGTCCAACAAGGTGAGCGGTCTGGGATTGGTGACATCCTGGCTCCTGTTCCCTCCCATCACGTAAATCACATTCGTGCCGATGGACTCAATCTGGCTGGTGATTGTCTGTTGAGCGCCCTGGCCGATTGCCATCAGGGCAATCACTGCCCCAACGCCAATCACGATGCCAAGGATGGTGAGGAAAGAGCGGGTGCGGTTAGAACTGATGCTGGATACCGCTTCTTTGAGTGCTTGCAGGAATTTCATCGCGCGCCATCCTCAACCTGCACAAGGCCGTCTTTCAGACGGATGATCCGCTGGGTTTGGGCTGCCACGCCTTGGTCGTGCGTGACGATTACGAGGGTGGTGCCGTTGCGCGCGTTCAGATTTAGGAGCAGTTCCATGATTTCCTGACCGGATTTGGAGTCCAGATTGCCGGTCGGCTCGTCCGCCAGGATGATTGCAGGCAAATTGACGATCGCGCGGGCGATTGCCACGCGCTGCTGCTGCCCGCCCGAAAGTTCCTTTGGTTTGTGGTTCATGCGGTCCCCAAGCCCGACTTTTTCCAGGGCAGCGGCGGAACGGTCGCGCAGGCTGCTTTTATCATTGCTGTAGCGCAGCGGGAGTTCTACGTTTTGCAGCGCGTTTGCCCGCGGGAGCAGGTTGTAATTCTGGAAAACAAAACCGATTTTTTTATTTCGGACCATCGCCAATTCATCGTCCACCAGGTCGGACACCAATTGACCATCCAAATAGTACTCACCGCTGGAAGGCGAATCCAGGCAGCCAATCATGTTCATCAACGTGGATTTTCCGGAACCGGAAGGACCCATGATGGCAATGGTTTCTCCAGGCTGAACTTCGAGGTCGATGCCGCGCAAGGCGTGCACTTCCACATCGCCCATGCGGTAGACCTTCTTCATGTCTTTCACCCGGATTACGGGTTCGTTCTTAAACGCGTCTGTCATGGAATTACCGGTTTCCGAACATGCCCGGGAACCTATCCAGCACGCTCGTGGGTGGGTTCAAAACCACCATTTCGCCTTCCTCAAGGTTTCCGGAAAGGATTTCCACCTGGTCCTCAGAATACGCGCCAACCTGGATTTCCACGGGCACTGGTTTGTCGGCGCGCATCACGTAGACGATATCTTTGCCGTCTTTGTTGGTGACCGCCTGAACAGGCAGCGCCAGAACATCCGTTTTTTCAGCGATTTGAATAACCACCCCGGCAGTCATGCCGGGTTTAAGTTCCGCTTGCCCGTCATCGATGGAAATGGTTACCAGGTAGTTAATTACGCCAGCTTGGTTTTCACCGGCGCCAGAAATCTCGAGTACCTGACCCGTAAAGGTTTGGTTGAAATACGCGTCAAAAGTCATCAACGCTTTTTGTCCGACCGCGACGTTGGGGATGTCCACCTCGGAAACAGGCACTTTTAGCTGAAGCGTGGACAGGTCCGCCAGGCGGAAGGCCTGGGTGCCCGCGCTGACCAACGCGCCTTGTACCGCGCTGACTGAGGTAATCGTGCCGGAGAAGGGGGCGGTAATCTGTTGAGAGGCTAAACGTTTTTCCGCGATGGCAAGCTGAAGTTCCAGTTTTTCGCGCTCAATCGGGTCAGGGCCGTTGGAGATTTTGTCCAAATCCGACTGCCATGTTGCGATTGTCTCCTGCTGCAGGGAGATTTTTGCTTCCAGACTGCTGGTTTGGCTGGTAATCACCTCCGGCGCGCAGAAATCCAAAGCGCTTTGAGCCGCCTGCACCGCCCGCAGGTTGAATTCATTGGGGTTATCGCGATAATTTTCCTGTGCGTCTTCCAGATTAGTCTGCAAGTTGCGCAGACGCCAGGAACTGCATTCGCGCGCTTGCAGAAGGGCAAGCTCGTCGGTCAGGGCTTTCAGGTTGTTCTGCGCGGCGCTGATATCCGCTTTTAATTGCTCACGTCTGAGCGCGCTGCTGGACTCAAGATTTTCCAACGCTTGCTCAGCGTTTAGTTTTTCCATGCGCGCTTGTAGGATGTCCAGCGGCAGGTCATTTTCATCCAACGCTGCCAGCAAGTCGCCCTGCTGAACCTGACTCCCGACGCTTACCGCGACTGAACCGACATGCCCGTTTGTCTGCCAGACGAGCAGCGCGTCTTGGGCCGGCTGCACGGTGCCCGTGCCGTTGATGCTGCTAATAAGCGTTTTACGCTCAAATGCTACTAAATCCAGATCTTTAATGGCTGCCAGCGCGTTTTGTTGCTGCCGGTACTGGATAAAAAAATAGGCTCCTATAACCAGAGCAAAAAGGAAAAAAACAGTCAGTATTGCTCTGACCGTTCGCTTTATGGATCGGTTTGGACGTTTCTCGGTTGTCACTGATACCTCCAGGGTAGTAAAACTGCTAATACTATACCATTACCGTGTTCAGAAAATGATAAGAACTGTGTATGAACTTTGTACGAATATTGCCGACGGCAAAGGGAACGGAGCGTGCCCAGGGACGGCCCGATTATGGAGCACCTCTGAGGCGGAAAGCCCAATAGGAGCGCCAGGAACTGCGCGGCTGCTTTCCTGAGAGGGTGGTTTGAAAGCTGTTACTTAATCAAAGTGGAAATGGCTGTGAAATTTGGGTCGCGCGCGTCCCGCAGCAGAGAAAAGAGCGCCATTTCGGTCGAGATGACATGCCCGCCAAGCGCGGAGATTTCGCTGAGGGCGGTTTGTTTATCTTCCGGCTTGCGGGAGGAAACCGCGTCGGACACAACGTAGACTTCGTAGCCAGCAGCCAGCATTTCTGCCGCGCTCTGGTAAACGCAGATATGCGTTTCGAAGCCGCAAAGCAGTACCTGTCGGCGGCCGCAGGCTTCCAAGGCCAGGCGGCAGCCCTCATCCGCCCAGAAGCTGAATGTTGTCCGCGCTAATTCTGGTTGGTCTGGCAGAAGGCTGCTAATTTCCGGGATGGTTTGTCCGATTTTATGCGGGGATTGCGCTGTCAGCAGCAGGGGAAGCCCGAGACTCCGCGTGCCATGGATAAGCACTTGTATGCGCTTGATTGCCGCGTCACTTTCGGCCACAACGCGAGCCAGATTACCCTGCGCATCCACAATGACTAACACACAATTCGTTCGATTTAGCATGATTGCCTTTCCATCGTTATGTCGGCAGCTCCCTGGGCGGAGGTCTCCGCGGCGGGATATTGTGTATATTATAATCAGCGCAGCGAGCAGCTATGCGAGATTTAAATTTTGCTCTTAAGGCAATTGGTAAAGCTTTCAAATTATGGTGGGGCGATTGGGCAAACCAGGTGCTGGTCAGCCTATCTGCGGTATTACTGAGCTTGACAGTAGTTCTGGCCGCGCCAGCCATGTTTGGCGTCTTTGAACAGGCACGCGACCTGACCCATGGGGTTCGTACAGGCATTGCCGGCTTGTGGCAAGGTTTCCGTCGGGAGCTTAAACGCAGCCTTTGGTGGGGCTTGTTGAATTTGGCAGCCGCGGTGGTGTTTGGTTTCACGCTCTGGTTTTATTCCAACAGCAAGTTTGCCTTCGCGCCAGTTCTCGTGATTTTGATTTCAGCCTTGGCAATGCTTTATTTCATCTGGCAATATTTCTCTTTAGCCTGCTACACTCTCCAGGACGAGAAAAAAATAAAACTCGCCTGGAAGAACAGCTGGGCGCTGCTGCTGACGCGGCCGTGGTTAATACTGGTCACCGGTTTTTTTGGCGCAACCCTTGCATTCGCGTCAATGCGTTTCTTCATTCCTCTGGCGTTGGGTTCGCCAGCATTGTTCGCGCTCGTTGGTCTCACTGCTGTCCAAAAAACGCTGGAAGCCGAGCTGGGGCCGTCCTAATGCCGGGTTTGCGATGAATTGATTGTTATCGCGAGCAGAGGATAAAGATCTGCTTATGAAATTTGCTTTGCCTGCGGCTCAGAACTAATATCGCAATACGACGCACAGCGGTCTTTTTGTTAGCCGAAAGGCGTGCCCACCACGTCAATCTATGCGCTGCATTTACAGGTATTATTATGGTCCTGACAGCTTGATATAATAAAGATAAGCGCGCCCCACCACTGGAGAGGAGCAGGCATGGCACAAAAGATTCTCGGATACATTCAACTGGTTTGGACCTGCGACCACTGCGGAACGCAAAACCCAGGCGCGATAAAATCGTGCACCAGCTGCGGCGCTCCACAACCCCCTGATGTGCAATTCACCAAGGTGGACCCCGAGACTTTTGATTTCGTTAAAGATGAAGCTCTAATCCGCATGGCCCAGAGTGGTCCGGACAAGCACTGCCCATATTGCGGCACACGCAACCTGGCGGAAGCGCTCAGGTGTGTGCAGTGCGGCAGCGATATCACCGTTGGCGCCAAGGTGCGCGAAAGCGGAACAGTTCTTGAAACGCAGGCAACTCCCCAGCCGAGCGCGCCGCGGAAACTTTCCCGAGGAGCGCTGATTCTGCTCATCCTTGGGTTGGCTGTGTTGTGCGGATTGCTGTTTATGTTCATCAGCAATCTCACCCGCACAGACCAGGTCAGCGCGGTGGTCAGTGGCGGAAATTGGCAGCGCAGCCTGCAGATATTGGCGTACCAGCAAGTGAGCGAGCGGGATTGGGAAAGCTCTGTGCCAGCAGGCGCGCAAATCCAAAGCTGCAGCATGGAATACCGTTACAACTCGGACACGCCGCGCGCGAACGCTACAGAGGTTTGCGGCGAGCCTTACACGATAGATACCGGCACCGGAATCGGGCAGGTTGTGCAAGATTGCGTTTACCGGGTATATGAAAATTATTGCACCTATACCACTCTGGCGTGGATTCCGATTGATACGCTCGTCGTCACCGGCCAGGACTTGAATCCCTACTGGCCTTCCACGGCGCTGAGCGAGACCCAACGTTACGGCACGCAGGAAGAACGTTACACCATTTATTTCAGCGCGGATGGGGATACCTACACGTACACAACTACCAATGCTGACCTGTATAGCTTGGCCGAGCCAGGCAGCGCCTGGACCTTGGAAGTGAACCAATATGGGTCGGTTGCCTCCGCGGAACCCGCCAGGTAAGTTAACAAAAAAAGCCCGCTGGTTTTTCCAGCGGGCTTTTTTTATTCCATCTGCTACTGATTGCCTGAAATCAGCAGCCATTCCTTGCCGCTTTTAAAAGCGTAGGCGGGTTTCCAGGCCAGACCGAAGAGTTCCACCACGATATCTTTCTTGAGCGGGGCCACCGTTACTTCACGGATAGTTCCAGCGGACTGCGTGCCTTGGGCTTGAAAATCACGGATTTCCTGCTCCATTTTCGCGTCCAGATCTGCTAACTCGGCTTGGTATTTGCGAATCATTTCTTCAGATTCGGCGACATTGGCTTTGGCGGTCGCGGTCATGCGCCGTTTGCTCATCGAAGAACTCAGGTTGCTTCTGCGGCCGGTAAAGAGCTTGGCAACGTTTTCAAGACCTTTGATGGCTTCCTCGCCGCGCCGCTGCTTCAGGACGGTCTGGTCTTTCTCCAGTTCCAACTCTTCCCGCAGCTTTTTATCTTCGATGGTCTTCTTGAGCTTCGCGTACTTATCGCGGATTTTCTGGACGCCGTCCGAACTGCTGCCGGCGCTGGCGGATTTGCAGCGGGCTTCAAAAGCTTCCCTGGTTTCGCCTGGGTTTGACACCATTTTCAAAGTGTCATTGCTGAACAGTTTGAGGGTCTGCGAGCGGTAAACCCATTCGATGAAGTCCTTGGAAAGCGCGCTGAAATTCTGTTCGTCGTCCAGCGGATAAACCAAATCGCCAAAGGTGGCGTTGGGCAGGGGGCTGCGGTCCAACGCGGCAGTATCGATTGGTTCGCTCAGGTAATCTTCCCAGCGTACCAGGCCGCGGCCTTCCAGTTTGGGGATTTGCACGCTGATTTTGGTTTGCGTGTCCACGTTGTAGGTGCGGTTTGCGAAGTAGACTGTTGCCTGACCGAGCAAAACTGGCTGGTAGTGGTAAAGCGGATTGGAGGCGGACCCTCCCAGCTTGCTGCCGGCTTCCCGCAGAGCTTCGGATAGATTGCGATTAAAGGGGAGATAGTGCACTCCCACCTTGGAAGAGAGCTTTGGTTCCACCGTCAGACCGGGTTGGTCGGCCCTGGCTCCGCCCTTAACATCCGCGACGCTGACTGTGCCTGGGGCGCTAGCGCTGGCGCCGGCATTTGAAGCGGCGGCAAGCACGGCTTCCGCGCCTACCATGCGGTTCAGGTCATCGAGCTTGTTGCGGGTAATTGGTCCGGGCAGATAGTTCATAGCCCAACGCGTGGTAAACACTACCGGGGCCTTGGCATGCACATTATGCAGCACGAAGACGCGTTTACCCAGCGCGGAGATGGTTTTATCAAAGTACGAGCGGTCTAAGCCGCCAGCCAGGCTGTCCAGACCGTCGAGCAGACGCTGTTTATCCTGGTCGGTTTGCAGCTTGCCAATAATCCAGGTGCCGGTGTTGGAGAGCGCTTTGTAATCCAGGTCAATGGGGTTTTGCGTCGCCAGCACCAGCCCCACGCCAAAGGCGCGCGCTTGTTTGAGCATGCGCAGAATTATGGGTTTGCTGGGCGGTGAGGCAATTGGCGGCAGATAGCCAACAATCTCGTCAAAGTATACTAATGCGCGCAGGTTGGTCGTTCCGGACTGCGTGCGCATCCAGGTTTCAATCGCGGAATAGAGCAGGGTGATAAAGAACATGCGTTCCTGGTCCGCCAGATGGGCCAGGTAGAAGATGCTGTGGCGGGGTCTGCCTTCTGGCGTGTAAAGGAAAGAGCCGATATCCAGGGGTTGACCCTGCAGCCAGCTTTCGAATGCCGGGGCGGCCAGGAAGTTGTTCAGCAGCATCGCCAAACCAAAGCGGTCGTTCTCCGGGTAGAACTTGGAGACCGGGAACACGCCGAGCTTCTCAAAAGGCGGATTCTGGGTCTGGAGGATCAGACTTTCCAGGTCCAGGTCTTTGCCAGCGCTCCAGGAATTCTCAAAGATATTCGAAAGCAGGATGTGTTCGCGGGAGCGAACTGGGTCGATGTTCTTGAAACCGACCAGCTCCAGCAGCGCGGTGACCGTGCTGGCGATGCTTTCACGCAGCATTTCCTTGTTTTCATCCCAGCTGATATCCGGGCATTTGAGCGAGGACAGGATGCTGACGGGAATGGCTGAATCCGAGCCGGGAGTGTAGATGGCGTAATCGACAGCTTTTGCCAGCCTTGCAATGCGGGCTTTGTCGATCCCCCAATCCGCGAGACCCTTTGACCATGATGCTGAAGCTTCTTCCGCGGCTTGCTGGACGGTTTTGCCTTCCCGCGTGGCGGCGTCTGTATCAATCCAGGGCGCAAAGTCGGCAGGCAGCAAATCCGGGAAGTGCAGCAGGTGGTTGGTAAGGTCGCCTTTGGGGTCGATCAGGATGGCAGGGATTCCCTGCAGGGCGGCTTCTTCCAGAAGGATGATGCCCATACCGGTCTTACCAGAGCCGGTCATACCAGTGATGACAGCGTGGGTGGTCAGGTCAGTGGGGTCGTAGTAAACGAGTTTGTCCGACAGCGCCTGCTTCGCGACAAGGTCATACTGGCGCCCAAAAAAGAATTCAGAATCATTTAATTCCATAGCGCACTCCCTTTGATGGTCTGATTATAAGGTAAGTATACTGCAAACCCGCAGGGGGTAGGATGGTTTTTTGGTGACGGGAAGATGTCTGGACCTCTAATTATTTGAACAATGCTTTATTGGTCTCTCCAGGCATAGCCCAAGCGGGGTAAAATATGGCTCTGGGAAGCGCGCGCTCGCGCGCCGGACTGCCAGAAAAAGGAGCTGGGATGTTCAGACCGATGCGGAGAAAGGCGCAGCAGCTTTCAGAGGCTGAAGCGCTTGATATTTTGGAAAAAGGCAGTTCGGGCGTGCTGGCGGCCGCGGGGGACGAGGATTATCCGTACGCCGTCCCGCTGAGTTACGCATATTGCGAGGGCAGGCTGTACTTTCACGTGGCGAGGTCGGGGCACAAGCTGGACGCTATCGCGCGTAATGACAAAGTCTCTTTCTGCGTCATCCAGAAAGACGAAGTTGTGCCGGCGGAATTCACGACCTATTACCGCAGCGTGGTGGTGTTCGGCCGGGCGCGAATTTTGACGGATGAGGCGGAGAAGCGCCGCGCGCTGAGGCTGCTGGTTCAGAAATATTCGCCGGGTTTCCTTGCGGAAGGGGAGTCGGAGATTACGCGCGCTTGGGAGCGCTTCCATGCGCTGGAGCTGCGGATTGAGAATATGACTGGGAAAGCCGCAAAAGAACTGATGCTGAAACAGTAAAACGATGCCTGGTCGCTGGTCATTGATGCAATGATTTGTTTCGCTGGGCGCAAGCGTGGGATGCCTGCCAATAGGGTACCGGGTGGGGAAGCTGAGGACATTCGGTGAAGATTCAAACCGTTACTTCAAGGGAAATTCACCGAATCCTTTGTCATCGCGGAATAATCAGAAGAGAAAAGAATGGCAGTCTACAGTATTCCAATTGAACTTAACGAAATCATCACGGAGATCCGCGGTAAATATCAAAAGGTACTGGTAATTGGGTGCGGTGGATGTACGAACGAGTCGCTCGCATATATCCACAACCTGCCAATTACCAATGTCAACAGCGATGAATTAACACCTATCGCGACAAACGCCGAGTTGGAAAAGCTAGAATCCGGCTTAACAGCAGCAGGCTTCGATGTTCGAACGACAACTTTTCCTCGCGATTGGGATGCACTTTGCCTCCGACAAGAAGGCAAAACATTCCAATACAACCCGCACCTGGACTTTGAGCCACAGGTAATCCTTGCGTTATCCTGCCCAGCCGGAAAGTTCAGCATTGAAGAAGGTTTTGATCACAAAATTCCTGTCATAAAAATCACCAGGCAAATTGGACATCTCGCCTATTTTTCTTACGAAGATTCTGAGGGATTTCAATGGATTGATCCGGAAAAAACGAAGATATTTAATTACGAATGACGAGGATGCATCAGACAAAACCGCAAACCGACCCAAATAAGCTTTCCCTCCCGGTTTGCATTTTTTTTATTTCTGGTATAATAACGCAGTGACTAGTCCGGCGAGCGGTTCACGCTGCTTGCCAGGAGACTTGCATAAATTCTTTTAGGAGCAGACGTCATGTCTCTAAACCAAGCTGAAAAAAGCGAAATTATCAAGAAGTACGAACGCCAACCTGGTGATACCGGTTCGCCCGAGGTTCAGATTGCCCTTCTGACCACCCGCATTAGCCAACTCACCAACCATCTGCGCATCAACCGCCACGATGAAAGCTCGCGCCGCGGGCTGCTCAAACTGGTTGGTCAGCGCCGCCGTTTGTTGGCCTATCTTCGCCAGAAGGATTACGATCGTTTCCTTGCCATCACTGAATCACTCAATATTCGGAAAAAGTAAGCTTCAACCGTATCTCCACGGCGATCCAACCGCGCAATATGGTCCGCATGCAGTACAGTCTGCTTGCGGACCTGAACTGACGCGGTTATTATTGTATTAAACCAAACTATGCCAGTCGGGTATTGAAAGGTAAGAATCAAACTTGATTGTTAGCTTTCAGTCCCTGTACTGGCGCAACCAGTCGAAAGGACGACATGAAACCACAAGCTATTTATTTTAAGACCACCCTGGGTGGCAGAGAGCTAACCTATGAAACCGGCAGGCTTGCCAGGCAGGCCGGCGGCTCCGTCACTCTGCGCCAGGGCGATTCCATCATCCTGGCCGCCGCCACCATGGGCGGCGTGCGCGAAGGCACGGACTTTTTCCCGCTGACCGTCGATTACGAAGAACGCATGTACGCCGGCGGACGCATCCCCGGCTCTTTCTTCCGGCGCGAAGGCAGACCCAGCACGGATGCCACCCTGATTGCCCGCCTGACCGACCGCCCACTGCGCCCGCTTTTCCCGGAAGGGATGCGCAACGAAGTGCAGGTCGTGCTCATGTCGCTTTCCGCTGACATGGAGAACCCGCTGGACATGCTCGCTATCAATGCCGCGTCCGCCGCGCTAATGATATCGGACATTCCTTTTGGGGGACCGGTTGGCGCGGTGCGCGTGGGCTATGTGGATGGAAAATTGATCGTCAATCCTTCAATCTCGGAGATGGAAATCTCAGCGCTTGATCTGCGCGTAGCCGGCACACGCGATGCCATTCTGATGGTGGAATGCGGCGCGCAGGAAGTCAGTGAAGACCTGATGGTGGAAGCGCTGCAGCTGGCCCACCAGGGAATTCAGGGTGTCGTGGAACTGCAGGAGCGCATGGCGCGCGAAGTCGGCAAGCAAAAGAAAGAAGTTGAGCTGAAAGTTCTGGCTCCCGAATTGATTGCCCAGGCCCGCGCCAGCGTCGAACCCCGCTTGAAAGCTATCCTGGACCAGCCCTACAGCAAAGAAAACATGTACGGCGGCACCGCCGAACTGCGCAAGACTTACCTGGAAGAAGCAGCCGCAGGAGCGGAGCTCAGCCCGGAACAAAGCGCCGCTTTTGGCGCCGCTTTTGACGCAGCCGAAAAAGAAATTGTGCGCGATAGAATTCTTTACGAAGGCAAGAGACCAGATAACCGCGGAATCGCTGAAATTCGCGAAATCACCTGCGAAGTGGACATCAGCCCGCGCGCGCACGGCTCCGGCCTCTTTACCCGCGGAGAAACCCAGGTGCTCACTCTGGCTACCTTGGGAACTCCTAAGGAAGCCCAGGAACTGGATAACCTGCTGGAAACCGAATCCAAACGCTATATGCACCACTACAACTTCCCACCCTACAGCACTGGTGAAGTCAAACGCCTTGGCGGGCAGTCCCGCCGCGAAATTGGGCACGGCGCTCTGGCGGAACGCGCTCTCGTGCCGGTCATTCCGGACGAGAAAAGCTTCCCCTACACGCTGCGCCTGGTCTCGGAAGTGCTCGCGTCGAACGGCTCTTCCTCCATGGCATCTGTTTGCGGTTCTACCCTGGCGCTGATGGATACTGGCGTGCCGATTAAAGCGCCTGTTTCCGGCGTTGCCATGGGTTTGATTAAATCCGATGAGCGCTATGTCATCCTGACTGATATCCTCGGCGCGGAAGACCACCTGGGCGACATGGACTTCAAAGTCGCGGGTACCCGCGATGGCATCACCGCCCTGCAAATGGACATCAAAATCGCCGGCATCACGCCAGAAATTATGGCGGAAGCCCTGGAACGCGCTCGTACGGCACGCTTCAGCATTTTGGAAACCATGCTGCAGACAATCGCTGTCCCCAACCCAAGCCTGAAGCCGCATGCTCCGCGCATCGAGACCGTTAAGGTCCCTGTCGATAAAATCGGCGCGATTATTGGACCCGGCGGCAAGAATATCCGCGCGCTGCAGGAAGAGACCCACACCAAGATTGATATTGACGACGACGGCACGGTTTATATTGCCTCCACCGACGGCGTAGGTTTTGAGGTAGCGAAGGAACGCATCTTAAGCTTGGTGGAAGTTCCCGAAATCGGCAGAATTTACACTGGAAAGTGCGTGCGCGTCACCGATTTTGGCGCTTTCATCGAAATTCTGCCCGGCGTGGATGGCATGGTGCACATTTCCCAGCTCGCCAGCGAGCGCGTGAACAAGGTTGAAGACATCGTCCAGGTAGGTGATGAACTCTCCGTAATGGTGACCGATATCAGCCCGGATGGCAAGATTCGCCTCAGCCGCCAGGCGCTTTTGGAAGGTTGGAGCGCTGAAGAGGCTCGCGAACACGACAATGCCAACCGCAAAAAGAGCACCGGTGGTTCTGGTTCCGGCGGCAGCCGGGGTGGAAACCGGGGCGGAGACCGCGGCGACCGCGGTGGCGACCGTGGTGGATTCAACCGCAGACGCTAGAAGTTAATGACGATTAAGAACAGGCTGCCATTTGGCAGCCTGTTCTTTTTTATTCCAATTTAGGTAAAAATCACGAGACTCTACTGAGCAAAGCCAGCGGTGTAAACCGTCTACAGCATTTTATAGCGCGCTAAAGCGGTGTAAAGAATCATATTCACCAATTCGGCGTGGTCAATCCCCGCTGCCGCACCCTCAATTACCAAATCCGAAATAACCGGCGCGAGACCGGGCAGCGGATTTATTTCCAGAATGTAGGGCTTGAGATTGTCGTTGATGTCCAGCCGGAAGTCCACGCGGGCCACATCGAGGGCGCCAGTCACGCGGAAAACAGCGGCGGCGAGCCAATTTAGCTCATCAACCAATTCGTCCTCAATGGGCGCCGGGCAAAGATAGGTGAGATCGGCTGCCAGGGCGGTTTTCAGACGGTTGTCGTAAACCCCGTCGGATAGCAGATAAGGCTTCAGGTCCACTTCCATAGGCGGCATAAAGTGCAGGCCAGCCTGGATGCGCTGGGCATTCTCGTTGACCGGGATGCGCCGCGCGACAGGACCAATCAGATTGCCGACCATGCCAACGGTCACCTCGCGCCCTTCGATGAACTTTTCCACCAACGCGGATTGTTGATAAGTCCTCAGGATAAATTCCAGCTGTTTGCGCAATTCTGCTTCGTTGTGGACAATGGAGTCGTAACTGATGCCCATGCCCGTGCCTTCCCGGCTGGGTTTAACGAACAGTGGAAAGGTCATGCCCTCATCCAGGGGTTCATCCACCCGCTCAAAGGATTGAAACTCGGGGGTGGGCAAGCCGTGCCAGGCGAGAATGCGCTTGGTCATAGATTTATCCAAAGTGAGCGCCAGGCACAACACCTTAGAGCCGGTATAAGGAATTTGCAGTTTTTCGAGAATCGCGGGGATTTGCGCTTCGCGCGAGTCGCCGTAATGCCCTTCGCTGATGTTGAAGCAGATATCCGGTTTGTAATCCCGTACGGTATCGATGATGGTTTCATCCGCTTCGAGGAACTGGGCTTCATTGCCCTTACTGCGAATCGCGTCGCAGATTGCTTCCACGGTGGATTCCGAATCGAGGTCATCCCACTTATCAAAAGAAGCCCCCTCAAGCTGAGGGGCATTTTTCTTGAGGTTGGCCAGAACAGCAACGCGGTAATGTTTCATTGAGAACAAAGTACTCCTGATAAATTGATAATTTCAATGCAATTATAACATTGCGGGTTTTTTTACAACACACAAAAAAACGCGGTCCGCCCAAGAATACCCAGCAGACCGCGTTTTTGTGTTTTGCCTATGCGTTGAGCGTAATCATTTTGGCATCTTCTTCTTCGGCGCGCGCGATACCGCGTTCCACGTTCACGCCGCGCAGCATCAGGATGCCCGCGATGAAGAAAATAACCAAAGAGACGATGCTCCAGCGGGGGTTGCCAGTAAGTTGGCTGACCAGCGCCATGATGGCGGGACCAACCACCGTGTTGAATTTTTCTGATACGCTAAAGAAGCCGTAGAATTCCGCGCTTTTGCTCTTGGGCATCAGTTTGCCGACCAGCGAGCGGCTGAGTGCCTGGCTGCCGCCCTGCACCATCGCTACGCCGAATCCAAGCACATAAAAATGCCATTCCTGGCTCATGAAGTAGCCGATGACCGCAATGACGGAATAGACCAGCAGGCTGACGGTAATCGCCTTTTTATTGCCCCATTTTTTGGCCAGTTTGCCAAACAAAATCGCAAACGGCGCGGCTACAAACTGCACCAACAAGAACGTGCCGAGGATTGTGATGGTGCTGAATCCCAGGTCTGTCGCGAACACGGCTGCCATGGTGATGATTGTGCCAATTCCGTTGGCGTATACCAAAAAGGTCAGCAGGAACCAGAATAAATCCTTGAATTTGCGAATATCTTTAAAGGCTCTCAGGAAACGCGCGAAGCTTACTTTCCAGACGTTCGCGCCAACTTCGCTGGCTTCAGCCATGCGGACAGGTTCCTGTACGCGGCGGAAGAGAGGGATGGAGAAGATACCCCACCACAAGGCCACGCTTGCCAGAGACAAGCGCATCCAAAGCATCGTGGCTGCGCGCTCTCCGAGGTTTGGCGTCAACCTGGGACCAAAGAATATCATGACGACGTTGATAAGCAGCAGGATGCCGCCGCCAATGTACCCGAGGGCATACCCGCGTGAGGAAACCTGGTCGATTTCATCTTCCCTGGCGACATGCGGCAGCAGCGAGTCGTAAAACACGAGCGAGCCAGCAAACCCAATCGTGCCCAGGATGTAGAGGATGCAGCAAAGCAGCCATTCCTCCGGCGTGTCGATGAAGAAGAGCAGCGCTGTGCTGAGGATGCCCAAACCCGCGAAGAAAGCCAGGAATTTTTTCTTGGAGCCGCGGAAATCCGCAATGGCGCCTAAAACAGGGCTAAGCAGCGCGGCCATCAGGCTGCCAATAGCCACTGTGTAGCCCCACAACGCCAGCGAACCCTCCGTGGCAATGTAGGCGCCAAAGTAGTTAGGCAGGATAGCCCCCATGACAGAGGTCGCGAAGGCGGAATTGGCCCAGTCGTACATCGTCCAGGCTCTGATCTGAAGTTTGTGTAAGTGTTCGTTATCCATGCTTGCTCCTCAAAATAGAATGATTAATTGTACCGATAATCGTGAAATTAAAGCATGCGATATCCAAAATCCTGGGCGGCGCTCTTAAAATCGCATAAACCTTGCGCGGCAAATACATGTTCGATAAGGTTAATGAGTTGGCGTTCATCTTTGCTTGTCAGCATTGCTTTCATCTGGATGCTGGACAGCCCATAAGGTTCAAGATACGCCTTCAGGAATTTTCGGAAGGGCAGCAGCGCTCCGGCCGGGTGAAAGGTTTTCATTTCTTCAAGCTGATAACGCATGAGTCCATAAAGTTCGGCGGGGTTCACGTTTTCGCGGTCCTGCCAGCTGAAGATAAAAGGGTTCGCTTTTGCCGCGCGCCCGACCATGACCGCGTCGCAGCCTGTTTGCGCCAACAGCTGGCGCGCCTGGTCTGTATTGGTCACATCTCCATTGCCGATTACCGGCACAGGCAGACAGGCTTTCAGCTCGCCAATCGGCTGCCAGCGGGCTTTGCCCGTGTAAGCCATTTTGGCGGTGCGGGCGTGCAGGGCAATCATGCTGGCGCCGTTTGAAACAGCTATCTCGGCAATCTCGCGGTAGTTAAGCGAGTCTTCATCCCAACCCAGGCGCAGTTTGGCAGTAAGTGGCACCGGCACTGCTTTGCGAATTTCCTGGAACGCGCGCGCAACTTTTTCAGGCGCGCGCATCATACCCGCGCCGGCCCCGCGAGAGGTGACGCTGGCGGTGCAGCAGCCCAGGTTGATATCAAAAAAATCCGGCTGGTACTCATCGTAAATCGCCGCGGCGCATTCGGCCATGCGGACGGGGTCATTATCCAGCAGCTGCGCGCCAAAGGGACGCTCGCCAGCGCGAAAGCTGAGGCGGCTCTTTTGGTAGTGCTTCTGATTGGCGAAGTCGAGCGTGTTGACAAATTCAGAGATGGAAAGCGCGGAACCAAGCCTTCGGGTTATCCAACGAAAGGGTGGGTCGGAGATACCGTCCATCGGCGCGAGGATAAGCTGACCAAATACTGGAATACTGCCGATGCGGAAAGTTGGTTCGGACGCAGGAGTTTCAGCCATGCGCGGGAAAACTCCGGAGTGAAATCTCATTCCGCATAGCCACAGGAAGCAAAAAAGAGAGGGAGCGTACAGCTATTGATTTCAAAAGATAATTTCCCGGGTCAAATGATGGGGATAATTATCTCATACTTCAGACTGGACGTCAGGCGCATTCAGGCGAGCCAGCGCCCACAGGAACGTTTCGCGCAGGTCGGCAGGCAGGTCCTCCTCGAGGGCGGCCTGCAGAGCCTGGACAGCTCCGTCCGAGCGTTGGTTGGCCATGGCAATTGCCAGGTTGCGGCGGTAACCAGCAAAGCCGATACGCAGCACAGGCGTACGCTGGTATTTCGCCTTCCACGCGGCTTCGCTTAGCGAAAAGTCTTCCAGCAGACCTGGCTGGGCAGCAATGAGAGGCGCCGTGTTTGCTGCTGCAGTCAGGCTTTGATTCAGCGGACATATGATCTGACAAGTATCACAGCCAAAAACACGCTCCCCCATCATGGGACGCAGTTCTGGCGGTATCCGTCCCCTATTTTCAATAGTGTGGTAACTCAAGCAGCGGCGGGCATCCACGGACCGATTTGGCAGCAGCGCATGGGTAGGGCAGGCATCCACGCACAGGCGGCAGTTCTGGCAGGGGTCGCCCGGCAGCGCGGCGTCTGGCGCCAGTTCCTGGTCGGTGAGCAGCTCCCCGAGAAAGAGGTAAGAGCCGCTGCCAGGCGCGTTGAGCAGAGAGTTGCGGCCAATCCAACCCAAGCCGGCTTGTCTCGCGAAGTCTTTCTCCAGAATGGGCGCGCTGTCCACGCAGGCGCGAAAGCTCAGCGCGCGTCCAGCCAATTCCGACAGGCGCGCCCCTAATTGCTTCAGTTTGGCAGACATTACGGTGTGGTAGTCCGGCAGCAGCGCGTAGGCCGCGATGGTACCCCGACCACTCGACGCGCAGTGTGCCGCCTGGGTTGGGGCCGGGTATGGCAGACCGACGCAGAGGATTGAGCGGCAGCCGGGGAGTAAACTGACCGGGTCCTCGCGGGCGCTCAGGCTAGCTGGCCGGGCAAGGTAATCCAGCCCCGCCTGCCTGCCCTCTGCTATCCAGTCGCGGTAGTCATCGTAAGTATCTGGCCGCGCGGGATGGGTAATTCCACAAACAACAAAGCCGAGCTTGAGAGCTTCGGCTTTGATTTCAGTTTCAAGGGGCATAGAGCGCTCTGGAAAAGGGCATCCTAAGGCGTCACGATTTGGTATTCAAAATAGAAGGTCGAGAACGAGGTGCCCTGCGCGTTCACAATCGCCCAATCGCCGCGCACTTTTCCGGCGGCGGCAGGCGCGGTGAACTTCATCGTAATGGTGACAGTTTTTGTGGGAGGCACTTCATAAGGCATGGTAATGGTATCGCTGGCTCCCAACTTATCGCCGCTGACAAATTTAATCGCGTAGGCGGTCGTCCAGGTGGTGGTACCGGTGTTCATCAGGGTCAGGACCACGTCAAAGGGCAGACCTGCAGTGATATGGGAATTGTCGGCTGGGTTGCTGGAGACCCACACGCCGCCGTCGCGTCCGCCCGGGGCTAAGGTTGCTGTCGCGCCGGCAGCCGGGGTGTTGGTTGGCGGAAAGGTGGCTGTGGGGGGCAAAGCAGTGTTGGTCGGGGTTGGTTGGGGCGTGGGTGTATCGGTCGGTCGGGCGATTGCAGTGCGCGTAAAATCCACTTCTACGGTCTGGGCGATGCTGGTCATAATCTGATCGGGGCTGAGGGTAGGGGCGGACGGGGCGCAAGCCGAAAGCAGCAGCGCGGTAATCATCACGGCGGCAAAAACTACGCTCGAAAATGTTCTCTTATTCATAAAAAACTCCATCCTGCGCGAAAATTGCTTGATTTATACGCATGATTTTCTATTGTAGAGCTTCAGCCGGATTTGTCAAGTTCGACCGGAAATGACCAGAATTTGCCAGGCTTCGAGATTTTTCGGGTTGGCGCCCTGCATTGAGAATCTATTGAAACGCAACTGGCTTCTTTGCCCTGATGTTGACCGCGCGGCCTGTCCGCATTCGCTTCAGGGAATACAGCCAGGCATAGTCTCGGGGTAGACGCTGAAATTGTAAGAATCTTCCTGCGTGCTCAGATAGGATACATCCTCAAGAATTTCGTAATTCGCGCCAAAGACTTCGTTGAAGACAACGCGAAAGAAGTTTACCAGGGTGATATTGGGTGAAATGGTCGATTCTGCTTTATCCGGAAGGTAAAACGCGCTGAGCACGGCCAGACGGTTAGCGCTATCCGCGCCGTGATCCCCCAGCAGAAGAATTACCGGTGGTGTATCGGAATCTGCCAGGATCTTGCGGAGGACAGGCAGGATAGCGCTGTCTCCATATTGGACACCCCAGGAATAGTATTGAATGTACTCCTCCCAGGAAATGGGCGTTACCCACGGCAGCGGCGGCGGGTTTGGAATAAGCGTCCCATCGGGTTGGAAGACATAAGGCGCGTGTGGAATATTCAGATGCGCGAACACGAGCTTTGGCCCGCGTTCCGAGGCAATCTCTTGCAGTTTGTTCAGGATGAACCACTGCTGGCGGACATGATCCGCGAAAGGATAATTTGTCGGGATATTGTTGATACTGCCGCTGGTTCCGGAGTAGTCAAAAAACACGCGCGCCAAGGTGCCGCTATAGAGCATTTGATCGAAGTTGCTCAAGGCAATGCCGTTATCTTGCGTGGGCAAATCCACCGTTTGAAAATAATGATCCGCGTCCGTCCAGGCAATGGGTTGATAAGAAACCATCGCGTATGTCGCGTAACCAAGCGAATCAAAGATACTGCGCACGCTGCTGTGCCGCACTAATTCATAGAGCGCAGCCCGGTCGTTATTTGGCGGTTGGAATTCTGGGCTCATTTCCTGGAGATATTGCATGTTAAAGAATGAAGAAAGCGAGAGGGGGGTGTAGGCATAATTGCTCATGCTGCAGGCAGGTACGTAAAAACCCATTCCGGTAAGCGCGTCGATGAAGTCTTGATTATCCAGGTTGAATGTTTCTTGCAGCACGTCCGTCCGCAAGTGCGCGTCCATCAAGATTACATAGACATCCGGCAGACTTTCTGGGTTCAGCGCTGTACCAGCAGGGAGTTGGCTGGAAACGCTTTCAATTGCCGCGTTTTGCGCTCTGCTCGCGCGCAGCTCGTATTCCACAATCTGGTAAAGTGGAATAATCAATAAAAAAACGGCGAACATATTCAACAGGATGGTCAAATTCTTGTTGTCTTGAACGCGTTTGAAGATTAACCAGCCCCCAAGCCCGCCGAGGGCAGCCCACAAGGGCAGCAAGTAGCGGTGCCGACCCAGAATAAACCCGGACATTTCTATCTGTCTCAGCGCTTGATACACGCGCCCATAACTAAAGAACAAGATGATCAGCAGAAGCGTAAGCAGCGCGGATTTTTGCAGAGAACGCGTCAGAAGCCACAAGATAAACCAGAGGATTACCGCTCCACCGACGATAAAAATCAGCGGGCGCAGGCCTGTGCGCAAAAAGACTTCCTGAATGTTGTGCCCCAACAAAGAAAGGACGGGATAAGCGGCAAAAAGGATTGGGTAAACGGGAAGTGAATTTTTCGGCTTCATAGCTTTAACGCGCATAATTCTACCACTTCAAGTGCGAAGCGCGTGAATTCGAAGGGGGAATGATAAATAATCGGCTCAGGAAGCGCGGCGTTGCATCAGGTAGAGAATTCTCTGGGAACCTGGAATGAGCTCGGTCTTTTGGATCTCAAAATGGCCAGCGAAGGCTTGCTCAAACCCTTCCGGAGTGTAATCGGGGAAGATATCCGCGCGGGAAGCCAGCAAGCGCTGTACTTGCGAATCTGTTTTCGGTACGAACTCAACGATGAGTTTGTTTGCCAGTTCAGCAAAACTGGCAGCGATGCCTTCTAATGGAATATTGTTGGCGATTGCCAGATGGTGGATAAGAGCCAGCGCCATGACAAGGTCAACCGGACCGCGTTCCCGCATAGAAGCTCTTTCGCGGGAATCCCAGCCCAAGCCCGGCGAAGGATTAGTCAGATCCATCCAGAGCGGGAGCATGTGTTTTTCATTGTTCTGTCTTACCGTGCGATAATTCTGCTGCACCGCGCTGTGATCAATATCGAATGCCACAGTGGGAATTCCCATTTCGCTGGCTGCCCGGCTGAACTCACCGGTATTCGCGCCAAGGTCCCACACGCTGTGGGGATTCGATGCAAGCAAGAACTCCTTAACCAGGCTTCGTTTGGCAGCAAAGGCAGCTTCGCTGTAATTGTTATCCTCGTAATAATTCCCCCATTCAGTATTGCTTGCGCGCAGGCGCAAGCCCCGCACCACCGCCAAGAGGCTCTCAAGCAGGCCGCGCATGGCAGACAGGCTCACTTTTCCTTCCAGCGCGTTGGGCGAAACCGCTTTGCCGGCATATTTTTCCTGGCTGCGGGCATGCAGGTGGATGTGGCTTAACAAGCCAAACTGCAAGCGCGTGGAAGCTGGGAGCAGCTTGCTGGTAAGGTCCAGTGGAATTCCGTCAATATAAACGCGCATAAGCTGACTCAGGCGGGTATCTTTGTGCGCCATGAGGGCTAAAGGCGCCAAAAAATGCTGGCAGAACTGCCGGTAGGCAACCCACGGCAACCCCTCCTGATAGGGTTCAAAAGAGAGCGTGTCAATAAAAATAGGTTTGCCGTCCAAAAATTGCACATTGTATGCGCTGGCATCCTTCAGGCTCAGGCCGTACTCAAGAGCGCGCCTGGCGATAGAGAGTGTCAGAATGGCAGCGTCTTTGAGTTGCTCAAAACACCACTCGTAAGGATAGGAAATGAAGGGGATGGAGTGAGGAAGGATTACTTTATAAGCCAGCTGGGGCAGGGGAGCCAGCGCGAGGGGCACTTCCTCGTGCGTCACGAGCGCTTTCGCCTTGCTGAGCCGCTCGTAAAGCCCCGACTGCATCAAGGCATCGTAGGATTCACGGCCGGCCTGGTTCACCTGACGATAGACGACCGAATCTTGCGTGAAAACGAACCCGCTGGGATCGCGGAATGATGCGCTGGATTTCTCAATCATTCTCAAAATTCCCTTTTACTGGTGGTTTTGTGTGGTTAGATGGCGAACAGCCTGCTCTCAGGAGCGCAAGGAATCTTCCGCGCTGGGTTCCTCAGGGATTTCAGTGGGGTCCAGCTCCTGGCTGTCGGCTGCTTTGTTTCTTGTCAGAAAGGCTCTGATCTTCTTCCAGAAAATTCTGATTGCTACTCCGATGCTCAAGACAGCCGCGAGAATTAGCTGGATTAGCATGCTGCCGCTGCCAGGGTCCAGGTACACGAAAGGTTTCAAAAGAGGCGTGAAGATATGTATGAAATAGGCCATGATTGCCCTTCCCTCGTAAAGTTAGCCTTATTATAATCGGGAAAACTATCGGCGCGTCACGACCAGGTTCGCCTTTCAATGCTGAGCCAGGAGCAGGAAAAAGAACTTCTCACCTGTTGGTACTTAAACCTAAACAAATATTCTGAGGTCTTATTTCGGCTGACCCCCGCTGTTTTTATGTGGAATATGCGTCTGCAAAGTCCATGCTGGTAAAGAAAGCGGGGGCTAGGTGAAATACACGCTTAATAATATTCCGCGTTGCTTATCCGCGAATATTGACATTTTTAAATGAAATGCTACTCGTCCGCGGGTTGGTAGGACCTGAGCACCGGCATGAGCAGATGGAGAATATCATCCACTGCCGAGCCGCGGGAATCGACGCGCAGTATCAGGCGCAGGTTCTGCCCGGCCAGATTGGTTAGGTCGTAGCTGATCCGCCGGAATGCGCCGTCGTTGGTTTCATTCCAGGCTGCCAGCAAGCGCGGAACTTCCACCCCGGCCTGCACGTAAAGCGAGAAGTCAGCATCGCAAGCAAGGGCGCTTTTCGCGCAGCCGAGCACCGCCTCAAAGCGCGCTTTTTCGGGGATGCGCTGCGCTGGGAAAGCCCCCTGGATGTACCCGTTCTGGACTTCTTGCGGGCTGAGCCAGATTGCGGGCTCGTCATCCTCCGAGCCATTTTCAAGCAGAGGGCTGGCATCTACATAGGCAAAGCCATCCGCGCTGCCTGCTTTACCGGGGCAGTTCAGTTTGCCCGCGCCGCTGGTCCAATCCGCCGCGCAGAGATTTTCAGCCAGGTTGAGGCTGGTGTTTATTACTTCTACCGCCACCCAAAAGGTTTTTTCTGGGTTTTTGAAGCTGAACATGCTGCCCTGCCCGTCGCGCAGTCTGAAATCAGCGCGGTAATTACCAGGTTCAAAAGGCACAGCAATGTTTAGCATAAGCGTGAGATTCTGTCCAGGCGCGATAGCGCTGTTTGTCAGTTTTTGGAGGGACAGAATGTCCGGTATGTTGCCTGAAACATATTCCAGTTGATAATCAATCGTCCAGACGCAAGAGCCGGCATTGCGCAGCGTCCAGGTCTTAACGAATACCGAGCCTGGAAAGAATTGACTGCCGTCCGGCACGCTTTCAGAAACGAATTCAGCCAGGTTGCAGGGCAGGTTTGGGTCGAGCGTCGCGCTGGCGGGCGCTGTTGGAGGCGGGGTTAGGGTAGGCTGCGCCGTTATGCTCTGCGTAGGGACCGCCTGGGTGAACATCGCCTCGACAGTGAGCGCCGCGGCGGTGCGCACGCCAAGCATAGGGTCAACCGGCGTCGCGGTGCTCGGCAAGTTGCAGGCAGTCAATAGCAGAACCGCAAGCAGCATCCAGGTCCAGCGATTATGGGACTTTTTCATCAGCACTCCTACATGGTCCTTAATATTCGCAACGCGCGCAGAGCCGCGCTTGTGAATATTTTAATCCTTTTTCAGCCAGGCGTGTCCAAAGACAAAACCCCGCCAGATAGGACGGGGTTTTGATTTTTTTTGAACAGGTTAGCGCCGCGCCAACTCCCGCAGGAAAAGCTTGAAAGAAAACTTGCTGCCGGTGAGGAGGTGCTGGGAGCGAAACAGGTTTGACACGCCTTTGATGAGAAAAACGTCAGTAAGCGCCAGCAGCCCGAAAGCCAACGCGATTTGCCAGCCTGGCACGCCGCCAATGGTCAGGCGGGTCATCATTGCCACTGGCGCGGTTGGCGGCAGCAAGCTCAGAATGGTGGCAAGGGAACCGTGCGGCATTTGGATCAGGCTGTTAATGGCGACCAGCGTCAGGATGAGCGGGAGCGCCACCATAAAGGTGGACTGGCTGCCTTCCCGCAGGTTCGGGGCCATTGCTCCTATGCCTGCCATCAGGCTGCCGTAAAAGACGAAGCCGACAATAAAGAACAAGACACCGTAGATATAAAGCGATGGTGAAAAATTCATTTCAATTGGCAGCGCAAAGGTCTGCCCGGTAAATCGCAGCAGCAGCAGCGCAGAACCGAACCAAATTGCCAACTGCAGCAGGCTCGCCAGACCAAGCCCGGTGAGCTTGCCGATAAATAGGCTGGTTGGCCTGACCGAGGAGAGCAGCATTTCCATCACGCGGTTGTCTTTATCTTTCCCTACCGCGCTTAATAACATGCTGGAGGTGATGAAAACAATCATATAGAAAAAGAGCGTTACCCCATATGGGATAAAAAACGCTAATGGGTCTTCGATGTCGCGGCTCTCCGCAATAGCAGGATTGACTTCTTCCACCACAAAGGAAACCGGGTTGGTGTACTTGAGATACAAATCTTGATCTCTGCCAAGCAGGTTATAAGCAATCAGGTTTTCCATGGTAGTAGTTTGTTCGAAACCAGTCACCGGGTTCACATCCTCCCGGTACAGCAGGACGGACCCGCTGTTCAGATAGTCTTGCGGGACTTCGTAGTAGCCTTTCAGCTTTCCTTGCTGGAGCTGCTGGCGGGCTTCCGCGCTGGATGGAATCAACACAATAGTCCCTTCGGTAACCCAATCCGGCGCTTCGGTGAGCAGACCGCTCTTATCCACCAAACCATAAGGCAGGGCGGATTGGGCCTGACTGCCGGTGAAGACCTGCTGCAGGCTCTGGGATTGTGAGTCGCTCAGGTTGCCTAGAATCCAAAGCACAAGCGCGGGGATGAGAGGAACCAGGATGAGCGTCAGGATGAAAGAGCGCCGGCTTACAGTCTTGAGGAACTCATGCTTAAAAACGCTCCAGGTCTTATTCATTGCGCGCCTCCTTCCTGAATAATTGAGAAAGCTTGAGCCGCTTGGAGTAATTGAGCATGCCCAGGCGAAACGCTTTGCCTGCCAACCAGATAGTGAGGATTGAGAAGAGCACCAGGATTCCGATGACCATGAGCACTTCCCAGGCGGGAACGCGCGTGAATGCCATTCGGAGCGTCATAGCTACTGGGGCGCTCATCGGAAAATAACTGAGAGCCCGGGAAAAAGCGCCATTTGGGTGCATCATCAATACTGAGAAGAAATAATAAGGAATTAGGATAGGAAACGTAATCAGGCCTGTTACTTGTGCCGCTTCCTGGGAATCGGTCACGGTAGCGCCAAGTATTGCCATTAGCGCGGAAGTGAAAACAAAGGAAGGCAGGAGCAAGAGCAGGCTGAGCAGCATATTTGGCCAGGAAATATGCAGCTGCCGCAGGAATGGAATACGGTCTCCCATTACCAGCACAAAGACCACCGCAAGCAGTGCCCATACCAGAATCTGGGTCAGGCCAACGCTCAAGTTGCCGATGATCTTGCCGGCCATCAGTTCGTTCGGCGAGACGGAGGTCACCATAATCTCCATCGTGCGATTTTCCTTCTCCTCAACCACCGCCTGCAGCAGGTAGCCGCCGCTGGAAAGGACCACGATAACAAAAAGCAAACCGACTACCAATGGCAGTATGATTTTCGAGATTTCGTTTTCCGCGGTGCTTCTGGTTCCATCTAACGAAACCAACGTGTACATGCTGCCGGCCTCCAGGCGGGCTTGGTTGGGAACATTGACGCCAACAAACAGGTTTTCAGTCAAGAACTGCTGGATTTGGCCGCGGATGGTGCTTGTTAGGGGCTCGTTATAGTAGTACTTAATCTGAAAGGTGGCTTCGTAGCCCTCTGGGATGACAAAATAAGCCTGGATGCTGCCGCTTTCCGCCGCGGCGCGTGCCTCTCCCGCAGACGCATACGGAACCATTGGAATGACAGGTTCAAACAAAGAACGTTTTTCAGGGGCGATCGGCGGGACCGTAATCCAGCCTGCTTCATCCACGTAACCCACCGGCAGCTTGCTCACAGAAGAGAGCGAAACCGCGATTGAAAAGAGCATAACCACGATCATTCCAAGCGGCACACTGAGAAGCGCGATCCAAAAACGCGGCCTGGCGACGTGGTGGGTGTACTCGTACTTGGCTACCTCAAAGGTTTTGTTCATCGCTGGGCTCTCCTTTTTTCACCACCTTGATGAAAATTTCATCGAGGGAAGGCACCGCGATTTCAAACGCGTTGAGTTGAATGCCCTGGGAAACCAATGTGTTGAGTATTTCCTGCGGCCTAACGCCGGGCTGGGGTTCCAACTTAATCATCGTGTTCAGCCGCTCAATTTTTTGCACGCCAGGGATGCTCTGTGGAAGTTCCATGCTGGTGTTAATATGCACATCATCGGTAGCAAAGCTTTCATAGATTTGCTGCAGACCGCCGTAGAGCAGCACTTCACCCTTGTCGATTAGCACTATCTTGTCGCAGAGCTGTTCCACCTGGTTCATCTGGTGGGTGCACATGATGATTGTCTTACCCGCGTCGCGCTGCTGCTTCAGAATATCCTTGACCAGTTGGGTGTTGACCGGGTCAAGCGCGCTGAAAGGCTCATCGATGATTATGACCTGCGGGTTGTGTATCAGGGTGGCAATCAACTGGGCTTTCTGCTGCATACCCTTGCTCAGTTCTTTGACCTTTTTCTTGCGGTGGTCGCACAGGTCAAACTCTTCAAGATAGGCCGGAAGTTTCTGTTTGATTTCCTGCGGGGTCATCCCTTTCAGCGTTGCGAGGTATTCCAGACATTTGTCCAGGAGAATATCCTGGTATAAACCGCGCTCTTCGGGCAGATAGCCAATCTGGTTCTTCTTAGCCTCCGACATTGGTCCGCCGAGAATGGAGACGGAACCGGAATCGGGCTGAAGAATATCCAGGATGATACGGATGCTGGTGGTCTTGCCAGAGCCGTTGGGCCCTAATAGGCCAAATATCTCGCCCGGGACCACGTCAAAGCTGACATCCCGGACTGCTTGGGTATTGCCAAAGCTCTTACTGATGTGTTCAACATGAATGGACTGCATAACGATCCTCCATTGTAAATTTCTACAGCCTGACTTTGTTGGTTATCATAATCGATAAAGGGCGCGCCGCTTAGGATTCGGCGCATCTTTGATGTTACACAGGATCGCTGGAGATGACCTAAGAAAATATGGGTTTATCAATAGGATGCAGCGGGCAGCGGATAGCTTGAAAGGGTATCAGGATGACGATGGTATGCAGACAGGGAGATCGCTTCGCAAGCTCGCGATGACGAAACCGCGGGGAGATTGCTGCACCAGCTCGCGATGACGAACCCGCGGGGAGATTGCTGCACCAGCTCGCGATGACGAACCCGTTGGGAGACACGGTGCCCATTGGGGTATCGCTTCGCAAGCTCGCGATGACGAAACCGCGGGGAGATTGCTGCACCAGCTCGCGATGACGAACCCGTGGGGAGACACGGTGCCCATTGGGGTATCGCTTCGCACGCTCGCGATGACGAAACCGCGGGGAGATTGCTGCACCAGCTCGCGATGACGAACCCGTGGGGAGACACGGTGCCCATTGGGGTATCGCTTCGCACGCTCGTCATGACGGATAGCTGTGGTCAATTTAGACGATGAGATCTGGCAAAATAAGAAGCCCTCGCTTATGGCGAGGGCATCTGTGCAGCAAAATGCTACTCTTTCTCGTACGGTTTGCCTTCTGCAGCAGGCGCCTGTCCTTTCCCAATGAAACCTGCCAAAACAATCATCGTAATCAAGTACGGCGCCATGCCCATGAACTGGGGCGGAATGGTGCTGCCCAAAAGCGAAAGCTTAGAGCCAATGGCATCCGCGAAGCCAAAGAGCAGACCAGCCCCCAACGCGCCAATGGGGTACCAGTTTCCGAAAATCATGGCTGCCAGGCCAATGAAGCCTTTCCCTGCCGTCATGCCCTCATCAAAGCGGCCAACGGAACCCAATGTGAAGAACGCGCCGGCTATGCCGGCCACCACGCCGCTCAGCAGCATGCCGACATAACGCGTGCGGATGACATCAATGCCGAGCGTGTCCGCGGCTTTGGGGTGCTCCCCAACCGAGCGCAGTCTGAGGCCCCAGCGCGTGGAAAATAGCGCTACCTGAAGAATGATTAAGGTCAGGAGCATCAAATACACGAACAAGTTCTGATTGAACAGAATGGGGCCGATGAATGGGATGCGAGAGAGCAGCGGTATGGGGATGCGGGTGAGCATAGGCGGGGCGTTCAGGTTCTGGTACTTCTGTAGGAACTTTTGCGAGATGAAAGCGGTCATCCCAGCTGAGAAGATATTAATCACCGTGCCGGATACCGTCTGGTTGATTTTATACTTGATACACAACACCGCGTGCAGCATCGCCAGAGCGACCGCGGAAAGAACCCCGCCGAGGAGACCAATCGCGGCGCTCTTGGTCAGACTGCCGACCAGCGCGGCGAACATGCACGACATCAGCATCATCCCTTCGATCGCGATATTGATGGTGCCGGAGCGTTCCGCCAGGATGCCTGAGAAGGCGGCCAGGGTGATTGGCACTGCCAATAAGACCGCGCTGGAGAGCATGCCAGAGAGGTTCAAGGATTTGCCGCTGGCTTGCCAGACAAGGAAACCAAAGACCAGCAGCAGTCCGCACAAGCCAACCAGGCCGTTGGTAGCCCGTCCGAAGCCTTTCACGATTTGGAACGCGCCAATCCCGACGCAAATCACGGCAAAGATAATCAGCGTGATGCGGGATGGTAACACCCAATCCGCTAAAGTCCCCACATCAATCCCGCCAGGAGTCATGTTAAAAGTTGTCATCAATTCTGGCGCTAACTTAGCGGCAAAAAGGACGTAAATCAGAACGCCAATAATGAGCTCAACAATCCCCATAAACAGCTTGCGCGCCGGCGATATTTCTGAAATCTGTCTGTGCTTAATAGTCTGGGTTACTGTGGTCATTATTTCCCTCCCCAACCGCTGAGGAAGATAGTAGCTTCTTCCTTCTTTGGTTTCTTCAGGTGATAAATCGCGCGGATAATCGCGGGAGCCGCGACAAACATCAGGATGATGGCTTGAATCACGTCGACAATATCAATTGGAATAGCCGAAACCACCATCATACGCGTAGCGCCGTTGCGCAAGGTGCCGAAGAGCAGCGATGCCAGGATGACGCCAAGCGGGGTGTTATTCCCAATCAATGCCAGGGCGATGCTGTCAAACCCGTAACCGGACGAGAGGCCGAGCGCCATGCTGCGGTTGACCGCCAGAATTTGCACCGCGCCGGCCGTGCCAGCCAGCGCGCCGGAGATAAGCATAGCGGTGATGATGGATTTGGTGGTGCTCAGGCCGGCATATTTTGCCGCGCGGGGGTTAGTGCCAACCGTGCGCAGGTTCAAGCCCCAGGTGGTCTTGAAAAGCAGCCAATTTATCAGCCAGGCCACTGCCAGCGCGATGATGAAACCAAGATGAAAGCGGATAGGAGCCTGGAAGAATTGCGGAATTTCCGCTGATTTCTGAATGAGCGGGCTGAGGGGCATGCCGCCAGAGCCTGGGCGGCTCATCGGTCCTGAGAGCAGCCATTCTGTCAGGCGGAAGGCTATCCAGTTCATCATAATCGTGTTAATCACCTCGTGCCCGCCGGTTTTAGCCTTCAAAAAGCCGGGAATAAATGCCCAGAACGCGCCGCCCAAGGCACCCGCAAGCAGAGCCAGGGGCATGTGAATGATGCCGGGCAATCCGGTGATGGCGTAACCCACGTATGTGGCGGCGGCAGCGCCGATAAAGAGCTGCCCTTCCACGCCAATGTTAAACAAACCGCTGCGGAAGCCGACCGCGACAGCCAGACCGGTGAAAATGTAAGGCGTGGATTGCACCAGGCTCTCCAGGAATGGGTTCAGCGCCGAGCGAATTTCTCTTGCGTCACCGGAACCCAGAGCCCGCACAATGCGGACAGGGTCGCCAATTGCTCCGGTGAAAAGGGCTTGATAAGCCGCGCCAATTTCAACGAAAGCCCTGCCAAAACCCTTCCAAATGGATTGGCCAAAGGCCGCCCAAACTGTATTGCTGGTGGCTGCGATCATAACCGCGCCGATGAGCAGACCTGTGAGGATTGCCAGCGCCGGAATGGAAATGGCTTTCCAGAAGCTTTTCTTATGGGCTTCTTCTTCCGGCGGCGGATTGATTTCTTTCAGAATTGCCTGACCTAAATCTTTCTTTTCAGCTTGTGCTTCACTCATGCGACCACCTCTTAAAGGGTTGCTTCGATTTCAGTCTCTTCGGAAACCTGCATGCCTTCTTCTGGAACTACGCCCGCCATCAGCAGCCCAATGTATTCCTTGGAAATGCCTTTATTGGGAACAACCGCCAAGATTTTGCCGCGGTACATCACCGCGATGCGGTCTGAAAGTTCCATGATTTCATCCAGCTCAGGAGAAACCAGCAAAACCGCGCAGCCTTCCTCGCGTTTTTGTTCGATACGCTTATGAATGTACTCGATGGAGCCGACATCCAGCCCGCGTGTTGGCTGCGAGGCAACCAGGAACTGGATTGGGCGGGAAAGTTCGCGCGCGATGATAACCTTCTGCTGATTGCCGCCTGAAAGCGAGCCTACTGAAGTCAGCGCGTTGGGGGTGCGGATATCAAAATCCCGGATTAGTTTTTCGGCGTTGTCGAGAATCTTGTCGTATTGCAGGATCACGCCTTTGGAGAAGGGAGCCAGGTAATAGGAGCACAAAACCAGGTTTTCAGCCACAGGGAAGGGCAGCACCAACCCATCGGCCTGACGGTCTTCGGGGACGTGCGCGCTGCCAAGTTCGGTAATCTGGCGGGGCGTGGCTTTGGATACATCCTGGCCAAGCAGAGTGATTTTCCCATCCGCGATTTTGGCCAGACCTGTGACGGCCTCAACCAGTTCGGTTTGTCCGTTGCCCTGTACGCCAGCGACACCCAGAATCTCTCCCGCGCGAATTTCCAAGGAGACATCGTCCACAACCACATTTTGGAATTTATCCGCGACCACCAGGTTGCTGATGGAACAGACCACATCACCAGGGGTAGTTTCTTTCTTCTTGACCACCAGGTTCACTTCACGACCAACCATCATGGCGGCTAAAGAATTCTTATCCGCTTTATCCGGGGTCGTTTCGCCCACCACCTTACCGCGCCGGATTACCAGCACGCGGTTGGCAATGGCCAGAACTTCGCGCAGTTTGTGGGTGATGAAGATGATGGATTTTCCCTGCGCAGCGAGGGAACGCATGATGCTAAAAAGTTCATCCGCTTCCTGAGGCGTCAGCACGGC
>JAGOML010000011.1:0-36226 GCA_017993575.1 Anaerolineaceae bacterium | reverse complement strand
CGTGGATAATCGGGCGCAGCCCGGCAAAGCTGGAGAGTACGTCCGCCTGGTTGAGCTGCGCCGACGGGAAATAAGAAGCAGCAACGTCCAGAATATAGTCCACTTCTGCCTGGGTGCAGTAAGGTTCGCCCAGGTCCAGCGGCGTTGGGTGGTCCAGGTCGGTCGTGCCAATCATGGTGGTACCTTCCCACGGCATGGCAAACATGGCGCGATTATCCTTTGGGTGCAGCAGGGAAACGGCATGCGGTAGAGGCAGCTTCTCCCACGGAAAAATCAAGTGGGAACCGCGCTGGGGGCGCAGGCGAGCAGGTTGTTCAATCTGGGCGCGGAGCGTGTCGGACCACGGCCCCGCGGCATTGATGACGACGCGGGCTTGCAATTCCAGGCTGCCCAGGGCGTGCGGGGATTGGTCGCTGAGCGCCACGCCGCAGACTGAGCCATTCCGGGACGTGAGCAGCGCTTCTACGCGCGCGTAGTTCAGGGCGGTTCCACCTTCACGGCAGGCTTCACTGAGCAAGCGCAGGACCATGCGCGCGTCGTCCATTACCGCGTCGTAGTATAGATAAGCGCCTGCCAGCCGGGGTGCGTTCATCTGGGGTACCAGGCTTTGAACTTCCGCGCGGGACATGTGGCGGTGATTCCATTTTGGGGCCAGCAGGTCGTAGATGGTAACGCCAAAACGGAATAGCGAGCGCTGAGCATTGACAGCCGTGTAGGGCATGATGAAACCCAACGGGTTCACCAGGGTGGGCGCCTCCCGCAGCAAGGCTTCTCTTTCGTGTACCATTTCACGCGTGATATCTACTTGGCGGTTGCGCAGATAACGGATGCCGCCGTGAATGAGTTTGGTCGAGCGGCTGGATGTGCCGCTGGAAAAGTCATTTTTTTCGAGCAATAGAACACGCAATCCCTGCGCTACGGCCAGACGGAAAACCCCGGCGCCCGTGATGCCTCCGCCAATGATAATGATGTCCCAATTCTGCTGCAGGCTTTGCCAGGTCTCTGCCCTGTCATTGTTTAGGTTCATGCTGCTTGCGCTCCTTGATTGCGTATAGTCTTCCAGATAGTGATGCTTTCGGTCATCATCTCACGGGTAAGGCCCTCCCCAGCTTCCGCGTCGCGTTGGGAGGCTGCTTCGAGAAGCTCACGGTAAAATCTGCGGGACCTTTCCCGGGCGGCTTGGGATGAAAAATAGAGGGGACCCATCACGCGATAGAGTTCGCCGAAACCATTGAAGATGAGGGTGTAGATTGGGTTGCCAGAGAGGATTGTCAGGACGCGCTGCAGTTCCAGGTCAGCGGCGGTAAACTCTTGCGCGGAATCTGGCAGGTTTTGCACCAAGGCCAGTTGGCGCTCAACGGATTCGGGCTCGCGCAGAAACGCGAGACGGGTGAAGACAGGGGCAAGCGTGGCGCGCACGTCCAGCAAATCAGGCACAAAAGAAGCAGGCTGGGCTTGTGGGTTTCTGGAGAGGTGGTTCAGGATGAGCAGGTTGCCTTCCTGCATGTAATTCTTGACGCGGGTGTGTTTTCCGTGCCTGATTTCAACCCAACCATCGCGGGAGAGGCGCTGCAGGGCTTCCCGCAGGGTTGGGCGGGTGACGCCCAACATTTCCGCCAAGTCCCGTTCTGCGGGGAGTAGAGAGTCAACCGGAAAGGTCCCATCCAGGATGGCGTCCAGCAGACGGTATTCGGTAGTTTCAGCCACTTTCAGCGGCGGTTTCCATTCAGGCATACATTCCTCCGCACTTCTTGTGGTAAGAGGTCATACCAGTATATTGATTATACACAGGTTCGTTCTTTTTGACCGGCATCTCAGCGAAAATGTGGAGAAATAATGAGAAAAGGGTATCATTAACCTATGTAGGGTTTGGTTGCCTGGACTCACGGCACTGGCAGTTAGCTGTCTTTCCCAATGTTCACCCTCCCATTGTTAGGGGGAGGGCTGGGGCTAGAACACTGGATAACAATGAACGAGAAGCAAGATTTACTTCAAATGCTGGGTCAGGTTGCTGTCTTCTCAGCACTTTCCGAAGAAGACCTCCGGCACATCGCGCAAACTTGCGTGCTGCACACATACAGCGCGGGGGAAATGGTTTTCTTCGAAAAAGATGAAATCGCCAGCGTTCTTGTGGTATACGCAGGCGATGTCGCGGTATTTAAGCGTGCCGCGGACGGCAGGGAGCAAATCCTCTCCCACCTGCGGGCAGGAGAAATTGTTTCGGTAGTTCCACTTGTACTTCATCAAAATGCCTGTCACGCAGCCAGCGGACGCGCCGCCACAACCACGCAAATTCTCTCAATTACGCCGCGCTTATTTGAAGCGCTATGCGCCAAAAACGCTGCCTTTAACCGGACACTGCTCGAGCACCTGGCGGGCAAATTGGAGCAGCTCAGCGAACTAGCCGCCAGCCTCAGCCTTCAAAGCGCGCGTTCCAGGCTGGCTGCTTTTCTCATCAAGCACGCCGACCAACCCAGGCAGTCGGCCGGCATCACCCAGGAAGAAATCGCGGCTGAAATTGGCACGGTTCGGGAAATTGTCGCCCGGCTGCTGCGGGACTTCTCGCAGTTGGGTTGGCTGAAACGTGAGCGTCAGCGCTTGATTCTGATTAACAAAGCAGCGCTTGAAGAAGAGGCGCGGCGCTGGTGAGTTTCGCGCATATTGCCAAGCAATTTTCTTGATGGCGCAGAGTGTGACTTAAGTCACACTACCTGACCACAAAACGAAGTAGACTCAATTTATGACAAACGATTTCGTTCTTCCGATCCTTGATCTTTCTTTGTGCAGCAGCTGCGGCCAGTGTGCCTCCGCTTGTCCGGAGCACGCATTGGAGATGAATGCGGACAGCCAGCACCCGACCTTCGTGGAACCTTTACTTTGCACTTACTGCACCGAATGCGAGATAGTTTGTCCTGAAAACGCAATTCACTGCCCTGTGACCATAACCTGGATAATTGAAGAATAGAAAAAGGAGAAATAATGAGTGAATTTATCAATAACGCCTCGAAACGCAAAGATGCCCTCAAGGCAATCATCCGCAAACTACACGCCGGGGAAAGCGTGGAATCCTTGCAGGAGGAGTTTAACGAGATTATCGCGGAGGCGACTGCCTCGGATATTGCCCAGGCGGAACGCGAAGTTATAGCCGAAGGGCTGCCAGTTGCTGACATTCAGAAACTATGCGATTTGCATGTGGCAGTCTTTCAACAGGGTTTGGAAAGCCAGGCCGCTCCGGAATCCGTTCCCGGGCATCCGGTGCACAATTTCCGGCTGGAGAATGAGATTATTGGCCGCGTGCTTGAATCAGTTGAAGGCAGCCTGGCCAGAGTTCTCGCTGGAGATAAGGACGCGCTGAAATCACTGCGCATGACGGTTGGGAACCTGCAATTGATTGAACGTCATTACGAGTGGAAAGAAAACTTGCTCTTTCCTGTCCTGGAAAAATATGGTTTTGAGGGACCGTCCAAAGTGATGTGGGGTGTGCACAACGATATCCGCAAGGCGATCCGAAACCTGCAAGCTTTGATTAACAGCGATTCTTTGGACCTCGAAACAATTGACGCGGAATATCTTGACCTGGCAAAGGCTGTGCGGGATATGTTTTACAAAGAAGAAAAAGTCCTGCTGCCGGAGTCTCTGACCCGCCTGAGTCAGGAAGACTGGGACTTGATTAAATCGGAGAGCCTGAGCTTGAAAAAAGGCGCCGAATCAACTGAATTAATCAGTGAGGAGCCAGCCCCGGCGCTCGAAACTGAGGGAAAAATTCCGCTTTCCACTGGCGCGCTGACGCAGGAACAGATTAATCTGATGCTCAGCAATCTACCCGTGGATATTACCTTTGTGGATGAGAATGACAAGGTATGCTTCTTCTCCCAAACCTCAGAGCGGATTTTTGTCCGCACCGCCGCCATTATTGGCAGGGCTGTGCAGAACTGCCACCCACCACAAAGCGTGCATGTTGTTCAGCACATTGTGGATGATTTCCGCGCAGGCAAGCGCGATGTGGCGGAATTTTGGATTCAGATGGGACCTAAGTTTGTGCACATTCGCTACTTCGCGCTGCGGGACGCGCAAGGCGCTTATAAGGGCGTGATTGAGGTCACCCAGGATGTCAGCAGCATCCGGGCGTTGGAAGGCGAACGCCGCTTGCTGGATGATTAAGCCTAACTTGCGCTTGTGTCTTGCAACTACATTCGTGGAAACCTGAATCTGCGTTCAACAGACTGATTTTGATTATTGGAGCCCTGCTTATCAGGGCTCTAATTCTTTGATGGTCCCAGCAAACCAAAGCCAAGCGAGGCGAAAACGCGCGCACCCGACATGCGGTATTTCTGACTCTATCCTGAGCGTTAAATTTTTAACGAGCCACTATTTTCGCGCGTTTTCATGCTTAGGCTCAGTTGAATAAAAAAGAGCCGTGAGCAATGCTCACAGCTCTTTTTTACTCAGAAAAAGCTTTTGGGCTTACTTTAACTGCGAGAATTTCGAGGCGCTGGGGATGTACAGCCTGAAACCAACGTACTTATCCGCTTTTCCAGCATAATTGAAACCGCCCAGCGAGCCGCCCACATGGTAGACCACGTTATCGAGGGTTACAGCCGATGTGCGGAAGAAATCACCGCTTTGCAGCGGTCCCGCGCTTGCCCAGGATTTGGTCTTGGCAGAGAAAACCCAGGTTTCGGGGCTAATATTGAAATCACCATCCGAGCCGTTCACCATCCAAAGCTGAACCTGACCGGAAATGGTAGTTTGCGCGTAACCCATGCCCCACAGCGGAATGGGCAGCGGGCCAAGGTCGATATCCTCCTCGTTCCAATTTGACTTTGTGAAATCATAACATTGGGTACTGGTGAGGACGGGACCGGTTGTCACGCCGCCAGCTACACAGAGCAGCTTGTGGCTGTCGCTAGGGCGGTTGAAGAGGAACGCGGCGTGGTAGTTGCGCACGCTGTCAAAGGCGCGCAGCGGCGTAAGCCACTTATCCTGAACTGTATCGTAGGCGTAAACGCTGTTTAAGGTTCCGCCGCCCGCAGTAGCGGCGCCGCCCGTCATGTAACAAATCTTGGTCGCCGGATCAGCGACCCAGGCTGGAGCCCAAATGCCTTGATAGGCTGGCGGAGTGCCGGTGGGTGTCTCTTGCTTCCACAGGTTCGTGCTCAGGTTATAGCTCCACAGACCGGTGAAACCGTTGGTGACGCCGTCGCCATAGATAAAAACTTCATTATCCACCTGACAGCCAGAGCGGGCGTAGTTGCTTCCGAATGACGGGGTGGATCCACTAACAAGCGACCATAATCCAGTCAGGGGGTCAAATGAGGATACACCCGTCTCCCCGCGGCCGGTGATATCCCAAATTTTGCCGTTATAGGCTGCCAATACATTATCCATCCGGTCTACCTGGCTGTTCGGGAGCTGCTGCCAGGGACCTTGTTCGCGGCAGCCGCGGATGATAAACGGCAAGCCTTGACTGCTTCCAGTTCCCGCGTCCAAGGCTGGCTGCCATGAATCTTTGAATACCTTGGCGTTGCCGGTTGTTGTCATATTAAGTATTGTCACCGGCGGCACCCAAGGTCCAGTCGTCATGCTTCCTTTGGTGGACCAATCCAGCCAATATGTGCCAGCGGGCAGGAAAGTTCCCACGTATACAACATTTTCCATGATGGGCATGCTGTCATCCAGCAAGTTGGTATCAGCGGCACGGTATGTCTTGGTCCAGGAAGTTGAAATCAATCGGTTCGTTGAAAGGTCGCCAAAAACCACCTTGCTGTTGGGGTCATCGGGCGGGCCGTCCCAGATTTGCAGGTAGACTTCAACGATGGGTGAGGAAGGTGGATAAGCATAATCGCCATCTTGATATGCAAAGAAGGAGATGTTATCTACTTGCCAGCCGCGGGTATCCGTGATTATAAAATCATCCGCGGTGTGATAACCCAACGCGAAGTATTCGTTTGTGAATCCATAGGTTTGCATCTCTAATAAAAAATTTTGTAATGCAGAGGCGTTCACTCCCTGATAAGCTCCGCCCGGGTGCGTTATGAATTCACCGTTGTCCCAGAACTCCTGATTGCAGCTTTGAAGAGAAAAAATGGATGTGCTGGCAATGGAATTTGGCGGCTCGGTGCCCAAAAGCCAGGCGTTCTTTTGAATGAGCTCAGAATTGGGAGGATTTTCATCCTCTGCTTTGGCCACCTGGAGGCCATTAATACCAGCCAGGGCAGCAAACAGCAAGCTTATTGCCAGTAGGATTGAAAATACTTTGGCTTTTCTCATGCGATACTCCTTCAGTGCTTGTAATTATTTTTGATTAACTCAAAAAATCAAAAATGAAAACATAAAACCATCAGTAATAACCGCCTTGTCTCTTTCTTTCCGTTGAATCTAGATGCGATAATGCCAGAGCAGAAGGCTTTTGTGATTTTGGATTGCGCGGCGGTTCTACTTTATGGTGAATTCTTGCCAATTTCACCACTGCCGTTGTTGCAATAATCACGCCAGTTTAAGAAAAACAAGGCCAATTTTCCTGAAAAGGCTCGCTTGTACCTATTGGATACCGTCGTGCTGTAATGGTGATCTGGAATAGGTTTCTGATTAGAACATCGGAGATGAAATTGCTTGGCCGCGGACGTACCGCTCTGAACCATGCGCAGCCCCTGTCAAAACGCTGGCTCCCTTTTCGGCTTTCGGTATTGCCGTGTTCTCTCTGGCTTTAAGCGAGCTTAACCCCTCTCTGGCGTTTGCTTATGCGTCTACCCGGAAGCGTGAAAGGGACTTTCTTAAAAAGCGGAAAGCACCTCGTAAGGTGCTTTCTCTTGTCAGCAACTGACATTCAGGCGGGGAAGGAGGGATTCGAACCCTCGGTTGGATTTTACTCCAACAACCACTTAGCAGGCGGCCCCAATCGTCCACTCTGGCACCTCCCCATATTCGGTTGTCAACCCGAGCGGAAGGAGTGGGATTCGAACCCACGATGGGTTTCCCCATACCTGTTTTCAAGACAGGCGCCTTTAGCCGCTCGGCCATCCCTCCGTAGGGAAGGTATTCTAACATAAATCAATTCTTCGGGCAAGACGATTTCAACTGCTGACAACAACTCCAACCTGGGAGCTATCTCATTTAATATCGGCTTTTAGCTGATTCATTCCAGGTCTGGATTTATTTCCTCTTTGTTCACGCCTGGCGCATTCTTTTCAGGGACAGCGATGCGTGAGCCGCTTCCAAAGCGGAAAGTAAGTGAGCCAAGTTGGATCAGGTCGCCATGGTAAAGCCGGATTCCTTTCACACCAACAGGCGCATAATTCACCCAGGTTCCAGCAGCGCTGCGGAAATCGGTCAGACGAAATTCGCCATCAGCGAGCATCCGCAGTTGGCAGTGCATAGGCTCAATAGCTGGGTCATCCAAAACGACATTACAGAGGTCCGGGTCGCGCCCAAAAATGCTGATTTCCTGAGTTATTGCCACTGGTTTTTCTGGCGTCGGAATGTTTTCTGGGCTAAGTTTAGTCAGTGTTGCCAATATCTTTTGTGGAGCTGTTGGCAGAGGCAAGATGGCTTCCGGAGAGCTTTCTGGAATCGGTTTGGCTTTCGGTCTTAGCAAAGCCGGCAGCACTACCAGCGCGGCTAACGCGGCGAGCGCCGCGCCGAGGGCGACTAGAAGCCAGGGACTCTTTAAGATATCCAAATTGCTCGTGCTCCCAACCGGAACGGTACTTATTAAGATGTCGAATGGGGCCGTGCTTGCTTCCAGGCCAAGTTCGTCCTCCATTGCTATCTGCAAGGTCAGCTTCTCGACACCTGCATACTCAGCCAGCCTCAGAATGAAGCTGCTGTATGGCGCTTGAACATTTTCCTGCACGCTTTTACCATTAACGAGCAGACGCGCCGATGTAATATTCCTGGGATGCCCATCCACAAAATCGATTAGCGCTTGCACGGGGAGTTCCGAGGGGGTTACCATGCCGTCCTCGGATTGCTGCAGGGATAGTGTGTCCGGCAAATTGATGAAACTCAGCTTGGCAGGTTCCACCACCACCTCAAAACTGGCGCTTGAGGAGCTAATTATTTCCTCTTCAAGCTGAAGTCGCACCGCGAGCGTTTGATTTCCACTTTTTCGGGCCAGAGAAAGATAGGAGATAGCGTAGATTTTTCCCAGATTCTGTATGTACCCATTCGTTTCTGGCAGCGCTTCATTTCCGGAATAGATGAACAGACTTCCGCCGCTGCTTTCCGCGAGGTCCTGTAGGTAAGGAATTTGTGGGTAACCAGCAATAAAAGCTTCGCCTGCCAACCAGATGACAACCTTTATCTTTTTTTCTCGGGCAGTCTCCGTTAGAAGCTGAAGTGTTTTTGCGTCTTGCACAGTTGGAAGCCCGGTAACGTAGAGGATGATTTTATCCTTGCCGCTCTCCTCCATGCTCAAGGCGTCCACGGCGCGCGTCAGGCTGGCAAGGTCTGATTTCAGAGAACGAAAGTTACCACTGTAAGCATCCAAAGCTGTAATGAGGGAACTGAAGTCTGAAAGTTGTTCGAATACATAGTCGGGGTTGATGTAGAGGCTGAAGCGGTCTTTCCCCTCCGAGTTGAAGGCATCAGAAAGCAGTTTGAATGCCCCCACAAGCTTAGAGTAGCGGGAAACGCCTTTTGGGTCGCGAGAATCGAGCGCAAAATCCGGGTTAACCACCAGCGTAAGATGGATGCCTTGATAATTCTCTTGCACATCCCGGGCAGGTACTGAATTTCCGTTTTCCAGAATAGTGAACGCGTTGGTGACGATTGGAGCGGCTGAGCCTATCGGGAGGTTGCGCGGCTTTACTTCTACCCGGATAAGCGGGAATTCCCGGTTTTCAATGTTTAGTATCTCCAGCGAAGGGGCTGCCTGGGTTCGCGCAGTTGCGCGGACTGGCAGCGCGACGCGCAGACAGAACGCCAGAAGGAGCACCAACAAGCAGGCATGTGAGAGCAATTTCCGGAAACCTAGCCAGCCGCAGCGGGCAGCGACCGGAGAGGTTGCCCCCAGTGGTTGAATCGGTTTCAAGCGCATTGTCCTACTTTGTTGCTTCCGTGGTCAGAGCCTGAGAACCAATCGGCACGACGCGCGTTTTTTCCTTAAGCTCACGGTAAGCAAGTGCGCGGGCAGTCAGGTCATAGGCATTCAAGACGCCGAATGCAATCAACAGCAAAGGAAGGAGGAGCAACCAAAGCAGCGCAGAAACTAGCCCTGCAGCCGCGCTTATCCCGGGGGCTGAGGCGCGCAGCGCGAAGATGAGCGGCAGCGCCGCGGCAATCAATGGTACGCTCAAGACCAAGCCGCAAACCAATCGTATCAGGCCGAGGATGATATGCAGCACCAGCAGCGGACCGAGGTTCTGGGTGCTTAGCTCCCAGGCGCGTTCAATGGCTTGAAGCGGGTCAAGGTTTTCATCGACCAGCGCGATGGAGGCATTATGCACCAGCACGCGTGCTGCCCACCCGACTGGAATGAGCAGTATCAAGAATGGCAGCAGGCAGCACAGCCCCACACCCAGGGTGCCAATGATAAAAATCACAACCGGAACTGCCAACAGCCCAGCCAAAAGGACGCTCGCAATCGCTACTAACAGCCTCAGCAGAATTAAACGCCAATAGAATGGTTTAAGCGCGTGGTGTAAAGCTTTAAAGTTGAGTTTTCCGTTTTCCTGCTCTTCTGCCAGGGCAGAACCTTTAATCACGCCGCCTACGCCGTATTCGCGCAGAAAAAACGCGATGAGGCTGACAAGAAGCACGCTGATAGCGATTCCGGCAGCCAACAAAAACCAGGTGTAACTTGGTACATCATGAAGAGACTCGCTCAGGCGTTCGAACATGGGGAAATACTTGCCTCCACCATCTCCCCAATGCCGCATGAGACGATCCCTGGAAGAAAATTGATAAGAAAAACCTTGGCTGCCGCCCACCGCTGAGCCAGCTAAGAAACCGAAAAGCCAGAGAATCTTGTGCTTCCACACAATATTCCAGGCTTTCTTCAGGATTTCTGAGTAATTCATAATTCCTCTCTTGTTCCGGGGTTATTCCCATTCAATCGTCGCGGGCGGCTTGCTGGTAATATCATACACCACCCTGTTCACGCGCGGAACCTCATTCACAATCCGGTTAGCCGCTCTTGCCAGCAATTCATAGGGTAGGCGCGCCCAATCGGCGGTCATAAAATCGCTCGTGGAGACCGCGCGCAGGGCAATTACTTCCTGATAACTGCGCTGATCGCCCATCACTCCAACGGACCTGACTGGCAGAAGCACTGCAAAAGCCTGTGAACTTCCGGTTGGCTGTCCTTCGGCGCTCTCGACCAAAGTTAACAATCCTTCTTTCTCAAGTTCCGAGGTAAAAATTGCGTCCGCCTGCCGCAAGGTGTCCAGTCGTTCATGCGTAATCTCTCCCAGGCAGCGCACCGCCAGACCCGGGCCAGGAAAGGGCTGCCGCCAGACCAACGCGTGGGGTAAGCCCAGAGCTACGCCCACCGCCCGCACTTCATCCTTAAAGAGCAAACGCAATGGTTCGACAAGCTCAAAATTCATTTCAGAAGGCAATGCGCCGACATTATGGTGGCTCTTAATGCGGTGCGCTTGCGAAGCGCCTAATCCCTGGGATTCCACAACATCGGGATAGATAGTGCCCTGTACCAAGAATTTGGGGTTTCCAACTTCGCGGGCGAACGCTTCAAACTCACGGATAAATGCCTCACCAATGATTTTGCGTTTTTGTTCCGGGTCTGTCACGCCCTTCAGCTTCACTAGAAAGCGCTGCGATGCATCCACGACCCGCAGCGGTTCGCCGGGGAGGTGTTCGAAGGCTTTCACAACCTGTTCCCGCTCTCCCAGGCGAAGCAGACCGGTATCCACAAAGACGCTGCGCACATTCGCGCCAAGCGCTTCGCGGGCAAGGGCATTCGCTACGCTGGAATCGACACCGCCGCTGACTGCCGAAAGCACGCTTCGACCGGCTGCTTGCTCCCGGATGCGGACGATACTCTCTTGAATAATGGATTCAGTCGTCCAATCTGACGCGCAGCCGCAAATTTCCAGCACGAAACGCTTTAATATTTCTGTGCCAAGCGGGGTATGGCGAACTTCTGGGTGGAACTGCAAACCAAACCTTTTCTTTGCATAATCCCCGACTGCCGCAATCGGACAATTTGCGGAGCTCGCCAGCACATCCCATCCTTTCGGGGGCTTAGTAAGTTGATCGCCGTGAGACATCCAGACCGTTTGGTTGCCTTGCGGCAGAAGCGGATTTTCTTTAGTTATGCTTATCTCCGCCAGGCCGTATTCGTGGTGGCCTGCCCGGCTGACTTCACCGGCCAAAGCGTGCGCGAGGGCTTGCATTCCATAACAGATTCCCAGGATAGGCAGTTGGCTCTCCAGTAAAGCGTTTGGAATTGTTGGAGCGCCTTGCGCGTAGGCGGACTCAGGACCGCCTGAAAGGATAAACCCGCGCGTCTCGGCTTCTAATTGGCTAAGCTTGGGGTCGTTCCACGCCAGGATTTCGCTGTATACCCGAGCTTCGCGAACGCGTCGGGCAATCAACTGAGTGTATTGGGATCCAAAATCGACAATGATGATTTTTTCAGTCATGTTTGTGCGCCAGATCAATTCGAGAAAATGATTTTGCCGTCGTCCATGGAAGTGATTGTTACCAAGGAGTGAATTGGAATATTAAGATACGAAAGCAGGTTGCGACCGCCTTCGAATGACTTTTCGATCAATGTCCCAATCCCAACTACCTGGGCGCCGGCAACCTGTGCCAGACGCACCAGCCCGGCTATTGTCGCGCCGGATGCGAGAAAGTCATCAATGATTAGGATGCGCTCGTCTCTGCCGAGATACTCTGGGGAGACAATCAACTCCACGTTATTTCCCTTAGTATGAGAAGGAGCCACAGTCAGGTAGACTTCGTTTGGCATAGTAATCGGTTTTGTTTTTCGGGCATAAACCACCGGGATGCCCAGGTATTTGCCCGTCATCAAAGCCGGGGCGATGCCTGAAATTTCCGCGGTAAGCACTTTTTCGGCGCTTACATCAACAAATAGCCGCGCGAATTCGGCTCCGCACGCGTCCATGAGTTTTGGGTCCACCTGGTGATTGATAAAACGGTCCACTTTCAGGATGCCAGAACCAAGATTTTTTCCATCCCTTAAGATTCGTTGTTTCAACAGTTCCATGCTATTTCTCCTTGAGGGCAAGGCTGGATTTGTAGTAGATACGCGAGCATCCGTCTGCTTGTCAGGCTGAGAGGACGCTTTGCATAGTTTAGCGTTGATTACTCGTCATTGATTGAACAACGACCAAGCCATCCGACCGGGAAGTTTAGTCTTTTTGATGAAGCAAGTCACCCTGGGAGACGGTGACGGCCTTACCGCCAATGTACACCCGGTCTGTGCCCAAGCGAACCCAAACTTCCCCACCGCGCGCGGAGGCTTGGTAGGCAAAGAATTTGGTTTTATTCATGCGTTCAGCATAATACGGCGCGAGCGTGCAGTGCGCCATGCCAGTTACAGGATCTTCGGGGATGCCTGTGACCGGCGAAAAGAAGCGTGAAATAAAATCGTAGCGTTCTTTACAGGGTGCGGTAATAATCACATCCGGTTGTGGCAAAGTGGAAATCTTCTTAAAATCCGGCGCAAAGCTTCGCACCGCATCGGAATTCTCCAGCTCTGCCAGAATAACCTGGTTGTTGACAACTGCAGCCGCGAGCGGCTCTTGGCCGAGCACCTCAATTAATTGCTCCGTGACCGGCACAGAAACGGGATCCCGTCGGGGCATGTCCAGTTCTATCGTCCCGCGTGAGAAGCTGGCGGTAATTGTTCCGCTCAAAGTCTGGAACTTAATGGTCTCATCCGGTTCGTAGAAGCCAAATTCGTAAAGGATGTGCGCGCTTGCCAGAGTGGCGTGACCGCAGAGTTCGACTTCCGTTTTGGGGGTAAACCAGCGCAAATGGTAACCTTCTCCTTTGGGAAAAAGGAAAGCTGTCTCGGAAAGCGCCATTTCAGCGGCGACATTCTGCATCCATTCCGCGCTGCGCGGCGCTTGCAAAAGGCATACTGCTGCTGGGTTTCCCCGGAAGGGTTCAACGGCAAAAGCATCAACATGATAGATGGGTATCTTCATGGCGAACTCCTCGTTTCTGGTTTTGTTGATTCTATCCTAATTCATGCTTGCTGTGGAGAGAAATGTGGTTTTTTTTTGATATATTTCTGATGATCTCAACCCCTGTGGAATACAAAGGCGGCCGCTCATCGTTGAGCTTGTACCAATTTTTGTGCGTTTTTACAGAACGGGTATAATGCCGGCATGAAAATTCATCTCAAAATCAGCTTGGTGCTGCTCATCTGCGTGCTTTTGCTTGGCTTTTCTCCGAGCGCGCTGGGGCAGGCCGCGACAGCCGAGACGGACGGGTCTTTTTATTACGATTTGCCTTTGTGTTTGCCTGGCCTTTACAACAGCAAGCCGGATGACTGCCTGGCCTTGGGGGCATCGCAGTCTGTAAAACAACTGGCTGAGGAAGGCATTCCCTACATTCTTGAGGAACTTCCCGCGGCGTCTCCGGATTACTCGCTGACCCAACTTCCAGTCTGGGTTGCTAAGATTGTCGCCGGCACTTCGGAAGCCGTGCCGGTCTACGCCAGCCTCGCCGAAGCCCGCAATGGCGGCACGCCACTGCGCACGCTGGCCGCCGGACCGATGCGTTATGTTTCCATGGTCAATCAAGTGAGCGACGGCAACCGCATATTGGTCCAGCTGGAAAGCGGCGAATGGATGCAAGCCCAGCCAATTTATTCCTGGACGCGCTTTCAAGGACTGCGCTTTTCCCGGACGCCAAAAAATGACTTTGGTTGGATTGTCAACGATGCCGAGAGCTACACAGCTCCGGGTTACGCTTCCCCAAAAACCGGCCGTGTGCTTGCCAAGTATGACGTGATTCAAATTTTCCAGATGGCCGAAGCTGATGGATATGAATGGTATCGCATCGGTCAGGAGGAATGGGTCTCTTCGCATAAATCGCGCCGAATGGTGGTGGACACCACACGCCCGCAAGGCGTTACCGGCGACCGCTGGATTAATATTGATTTAGGCAACTACACTTTGTCAGTCTACGAGGATGGCGAGTTGGTTTTCGCGAGCCTGATAGCCACTGGGCTGCAGCCTTTTTACACCCAGCCGGGGACTTTCCAGATCTACAAGATGTACGACACCGTCACGATGCAGGATGCCTACGAAGCTGACCGTTCAGATTTTTATCATCTTCAGGCTGTCCCATGGGCAATGTTCTACGATCGCAACACTGCCATCCACGGCGTTTACTGGCCGGTGGTCCTGGGCTTTAACCAATCGCACGGCTGTGTGAACATGTCTCCCGGAGACGCCAACTGGGTTTATCACTGGGCGAAAGACGGCGATTGGGTTTATGTCCACGACCCGAGCGGTAAAACCCCGACAGACCCCGCGTATTACGGCGGCGTCAGCACGGGTCCATAGGGGCTTACAGGGACAAGTTTAAAATCAAAAACACGACCGCATGCAGCGGTCGTGTTTTTACATGGTAACAATCCATTAGAGACGGTAGATATCGCTGTATTTCGTGTTCAAATAGCGCATGTAGGGTTCCGGGTCTATGGTTCCGCCAGTAATTCGCTGCACGAGCTCCAAGGGATCGTACCGCGAGGAAAGGTGGTGCACATTTTCTCGCAGCCACGCGAGGATCTGGCTGAAGTCGCCTTCTGTCATCGCTTCGGGAATAACCGGATGCTCCGAGACCATCTTTTCCCACAATTGCGCGGAAATAAGGTTGCCCAGGGCATAGGTGGGGAAGTACCCGACCAAACCGCTGGACCAATGAACATCTTGCAAAACTCCGTTCGCGTCATCTGGAGGAGTGACGCCAAGGTACTCTTGCATGCGGGCGTTCCATATCTCTGGCAGGTCCCGCGCTCGCAGGCTGCCCTCAAGCAGACCTGTTTCGATTTCGAAGCGCAGCATGATGTGCATGTTGTAAGTGGCTTCATCCGCTTCCACCCGAATGAAAGAAGGTTCCACGCGGTTGATTCCCCGATAAAACTGCTCCAAGGTGATATTTCCAAGATGCTGCGGGAAGAGCATTTGCATTACCGGGAAGGCGAAGCGGCAGAATTCACGAGAACGGCCAACCAGATTCTCCCACAAGCGGGATTGCGATTCGTGAATCGCGTATGAGGCTGCGCGGTCCAGGCTGGTATCGCGATACTTGGCAGAAAGACCTTGATCGTAGAGCGCGTGGCCGGTTTCGTGCATCGTGCTGAAGAGCGCGGACATGCCGTCTTTCTCAAGGAAACGCGTGGTAATGCGCACATCTCCCGCGCCAAAGCTGGTGGTAAAGGGATGCGGCGCAAGGTCGAGCCGCCCGCGTTCCCAGTCGTAGCCAAAACGCCCAGCAATGAAACTGCCGATTTTGCGCTGCTCATCGAAGGGATAGTGCTGCTTGATAAAATCGTTGTCAACTTGTTCGGACGCCGCGATAGCGCGCAGCAGTTCTACCTGACGCGGGCGCAGGGCGTCAAATATCGCGCGCACATCTGCCGTTTTCATGCCAGGTTCGTATTCTTCAAACAGAGCATCGTAAGGATGGTCATAAGGTTGGAAGAGCTCGGCTTGCTGCCGGCGCAAGTCAAAGATGTGCGTCAGATGCGGTTCGAAGCTGGCGAAATCATTGTTCTGACGCGCCTTAACCCACACTTCGTGCGCGGCTGAGGTGGCTAGTACAAACTCGATGACTTTCTCACGCGGGATGCGGGCGTTGCGATCAAAGTTGCGCTTGGCAACCTTAACTTCGCGGGCAAATTCATCATCAGCGTCCAGATTGGGCAGCTCAGCAGCCAGGTCTTCAATCAGGCTGCCAAGCTCATCAGATGTGCTCTTGTCAAAAGCCAACCCGGCAATCAGGGCTGATTGATTCCCGCGATCCTCCGCGCCTCCGGCTGGCATGTTTACCTGCTGGTCCCACTCGAGCAAGGCCTGGATTGAACCCAAGCGACTGATCTCGGCGTAAATTTCCCGCAGTTTTGCTAGTTTTGCTTCGGTGCTGGCCATCTTAACAAATCTTCCAGCGCAGGGGCAGTCCATTCAATGCGTTCAAGACTTCAGTGGAAATATCTTCCGCTGCCCGCAGTTGCGCTTCGGCAGTCTGCGCGCCAATGTGGGGGCTGGCAATTACTTTTGGATGTTTGATTAAATCAAAGCTCACCGGTGGTTCTTTTTCGTAAACATCAAGCGCCGCGCCGCGCACTTTACCGCTCTCCAGGGCGTGCAAGAGGGCTTCCTCATCGATAATGCCGCCGCGCGCAGCGTCCACAATAAGAACGCCGTCCTTCATCTTCGCGAAGCAATCCGCGTTGAATTGATGCCTGTTCTGATCAGTGAGTGGGGTATGGATGGTAATTACATCCGCTCTTTGCAGCAGGCCTTCAAGACTGACAGCTTCCACGCCGCGTTCGTGCATATACATCGCATCGCGGAAAGGATCGTAAGCGAGCACCTTCATGCCCAACGCCACCGCGTAGCGGCTGACGACCTGGCCAATATTGCCAAAGCCTACCACACCCAGCGTTTTGCCAAAGAGTTCGATTCCGTTGAAATCCTTCTTAAGCCACTGTCCGGCTTTCAGGCTTGCATCCGCGCGTGGGAGTTCGCGAACGAGCGCAAACATCATTCCCACCGCCAATTCCGCCACCGCGAGCGTAGTTGCCACAGCCGCGTTCACGACGGTCACCTGATGCGCTTTGGCTGCGTTCAAATCAATGTTGTCAACGCCGACGCCCATCCGCCCGATTACTTTCAGGTTCTTTGCCGCCTCAATCACTTCCGCAGTCATTTTTGTGCGTCCGCGGATGATGATGGCGTCATAATCGGGGATAATCTGAAGCAGTTCAGCTGCTTCAATGCCCTTTTTGTCATCCGCAGTGTCATTCCTGGTGAGAATTGCTTTTCCGTTGCTTTCCAGCCCATCAGTAATCAATACTTTCCATGCCATAGTTCTCTCCTATTAGTGGTTGGTTTGATCTGTATTGTTATTGTACCTGTTTTAACACCCGAATATCTCCTTTTCGGAGGGTAACGCCTTTATCGTCCAGAAACTCCAGGAACGCAGCTGCGTATTTTCGGCTGGTTCCAAAGTGGTCGCGGAATTCAGCCAAGGTCAGGCTGCCGCGCGCGTCCAAGTGCGTTCTAACCCAGGAAGTCATTTCGTTAAAGGCTTGCGCAGTAAACTGGACTTGCGCTGAAGTTTGTATCAGGTCGCCTGTCGCTACCAGGGCTTCCAGTATATTGGGACCGACAAGCGCAGCGGCTTCCGCGGCATCCGGCGGTGAGTAGGGATGTTCGTTGAAGCGCTGGAGCAAGTCGGTTATTAGCGCGCGTTGGTCGGGGCTGAATTGAATTTGGTGACTTGCCAGTGAAGTAAGCGCACCCCGAACATGCACTTCCTGCCCGGCGTTTAGTTTATCGAGCGCAGCTTCAAAAAGCAGCGGCGGCATCTTTAGCGCTGCTCGCAGGGCTTCGCGCGTCATTCCTGGTTTAAGTGGATTACCCGCATGAAAATCAGATAAAGTCTTAAGCATGTTTTCGCGCACCTGCTGCCAGGCTTCGCGTTCAATTAATAAATTGCGTCCGGCGTCTTTACCCGGTTGAAGCACAATGATGCTGCCGTCGGCTATCAAGCGGTCGCAAAGCGCTAAACCGGTTTGCTTTTCCAGGCCCGCCTTGCTTATCGCAAGCTCAGCATAAGTGGCCCCAAGCGCTTTCAGACTTTGCACGAGCACTTCAGTTTCGCTGCCAGAAAGCAGCCCATCCAGGTTTTGCAGCACAGCTGCGTTGAAGCGTTTGTAAAGGCGCGTGGGATGCGGCTCCAGTACGATGCCACCACCTAAGGTCTCAGCTGGGGAGGGCAGACGGATGATAAATCTATCCCCGCGGGCAGCCACAACAGGCTTGTCAAGTTTAATTTGAAGGAAAGCCTGCTCGCCGGGCTTCAGGATTTCTTTTCCCAAAAGACGCAAATGACCGGCAGTTTCGGCTGAACCTATGAAGATTTTTACTTGCGTGTTGTGCCGCAGGTCAGAAGGCAAATCAGAGAGGTATTTGAAGTGCGCGTCCAGCAAGGTGGTTGGTGTGTATGCGCCGGGCTTCGTGATAACGCAGCCGCGGGCAAGCTGGTTTTTATCAATTCCGACCAGGTTGACGGCTGCGCGCGAGCCGGGACCGACCCTTTGCAGCTTCTGGTTATGGTTTTGCAGGCCTCTGATGCGGCCATTTAAAGCTTCGGGCAGGCTGACGACTTCGTCTCCCACCGCAAAACTGCCGTCCAACAGCGTTCCCGTTACGACGGTCCCGAAACCCGTGAGAGAAAAGACCCGGTCGATTGGCAGGCGCGGTCTACCAAGGTCGGGCTTGGAAGCGGTGCTCTGAAGCAATTCCTGCAGCTTTTCCAGCAGCTCGGGGATTCCGCTGCCTGTACGCGCGGAGACTTTTATGATCGGCGCGGATTCGAGGCTGGTGCCATTTAATATTTCGCGCGTCTCTAGTTCTACCAATTCCAGCCACTCTGGGTCAGAAATCAGGTCAAGCTTGGTCAGAACCACCAGTCCTCTGGTGATGTGCAGCAGGTCGAGAATAGCGAGGTGTTCCCGCGTTTGGGCAGAAACGCCTTCGTCAGCCGCGACAATGAGCAAAACCGCATCGATACCCCCAATGCCAGCCAGCATGTTGCCGATGAAATCGCGGTGCCCGGGCACGTCAATCACCCCCACTTTTTCCCCGTTGGGGAGCGTGAGGGAAGCAAATCCCAGGTCAATCGTCATTTCCCGCTCGCGCTCTTCTTTCAGACGGTCGGGATTGGTGCCTGTCAGGGCGGTAACTAAGGTTGATTTGCCGTGGTCAACGTGCCCGGCAGTCCCAATGATGTGCACGGGACTACTGGGCTTTCTTCTCCGCCAGCGGAGCAAAGCTCTGGATGGATTCCTGATAAGCGCCTAAAACGGCTTGGATGTAACGGAAAGTTTCACAGGTGAGCTTCTCAAGGTCGTCGCGGGTTCGGACGGAAGCATCCTTCACCGTTTCCAGGTCCTCACGCGCGGCGGTGAGCTGCTGATTGATGATGCGCAGCTGCTCTTCCTGCCCAAGCAGGTAGTTAGTCCATCGTTTCAGGTCGTCTGCTTTAAAGGAATTCCATTCCTGTCGGAAACGTTCGTCATTTAAGCGCTGAATTTCGCTGATTTCGTTAATTCGTCGTTCAAAACGCGCGATGACATCCTCAGCGCCGCTGATGGATTTATCGACGGCTTTTCTGGCGCTCTCCAGCTCTGTTAATTGGGTGTTAAGGTCAAGGTTAACTTTGTCGATGTCCGCAAAACGTTTTTCCCACTCGCGGAAAGTCTTGTCTTTGTCCAACAGCGCGTTATTGACTTTTTCGATGAAGACTGACTGCGCTTCCTTTCGGTCTTTCTCAAATGTTTGCAGCTCAGCTATTCGCAAGTCCAGGGTGCGGAAGGTGTCGCTGAACACATCAAAACGGCTGCGGGTCTCTTCCACGCGCTTGCGGTGGGCAACCAGTTCACCCTGGAAGTCGTTCAAACGCTTATTCTCCTGGCGATAGTTTTCTTCCAACAAATGCAATGAGCGGCGGTATTCTTCGTCAAAGCGGCTCACCTCCTGGATTTTTAGCTTTATGTCTTCCAACAATCTGGCAAGGCGGGCATCTTCTAGTTTATTGGTTTTAATATCATTCCGAATAGGTTCCAGTTGCTCGGAAAGTTGGTAAACCTCGGTTAGCGAACGTTTGGAGGCATCAATTTCAAGCTTAAGCCTTTTTATCGCCTCATTCAAGTTCATTTCAGCGCGTTCATTTACATCACGCACCTGTTTGGTCAGGTCGATATTCAGGCGCTCAATGCGGTTGTCATACTTATCCAGGCTGGCAAGCTGATTTTTTAGTCCGCCGATTTCCAGCTCTAATTCTTTCATCTGTTTCCGCAGGGCAATATTTTCGCTCTCAAGCCCTGTCAGGCGGTTTTGGAGCGTTGCCAGATTAGTTTTATCATTGCGGCGCTCGTTATCCAGCCACTCTACTCTTTTTTCAAGTTGTTCAAAACTTGTGATTTCGTCCATTGGTCACCTGTTCGTCTTGGATTCTTGTGCTTGATTATACCCATTTCCCGCTGCGGGCTTATGGGGTGGGAACAAGCTGGGTAAAGGGGGTGAGTATTTCCAGGAAGCGCGGCAGCAAAAACTGCGTTGACGCGCCGAATGCCACCATCAGCAAAATCATACTGGCCATCAAGACGACAAAACCAGTTTTTTCCTTTTTTTGTTGGAAAACACTATCTTCAGATCTTTCCTGGGAAAAAACGCGGATAAGGCGGGCTGCATTGAGCAGCAGTCCAAGGCTTCCAGCGAAAACCCAGAGCAGCAAGCGTGGGTCAAGCTGGGCTGTCAGCAACCACAACATTTGCTTATGCGGGAATAGTGGCAGAAGCGGCAGGCCAAGCAAGCTAAATATCCCAATCAGAATCCCGCCCGTGACGATTGGTCGGGTTCGAAATAGCCCGGCCTGGTTTGTGTAAAGCAGAGCGTCGGGGCTTTGGTCTTGCACCAAAGCAGAAAGAGCAAGGCTGATGACCGCATAACTTAGTAAACGCGGAATAAAAAGCATTGCAAGGTAGTTGAGCCCGCCTGTGCGCGCTAAGCCAACAGCTAAGAGAGAATAGCCGGTTTCGTAAAGCACTAAATAGCCAAAGGATTTGCCAAGCTTGGTTTGAACCGCCGAAAGCAGCCCGGCAACCGCAATCATAATTACTCCAATCCAGCGCAGACCGCTGAATATCATCGGCAGATTTCGCAACCAGGCATATTGATCCAAAAATTGAAGCAGAAATACAGAAAGCGCGGTTTGCAAAATCGCGAATAGAAAACTTAGCGCCCAGGGATGGCTCTTTTCGCTAATCATTGGGATCCAGGAATGGAACGGAAAAGCGCCAATCCACAACGCGAAACCAAAAAGAACCAGCATCGCCGAGCGCACAATCAACGGATTCGCGGAAGGCGCGGAGCCAATGCCGGCGAGCATCCAACCTGTCAGCAGTATTAAAGGGAGCGCCAGGGTCTGAAAAACCAGGTAGCGCAGCACTCCGCTTTCGGTTCGCATTCCGCGTGGCGAAAGCAGCGGCACGCTAAGAAGGGCAATCAACTCGATTAATACCGCGGCGTAAAGGAAGGGATTGACGGAGAGGGTTGCAATCCACAGCGCGCTGATTCCAAGCGAAAGGACATTAAACCAAAGGCTGGGGCGGAAAAGCACGCTTCCAAGATTCCAGAGAAAAGCAATACCATACAATAACGCGACCATTGTAAGCTGGCTGCCCATGATCTGGAGACTCCTGCCAAACAATTCCAATGAGCTCGCAATTTCCAGGCGTTGGTCGGGCAGGAGGAAACTGAGGTCGCGCGGAAAAAGAAGTGCCAGAACAGCAAGGATAAGGCTGATGGCGGAGGCAAGAATGCCCGAGAGGATGGGCTTTTTGCGCGTTGAAATTAGGAGCAGCGCGAGCCCAAGCGGGATGATAATCCAAATCAGCGGCGTACTCATGGCTCCAAGAGCTCCGCGTCCTTAATCACAAAGAAAGCTCCTACCAACGCCAGTCCTAAATTAACCCCCGCGAAGAGCGCTTCGAGGAGAATTGAAAGCTCTAAGCTGGCATAAAGCAGTTCCACGCCCAAGAGGAAAGTAAGCAGCCCAATGATGACATAGAACGGTTCAGAAATCATGCTTGCCTGGAAAAGACCCAATACCAGCAGGCTGAACGCGGCAAGCAAAAGCGGCAAAGCCGTCTGCGGGAAAACCTCGGACTGCAAACTTGGCAGAAAAGCCGCCAGGAAGAACGCCGCGAACAAACCGGCTAGCAATCTGAAGATTTCACCTGCGCTGAATTTTAGCAAACCGCTCGCTTTTCGCAATTCTCCATCCGTGATGAGAGAAAGAAAAAGCGTAAGCGTCACCATCCAACCGACAAAGAGCTTGACCACCGCCAGACTGACGGGACGCACAGTGCATAGCAACACAAATACTGCCAGATATTGAATTGCCAGAGCAATCGCATTAACAATCCAGACGCGCCGCGTAAGATTGACACCTGCTGCCACAATCGCGAATATCGCTGGAATATACATCCACGGCGCGTTGGTCACGGCGTTACCCCCGATAAGAACAATGTAACCAAAATCGCGAGGAACACAAGCGACCAAAGAATACCGCCTTCACCATCCAGGATTTGGCTCAGAAGGTCAGCCAGCGCGGCAAAACGCCCCGACAGCCAGGCGAACGCGTTATAAAGCCAGCGCAAGCTGAGCAGCTGCTGAAAAGATGTGAGCAAGAATTTCCATAAACGGTAAGATGGCAAGTTTGCTGTAACGCTGGCGAGCGGCAGCCTGGCAGCCAGCTTGAGATAAAGAGCTGTTCCGAGACCGATAAGCGTCATGCTGACTAAGCTTGCCCACCAGGCGCCCAAGGTAAGGATGCCCGGCCAACCAGCCAGCCCGATGATGATGATGGTTTGAACTATGAGAATGAGGCCCAAAGGATAGGTGATGCGGGCATGCTTTTCGAGGCCGGTAACTGTTCCGCTGATTTCAAAGGCATAGCGCAAGAAACCTAGCACTAATAATGCATGCGAAAGAATCATTACCGCTCCGCTCAGAGAGAAAGTTCCCCCCAGCAAGCCCTCCCAGCCCCCAGCTGAGAGCGTATAAGGCACGGCGCTGACGCCTATCAGACCAAGCAGCGGTAGAAATCGGATGCGCCGGATAGGTGGGTCGAAAAGAAAAAGAACACCACCACTCAGCAGAAGAGCGACGCCCCACACTCGGCTGGCTTCCGCGCGGTCATTCAGGGCGCAGGTAATCGCAAAAGATGCGAGCGTGACAATCCAGTAAGGCAGGGTCTCATGCTGGCTCTTCCCAGTCAGCCACATGGCAGAAGAATAGAGCGCGGCAATGCTCGTGAGGACGAGTAAAACAGCATGCAAATTGCCTTGAGCCGGTAAAAATCCCTCAGGAAGGCGCGCGACCAGCGCCAGGCTGGATGCCACCGGAGCGAGCCGAACAAGCAAAGCCGAGCCATGTTTGGCTGCCTTGCTGTTAAGCGCGGTCAGACTCAAGGGCAGCACTCCCAAGCGCAGCCCTGCTGCCAGAAGAAAGTAGATACCCGCGTTCTGGGGAATCTGCGTTAATTCGAATGCAGGCATGGATTTCCAGCCTGCGATGGTTCCAGCTGCCAGCGCCATCACGCTCAGGATACGAACGCTCAAAAAACCAGCCAGTCCCGCGTCTGAATCGCGTTCGAGCCTGTTCTGATAGAGATGAATGAACTCAATGTTGTCGATGACCACCCAGGCGAAAATCAGAGTGAGAGGGTCACCAGCCAGCAAGCCGATTAAGTTGAGGGCGGTTATCGCGATCGCGCTCGCCCAGGCATTCGGGGAGGACGGAAGAAAACTGCGGGTAGAGTCTGTCAGAATTACCGCAGTGCAAAGCGTAACCAACGACACCGCATAAGGCCAGTTTTCATAGGTAATACTAAGGCTGGGCGCGGAATAAAAAAGGGCATCCGGTTTCCAAGGGGGCAGGGCGAAATTTAAAGGGAGATAAAGCCTGAGGACAAATATTGACAGCCAGGCAGCCATCGCGCTGATCAGAGCAATCATCCACGCGCGTGAAACTTTAGGCTTTACCGCGTGCGATATTGTGATGCCAGCCGAGGACGCCAGCAGCACCAGGATGAGCAGGGGGATTACCACATGCCCTCACGATCAAACGGCTTCAAATGACCTCTCCGCGCTGGCGGCGCAGGAATTGCCCTATGCCCGGGCGCCCGCGCCACTCTCCATCCTTAACAATACATTCTCCACGCAAGAAAACTTGCCGGGGAAAGCCAGTAAGCTGCCAGCCTTCGTAGAGGTTGTAATCCGTGCGATGTTTGGCAATCGCTATGCCATAGTCCACACGCATTTCTGGTTCCCAAATGGCGATATCCGCGTCTGCTCCGGCTTTCAGGCAGCCTTTTTTGGGGTAGAGCCCGAAAATTCGTGCAGCGTTGGTGGAAGAGAGCGCTGCGAATTGGTTGGGGCTAATCCTGCCGGAATGGACAGCATGGGTCCAGAAAACCGGCAGCCGGTCTCCCACGCCCGGCACGCCGTTTGGCACCTGCGTGAAAACTCCCTTGCCGAGTTCCTTGCCAGGCAAGGCTACCCGTTGGTTTTCGTAAGTGATTGCTTGCGTGCCATCAAAGAAGAACGGGCAGTGGTCGGTAGCAAGCACCTGGATGGTGCCATTTTCGATGCCCTGCCATAAACCCTGTTGGTCGGCCTGGCTGCGCAGAGGCGGCGAACACAGCCACTTGGTGCCGTCCGGGCGTTCAAGGTCTTGCTCGGTAAAGAATAGATATTGCGGGCAGGTTTCGCCCATGGCATGCACCCCTTGAGCACGCCCATACGCAAGTTGGTCCACCTCGCCAGCGACGTTCATATGCACCAGGTAGACCGGCGCGTTCGCCTGAGCTGCTAAGGCTACCGCCCGCAAGCTGGCTTCCACCTCTCCCCAGGCAGGGCGCGTGCGCGCGTGCCAGACCGGTGAGGTTTGCCCTTGCTGAAGCGCTTCAGCGATGAGCACGTCAATCACGTCGCCGTTCTCCGCGTGCACAAGGGTAAGCAGGCCGTTTTTCACCGCGGCGCGCATGGTCTGGAAGATTTCACCATCTCCGATCCGCAAGCGATTGTTATAAGCTGTGAAAACCTTGACGCTGGTGATACCCATAGCTGGCAGATTCGCAATTTCGGCCAACACCTCAGGATAGAAGCGGGTGATATTCATGTGAAGACCAAAATCCACGCTGGCGCGCCCTTCCGCTTCCTGAAGCTTGCGAGCGATATTATCCGCGAGGCTGCCCTCGTCTTGAGCCACAAAGTCTATCACGGTGGTTGTTCCGCCAAAGGCGGCAGCTTTCCCAACGGTGTAGTAGTCATCACTGGATTGTGTCCCCATCATGGGCAGATTGATATGCACGTGTGGATCAATGCCGCCAGGTAGCACAAGCATTCCTGCGGCGTCGATAATTTCAGCATCCGGGCAGTCAAGTCCCGGCTCCACGCGCGAGATCTTTTCGCCTTCGATCAGAATATCAGCCCGCTCGCTCTTTTCGGCATTGACTACGGTTCCGTTTTTGATGAGTTTTCGCATATTTCAGCTCCAGTAAGGAGAATTTGCAACGCTTTGGTGATGTCTGCGCCGAATATATTTATTCATGGCTGGCGCTCCGAAACCCGCCGCTGAAAAGCGCAAGAATCGCTGGGTCGACAGGCATTTGCGGCAATTCAGCGGCCTGGTACTCATTGGCTCTTAAAGCGCGCTCCCGCAGCGACTGCCACAAGACTGCGCGTTCCTCATCATGCACTGGTAAATCCGCCAACACAGAAGCCTGCCGTACGCGCCCAAACGTGGTGTAGAAGAACGTCACGCGCTTCCAGGTATCCGCCAGGATTGGCTGCGCAAGTTCCTGCAGAGGTCCCAACTGAAGCTTGAAGTACTCCTCGCGAGCACGCGGATGGTCCGGCTGGTCGCGCAGCAGCTCAGCGCGCGTGGTCAGTTCGTGCCCAATAATTGGCGCAATCCAACGAATCTGCCAGCGCTGTTCTTGTGGAAAAGCGCTGGTTTGGTAGAGCGCCAGATAATCCACAGAGATCACTTTTGGCGCGCTCTTAAGCGGGATGCGGTACCAGCCCAACACCCGGGCGATTTCCAGGTCGCGCTGGTCGCGCGCGATGGCTACAAGAACCAGCGCTGTGTCAGGTGGAGCTGCGCTTTTTAGGTTCATGATTATTCATGCTTACAGAGCCGCGCGGTTGAATTCCTCGATGCGGGCGTCAATTTCTGGAACCTGGGCCTGGATTTCGAGCCAATAGTCCGGGTCGTACCACTGTGCCTGGATTTCTTCGTATGTTCTGCCTTGCTGTTCCACCCAGGTGTAATACTTGAGGTTGTGGATGCGCTTGCGGTCGTAGAAGCTCAGCTCCTGCATAAAGTCAATCGGCTGACCCTTCAGGTACCTGGCGTCATCGGCCTGCGCGTCCGCTGCGGTATATTGCCCGTATTGTTCCTGCATTTCTGTCAGGCGGCTGCGATAAAGCTCCATCGAGTCGGTCAGAACGGTTACGACGATATCGCGGCTGGTCAGTTCGTTGTATTTCGCGAACTTGATGGCGGAGAGCACGTTGGAAATGCCGGAGAAGCCGAGCAGGTCTAACTGACCTACGAGCTTTTCATCCACGCCAGAGTCAATCAGATGCTGCTTTCCGACAGGTTCGTTAAAGAGACGCGCCAGGTTAACCACCGCCTGGTCATCAATGGCGGTGATGAAGTCAGTATTGCGCACATTATGGATCCAAGGCACATGTTTATCGCCAATGCCCTCAATGCGGTGCGCGCCAAAACCGTTCGTGAGCAGGGTCGGGCATTCCTGGGCTTCGCTGGCGACGATTTTGCTGGTTGGGAAGCGCTGCTTGAGGTAATCCCCGGCGGCGATGGTTCCAGCGGAACCCGTAGCGGAAACAAAGCCACGGTAAGCATCGCCTGGGCGGCTGAGCTGCGCAACGACTTCTTCAACCGCGCTGCCTGTGACTGAATAATGCCACAGGTAGTTCCCGAATTCCTCGAACTGGTTAAAAATCACCAGGTCCTGACCGCTGCGGCGGAGTTCCCAACATTTATCGAAGATTTCCTTGACGTTCGATTCACTGCCCGGTGTGGGAATGACCTCGCTGGCAATTTTGCTGAGCCATTCAAAGCGTTCACGGCTCATGCCTTCCGGCAGAATCGCGATAGATTCACAGCCCAGCAAATACGAGTCATAGGCGCCGCCGCGGCAATAATTACCAGTGGAGGGCCAGACTGCTTTTTGGCGCGTGGGGTCGAACTGACCGGTTACCAGGCGGGGAACCAGGCAGCCGAACGCTGCGCCAACCTTGTGGCAGCCAGTTGGGAACCATTTGCCAACCAACGCAACGACGCGCGCGGGTACGCCAGTAAGTTCGGGAGGAAACTCAACATAGTTCACACCGCCAAAAAGGCCGCCGCGCGCGAGCGGTTCGTTATGCCAGGTAATCCGGAACAAGTTTAGTGGGTCCAGGTCCCACAGGCCAACTGTCTTGAGTTGTTCACGAATCTGCGCTGGAATGAGCGCGGGGTTCTTTTGCTGGGCAAGCGTGGGAATATAGAACTTTTTCTCACGCACGCGTTGGGCTGTACGCTGCAGGTTTTCAGGATTCAAAGTCAGGTCGATCTTGGTCATGGTTCGCTCCAGGTTCAGGAAAGTATGGTTTTGTTGTCGGTTTCGGCTGGCAGATCCAGGCGCACGGGATTAAAAGGTTCGCTTGGGCCTTCCGCAACGATGTAAAGTGGGCGGTTTTTGGCTTCATCGTAAATTCTGCCAAGGTACTCGCCAATAACCCCTAAAAACACAAGAATTAATGCGCTAAGGAGCATCATCAGGATGGCAATAGTCGCCAAACCATGAAACTGCACCTTTGCGGCGAGATTCAGCACAATGACGATTGGGATGGCAAGCACGCCCAACGCACCCAGAAACAGCCCCAAACGTGTGGCAAGCTGTAAAGGCCACATGGAGAACCCGGTTACGGCATTCATCGCCAGGCGCAGCATTTTCCTGAGCGGATATTTCGTCACGCCAGCATGGCGCGCTTTGCGCTTGTATTCCACGCCAATTTGCCTGAAGCCCGTCCAGGCGCTCATGCCGCGCAAAAAACGATTGTGCTCGCGCATTGCCACCATGATATTGACAACCTTGCGGTCCATCAGGCGGAAATCGCCGGTATCCAACGGTATCTTAGTATCCGTGATGCGGTCAATCATGCGGTAGAAAAGGGCAGCGGTTTGGGTTTTAAACTTGGTTTCGCCTTCCCTTTCGGTGCGCACCGCGTAAACCACCTCGTATCCTTCGCGCCACTTGGCAATTAGTTCGCCAATGACCTCCGGAGGATCCTGCAGATCGGAATCGATAATGATGACCGCGTCTCCGCGGCTGTAATCCAGGCCAGCGCTCACCGCAATCTGATGACCGAAGTTCCGCGCGAAAATTACAGGTCTGACGCGTTCATCAGAGGCGGCCAACTTGCGGATAACTTCGGTGGAGCCGTCCCGACTGCCGTCATCGACCATGATAAGTTCCCACGCCTGCTCGGTCTTGTCCAGCTCCTCGCGAACGCGCGCGTAAAGCAGGGGAAGGTTTTCGAGTTCATTGAAGATTGGCGCGATGATTGTGAAAACGGGTTTAGTCATGAATCACCTTCATAAGAGCTTGTATGCTGGGTTCAATAATCGGCGCAGGGTGCACCGCGCTTGCCGCGGCGCGAATATCCTTTAGTCCGCTGCCTGTGCACAAGACCAACGCCGGGCTTTCCGGGTTTAACAAGCCGTCCCGAAGGTCTTTACGCAGACCGGCGAAGGCGGCTGCGGCGGCGGGTTCAACAAAGATGCCCGTTTTACCCAGGTCCGGAATTGCTTTTAGGATTTCTTCGTCTGAAACGGTCGTGTAATGTCCGCCGGTTTCGCGTGCGGCTCGCAAAGCGCGCAGTCCATCACGGGGAAGGTCTACGCTGATGCTGTCCGCCAATGTAGTGGCGCGCACCGGTGTGATCGTTTCGGTTTTCGCAAAAAACGCGTTGGCGATGGCGGCTGATTTTTCTGATTGGACTCCAATAAGTTCCGGCAGCGTTTCAATCCAGCCAAGTGCAAGCAGATCCTTGAAGCCTTTGTGTATACCTGAAATGATGTTTCCATCCCCAACCGGTATGTATATCTTCAGAGGTTCAGAAGCGGCAGGAAGCAGGCGCAGCACCTGTTCCCAAATTTCAAAGGCGGCTGTTTTCTTGCCTTCAGCAGTGAAAGGGTTGTGCCCGGTATTGCGGTTGTACCAACCAAAGGTCTCAGAAGCTGCCAGACTCAAGTCAAAGGCCTGGTCATAATTGCCGTCCACCAGGATGACCTGCGCGCCGAAGGTGAGCAGTTGGGCCACTTTGGCTGGCGGCGCTGTGCGCGGCGCGAAAATTACCGCGCGTAAGCCTACGCTGGCAGCCATGCAGGCTGTCGCGGCGCCAGCGTTGCCTGTGGAGGCAGCTACTACAATTTCCTGGTTGGTCATTTTCATGCGCGCTGTGACAACAGCGCTCGCGCGGTCTTTAAATGACGCGCTGGGATTGCGGCTTTCATCTTTAATATACAGCTGGCGCAGTTTCAGGTCCTGCCGCAATGTATCTGGCTGATAGACCGGCGTGCAGCCTACCTGCCGCAGCGGTGTATTCCAGCTGCCAGGATCTTCAACTGGTAAAAGCGGAAGGTAGCGCCAGATGGACGTCTCCCGATTTTCAAGGATGGTGGCAAGGTTGGGTCTCGCGTCGGCGTGTTCGAAGTCGAGGTGGACGGTCAGATTTCCGCCGTCGCGCGGGCAAACATATTGGGTCTCGGACTCAGAGTACTCAGCCCCGCAAACAGAACAGGTATAATGCGCAATTCTCATAGGATACCTTCGGTTCTTTTTTTGCTACTTGCGCTCCAATTAATGAGGCAGACCTCAAGGCAATATCCAGGTACCGGTTTTGCCGTCTAATGCGTCTTTGATGTGTTCAGGATCCGTAATCAAGGCGGTTTTACCGCCGCAATCCATATACTTGAGAATGGCTTCGATTTTTGGCAGCATGCTGCCCTTGGCGAAATGACCTTCCTTGAGGTACTGACGCGCCTCTGCCACTGTTATTCGGTCCAACCATTTCTGATCTGGTTTATTGAAGTTAATCGCTACTTTTTCTACGGCGGTGCTTATCAGGAACAAATCTGCCTGAATCATGCAGGCCAGGATGGCTGAACCGAAATCTTTATCAATCACGGCTTCCACGCCAACCAAGTTGCCCTCAGGCGTTCGCATGACCGGGATTCCACCTCCGCCGACCGCAACGACCACAAAGCCCTGGTCAATCAGGCTGCGTATCGCGTCCGCTTCCACAATTGTCTGGGGAATAGGAGAGGGTACAACGCGGCGCCAACCCCGACCCGCGTCTTCCACCATCGTCCAACCATCTTTTTCTATCTTTACTTTCGCCTGGGATTCATCCAGGAAGGAACCTATCGGTTTAGTTGGGTGTGTGAAGGCTGGGTCCTCGCTGTCCACGATTGTCTGTGTGACGACGGTCGCGGCGCTTTTTTGAATTCCGCGCTTATGAAACTCATTATGCAACGCTTGCTGGAACATGTAACCAATCGCGCCCTGCGTATCCGCGCCGCAATAATCCAGCGGAATTTCGTGCAATTCGTGCGCGGCGATTTCCGAACGGCGCAAGATAAAGCCAACCTGCGGTCCGTTGCCGTGCGTGACAACGACATCCCAACCTTCTTCAATCATGGTCGTGATGTGCACCATGGTATCCGCGGCGGCTTGATATTGATCCTGGACAGTCTGATGGTTTTTATCTTTAATCAGGGCGTTTCCACCAACTGCGACAACTGCCAAACCTTTTTTTTCCATATGGTTCCTTTGAATATTATGAATTTTTGTCAGCCCAGGATCATCTTCCTGGATGCTGCATTGTGTTTTTCAATGTGATGCGGCAGGTCAAGGCTAACTAGCTCACCTGCTTTCACGACTGGTCGACCAGCCACTACCGTCCAGTCGGCTTTGACAGGCGCGCAAAAAACTACGGCAGCGAGAGGGTCCTGCCAGGCGCCGGTGTATTCCAGACGATTCAGGTTTACAGCAAAAAAGTCCGCGCACTTGCCAATTGCCAGTGAGCCGATATCCTCTCGACCCAACACTGCGGCGCCGCCGCGCGTAGCAATGGAAAGCGCCTGTCGGGCGGTCATCAAAGGCGGTGCGTCCGGCGCGGAGCGGCTGGCGCCGTGGACGCCGCTGTTCAGACGCGAAAGCAGCATCGCCTGGCGGGCTTCTGCCAGCATGTGCGAGCCGTCATTGCTGGCTGAGCCGTCCACGCCTAATCCCAGCTTGACACCGCGCGCAAGCATTTGCATCACCGGGGCGATGCCCGAAGCCAGGCGCATGTTGGAACTCGGGCAGTGCGCCACGCCGCAGCCATGCCGCGCATAGAGGTCGATTTCGTCGCTATTTACATGGACACTGTGGGCAAACCAGACGTCGTTCCCAATCCAGTCCACCGTTTGCATGTACGCGACCGGTTTATACCCGAACTTTTGCAGGCAGAAATCGTCCTCATCTTCGGTCTCTGCCAGGTGCGTGTGCAGATGGACGCCGTATTCCCTGGCAAGCTTGGCGGATTCGCGCATCAGATCTCCGGTGACGCTGAAAGGTGAACAGGGCGCCAGCACGATTTGCAGTTTGGAACCGGGTTTAGGGTCGTGGTAACGTTCAATCAGACGTTGACTGTCCCGCAGGATGGCGTCCTCGCTGTCGACGACTGAATCGGGCGGTAGACCGCCCTTGGACTCACCCAGGCTCATCGAACCGCGCGAAGCGTGCAGACGCAAGCCAATTTCGGCAGCGGCGTCAATTTCATCATCCAGGCGCGAGCCGTTGGGAAATAGGTACAGATGGTCTGAGGCGGTTGTGCAGCCAGAAAGCGCCAGTTCGGCCAGCGCTGTTTGCGTGCTGATAAAAACGGCGTCCGCGTCCATGCGCGCCCAAATTGGATAGAGCGTTTTAAGCCAGTTGAACAGATTCGCGTCCTGCGCGGCAGGCAGCGCGCGCGTGAGCGTCTGGTAAAAGTGATGGTGGGTGTTAATCAGCCCGGGCAGAATGATGTGCCCTGCGAGGTCAAGAATTTCATCCGCCTCGGAAGGGAGTTCCGCGGCAGAGCCGATTTGTTCGATAAACCCGTCCCGACAAAAGATGGCAGCATCCTGCAGTTCGCGGTCTTGCGAATCCATCGTCACTATCAGGGCGGCATTTTTAACCAGCAGCGTGGACATCATCTTCTCCTTCCTGGCTGGCTGCCTAAGCGGCAGCGTCTGCCAGTTCCCGGGCGCGCAGCGTGTTCTGCAATAACATAGCGATGGTCATTGGGCCAACACCACCAGGAACAGGGGTGAGGGCAGAGGCGACTTGCATTGCCTCCTCAAAGGCGACGTCCCCAACCAGCCGGGAGCCTTTGGGCGCGGACGCGTCCTCTACGCGGTTGATGCCCACATCGATGACAATTGCCCCAGGTTTAATCCAATCACCGCGTACCATCTCTGGCTTGCCGATAGCCGCGATAAGAACATCCGCCTGGCGGACGACAGAGGGCAGGTCGCGGGTCTTGGAGTGGCAGATGGTCACGGTTGCGTCGGCCCGCACCAGCAGAAGCGCTACTGGCATCCCGACAATATTGGAGCGCCCAAGCACGACTGCGTTTGCGCCAGCAAGTCTTGCTCCTGCTTGTTCCAGCAGCACCATCACGCCAGCCGGCGTGCAGGGCACAAAGAGGGGTTCACGTCCCTTTTGCGCCAGTCTGCCGATATTCACAGGATGAAAACCATCGACGTCCTTGGAAAGGTCTATCGAACTGAGCACGCGTTCTTCGTTCAGATGGGCTGGAAGGGGGAGCTGCACCAAAATGCCATTAACATCCGGTTCCGCGTTCAGCTCGCGCACTAAAGCTTCCACCTCTTCCTGGCTGGAACTGGCGGGCAGCTTGTGCCCAAAGGAGCGTATGCCAACCTCTGCGCACATTTTTTGCTTGTTTCGGACATAAACTTGCGAAGCGGGGTCTTCTCCGACCAAAACAGTCGCTAGACCGGGAACAGGCAAGCCCTGACTACCGCGATCTTCCACCTTTTGTTTTACATGCGTTCGTATCTCTGCGGCGATTCGTTTTCCATCGATCAGGTGAGCTGTCATGTTTCCTCTGTGCTTTAGTGATGAGATTATACTCGAATCGACGGTATAATTTGGCTATGGACAAGAATAAGCTCCCCTTGGTGATTGGAATCGCCGGCGCGTCCGGTTCCGGAAAAACAACCCTTGCCTCTTCAATTTTGGATTCAATCGGACGCGATAAGATTGCCTTTTTGCCCCACGATGCCTATTACCGCGACCAGGCCGATCTCAGTTACACAGAGCGTTTAAAGATCAACTATGACCACCCTGACTCGCTGGAGACTGACCTGTTGCTCAGGCATATCATCGCGCTGAAAGCTGGCAAAGCGGTCAAACGACCAGTATACGATTACAAGCAGCATACGCGCTCCGCTGAAGTTGTTCAGATCGAGCCATGTCAGATAATCATGGTGGAAGGCATCCTGATCTTCTGGGAAGCGAAATTACGTAAAATATTTGACATGAAAGTGTTCGTAGAAACAGATTCCGACATCTGTTTCATCCGCAGGCTTAAGCGCGATATCGAAGAGCGCGGCCGGACGGTGGAGTCAGTTGTGAACCAATACCTGACCACGGTCCGTCCCAGCTATATTGATTTCGTCGAACCCTCCAAGCGTTTTGCGGATGTTATCATTCCCGAGGGAGGAAAAAACGCCGTCGCTCTGGACATGGTCATCGCGCGCTTGCAGGGGCTGCTAGACGATGCAAACAAGCTCTCCAGCTAAGAAAGACCTCAGCCAAACCCAGATTATCTGGCGGGTTATCCTGCTGATTGCGCTTCTCGCGGTAACTGTCACCTTATTCATCTTGCGAGATCAGGTGCAGAGGCTGCAGGCCTTTGGATACCCTGGAATTTTTCTATTTTCCCTGCTTTCCAACGCGACCATCCTCTTCCCTTTGCCTGGAGTGGTTTTCACGTCGGCAATGGGCGCGGTATTTAATCCCTTTTGGGTAGCGCTGGCAGCTGGATTAGGGGCCGCTTTGGGCGAATTCTCTGGGTATCTCGCTGGCGTCAGCGGGCAGATACTGTTTGAGAACAAAGCAAATTACGAAAAAGTTCTGGGTTGGATGCGGAAATACGGTTTGTGGACGATTCTCGTGCTGGCATTTATTCCCAATCCTCTCTTCGACATCGCCGGGTTTGCTGCTGGTTCGCTAAAGATTTCTGCCTGGAAATTCCTGCTGCTCTGCGCGCTGGGAAAGATCGCCAAGATGCTTCTGTTTGCTTATCTTGGGGCTGGTCTATTCTCCTTCTTAAGCTGAGCCAGGACTTGCCTCCTGCGCGCCAGTGGTCTTGTAATCATGCATTACCCTTTAAGTTATAATCCGGCAGGTGGAAACTTTTGCGCAAAACGCCCGTCAACTATTGGGGCTGCAGCTCAGCCGTGAACAGATTGCCGCTTTCAAGCTGCTTGAGGATGAGCTCCTGGAATGGAACAGCCATTTCAACCTGACGGCTATCCGCGATAAAGAAGGTATTGAGACCAAGCATTTTCTGGACTCACTCACCTGCCTGATGGCGCTGGATGCTGCTTCCACCCCGCGCAGTTTGATTGATATTGGCACAGGCGCGGGTTTTCCCGGAATTCCCCTTAAACTTATCCTCCCTCAGATGCGCCTGACCCTGGTGGAGTCCATCCAGAAAAAAGCCGGCTTCTGTACGCATATCGTCGAAAAACTTGGATTGAGGCAGGTGCAGGTTCTGGCGGAAAGGGCTGAAGAGGTTGGGCAAAACCCGGAACATCGGGAAAGCTACGACCTGGCAACCGCGCGAGCGGTTGCCGCGATGCCCACGCTTGTGGAATACTTGCTGCCATTAGTCCGAATTGGTGGACTTGTGATTATGCAAAAAGGGGAGAGCGCGCAGCTTGAAGCCTTGCAGAGCGAGAAAGTAATCCAACGACTGGGCGGAAAGATCAAGGTAATCTTACCTGTGGTACTGCCGGGTGTCGTTGATGAACGCTACCTGGTGGTGCTGGAAAAAGTCGCGCGAACTTCAGCGGACTTCCCACGACGGACCGGACTGCCGGCCAAGCAGCCGCTGACATAATCCCCGCAACTTAACCGTAGGCGATGGGGTTAAATTCCATAAGATGGCCAACACACTAAGCGTGCTCCCAAATTTGATGTTCATATGCGCTCTTGAGCCTAAAACGCTGCGGGCGCTTTTTGAAAATCGCTTCGTGCTGGATGACCTGAAAAGCCTCGGCGCGGGCGTAGCAATCGCAGTACGGGACTTTTCTGAAGAGCGCGCTCAGGCAGTCCGTTTGTTAAACCGGATGGGCATACCAGTTTCGGCCTGGCTGCTGCTGCCTGGGAGGGAGGGCAGCTGGTTGGACGGAACAAACGTGGTGCAGACTGCTGAACTTTACGATGCGCTCTTACGCTGGTCAGAACGTAAAGGGCTGCGCTGGTCAGCTGTTGGGCTTGCTGGCTGCCTCTCAAACGGTAAGACCGCAGGTTTAGACAAAGCTGCGCGGGCTTCTGAGGCAGTGCTGTACAAATTGATCGACCAGGCGCATGAGGATGGATTCGGAGTAGAACTCTTTTATGATCCGCCTGAGCCTCATGCCAATAAAGAAATCAAACTGAGGTTCCCCCAGACCTTGGGTCAACAATCCAGAGTTGTTGAACGCAGAATTAACCTAAAACCTAACCACCACGTGGTTGGTTATCCGCTTTCCAGCCAAATAGCAAGTTACAGTGAGGCAGTCTGTGTGAGCAATGCGCAAGGGAGCTTGTTCCCAAGCACGGAGGCAGGCGCGCAAAAGAAATCCTGGCGCGACTTCGCGCAGGAATTGCGTGCCGCCCGACAAAAAAGCAGCAGCATGTACGTATTTTCGCTTGAAAGCTGCGCAGAGCTTGGCTTTTTGGACCGCATGGTCACGTTGGATTGGAACGCGGAGACGCCAGGCTCGGTCAGGCGAGGAAACAGCAGCATGCGAAAAATCCGCGCGGGGCTGCAAAGAATGCCTTGGCTAGGTATCGCGGCGCTGATAAGTTTAATAAGTGGGGCACTGCTGATTGTGGGAAAAAAGAAACGCTAATTTGTTTTGAAAATCCCCCATTGATTCCTCCTTTTTTTACATTGTGATGGAGGATTAGGTTTAAGTTTTTCAAATGCCCTGGGAATTACAGTGAGACCTTGTGGTCAATTGCCTTGCCCGGTCGGGAGACCGTGCAAGAACCCTCGCATTTATCTACGCTGCTGCCCTCACCGAGCATAAAGGTTTGACCTACAGGACTTAATTGTTGGAGTTGTAAAAGCCGCCCGGGCTGAGCTAGA
>JAGOML010000065.1:0-8185 GCA_017993575.1 Anaerolineaceae bacterium | reverse complement strand
ATTCCTTGGATTTTGGATAAAAAACGGAAAACGGGTTCAGGGGTCGTGGGTGTCAGTATTGGCATTGATGACCTAAACGATAGATAAATGGAAGATAACATTGGGTTGAGCCTAACGGCTTCGCCATAATGTTGACCATACGTTAGTTTTGTGGGATAATTTTCTTTTGTTAAAGGCATTGATGGAAACGAGTAAGCCGGATTAATCCGTCAGCGAACCCGGGATAGTGGAAGCCGGGGCGGTAAATCAAGCTGAAAATCCTTCCGGAGCCGCGAACTGAACGCCTGCGGGTCAGTAAGTAAGCCGCCTTGCTGCTGCGTTATCCGTGGCGATGTTTGCCCCTTGGGGTGAACCTGCTGAGTTGCCCGGGAATTCCTGGGAACCAGGGTGGTACCGCGAGTTTTTGCTCGTCCCTGTTTTGGGACGAGCATTATTTTTGGAGGAGTATGTTTAACGCCGTTTCGTCTAAGTTAAATGTCAAAGTCCTGGAAGAAGGCATCCTGCGCTTCTGGAAAACGAATGAAGTTTTCAAAAAGTCATCGGATGAACGTAAAGATCGCCCACCTTATGTCCTCTTTGAGGGTCCCCCTACCGCGAACGGTAAGCCGGGCGTTCATCATGTTTTGGCGCGCGTTTTCAAGGACATGTTCCCACGCTACAAGACCATGAATGGTTACTTTGTAGATCGCCGCGGCGGATGGGACACGCATGGGCTGCCTGTAGAAATCGAGGTCGAAAAGAAACTTGGTTTCACCAACAAATCTCAGATTGAAACCTACGGCATCGAAAAGTTCAACGCATTATGCCGGGAATCCGCCTTCGAGCGAATTCAGGACTGGGAAAAACTAACTGAACGCATAGCCTATTGGGTGGATTTTGATCGGGCCTATGTTACCTACCGAAACGAATACATCGAGTCCGTGTGGTGGCTGCTCAAGTCCATCTGGGATAAAGATTTGCTGTATCAAGGATTTAAAGTTGTGCCTTATTGTCCGCGCTGCGGAACGCCGCTTTCGGACCATGAAGTAGCGCAGGGATATCGCGATACAGAAGACCCTTCCGTGTTTGTGCGGTTCCCACTCTTAGATGAACCGGATACATATCTGTTAGTCTGGACCACGACCCCCTGGACGCTGCCCGGCAACGTGGCTGTAGCGGCCCATCCGGACGTTGAGTACGCGCTGGTTTCCCGCGCCGATGGCATCAGCCAGGAGCGCTTGATCCTGGCAAAAGACCTCATTAGCGCGGTGTTCGGCGATACACCCGTAAAGGTCCTCAAGACCTTTAGAGGCCGCGCTCTGAAAGGCAAGCGGTACGCCCCATTGTTCACTTTTCTCCCGACTGACAAGCCCGCCCATTACGTGGTGAACGCGGAATACGTCACCACGTCCGATGGCACAGGTCTGGTACATATCGCCCCCGCGTTTGGCGCGGATGACATGGTGGTGGCAAAGGAGTACGACCTCCCTGTTTTGATGACCATCACGGATGAGGGAAAGTTCAGAAAAGAGGTTTCTCCCTGGGCAGGCGTGTTTGTCAAAGACGCTGATCCCTCAATCACCGATGAGCTTGCTAAGCGCGGGCTGCTGCTTAAGGCTTCGCGTTACACGCACACTTATCCATTCTGCTGGCGCTGCAACACGCCTTTGTTATATTTTGCGCGCCCAACCTGGTTTATACGCACCAGCAAAATCAAGGACCGCCTTGTCGCGCTAAATCAGGAGATTAACTGGGTGCCGGAGCATATCAAAAACGGTCGTTTCGGCAACTGGTTGGAAAATAATATTGATTGGGCGCTCGGGCGCGATCGCTATTGGGGAACGCCGTTGCCCGTTTGGGAATGCGCGCACTGTCACAAACAGCGCTGCGTCGGTTCTGTCGCGGAACTAAGCGAACTTTCAGGCCGCGATCTTTCCCGAATGGATTTGCACCGTCCCTTCATTGACGGCGTTCAGTTTACTTGCCCGGATTGCGGTCAGGGCACTATGCGGCGGGTCAAGGAATTGATTGATGTATGGTTTGATTCCGGAGCAATGCCGGTGGCGCAGTGGCATTATCCCTTCGAGAACATCGAGGATTTCAAGCAGCAATTTCCGGCGGACTTCATTTGCGAGGCGGTTGACCAAACTCGCGGCTGGTTCTATTCGCTGCTCGCTATCAGCGGGCTCGTTTTCGACAGCATTTCGTTTAAGAATGTTGTCTGTTTGGGCCTTATCCTTGATGGTGAAGGCCAGAAGATGTCCAAGTCCCGCGGGAATGTTGTTGATCCCTGGGAAGTAATTAACCAGCATGGGGCAGACGCGGTGCGCTGGTATTTGTATACTTCCAGTCCGTCCGGGAACGAGCGCCGCTTCAGCGCTGATTTGGTTGGAGAGGTGCTGCGCACTTTTAGCCTGACCTTATGGAACACCTATTCGTTTTTTGTCACCTACGCCAACCTGGATCAATGGAAACCGGATATGGATGTCATCCCGCAATTCAGCCAGTTGGATTATTGGCTGCTTTCCTCGCTGAACGCGTTGGTGCGAGATGTGACCGCGGCTTATGAAGCTTACGATGTGCTCGGGGCTACCAGGCCGATTGAAACTTTCGTGGACCAGCTTTCCAACTGGTACCTGCGGCGCTCCCGCCGGCGTTTCTGGAAGAGTGAGTCGGATGGGGACAAGGCCGCGGCATACGAAGTGCTCTACACCGCGCTTACCACGCTGGCTGGTCTTTTAGCGCCTACTATGCCCTTTATGGCTGAGGAGCTTTATCAAAACCTGGTGCGCAGCGTGAATGCGGATGCGCCCGTTTCAGTTCACCTGATTGACTGGCCGAAAGCGGATCCTGAGAAAATTAATGAAAAGCTGAACCGTGATATGGCTTTGGTGATGCGTCTGGCTTCATTGGGTCATTCCGCGCGGAACAAATCCAACATCAAAGTTCGCCAGCCTCTATCCGAGGTCGCTTTCGCGGTTGGCTCCGCGGAGGACGGCGAGCTGGTGGAGCGCTTTAAGGATGTGCTTTTAGAAGAATTGAATGTAAAATCTGTGCGCTTGCTTAGCGGCGCGGGGGAGGCTGTGGATTATCGAATCAATCCGCTGCCGAAACAACTCGGACAGAAGTACAAGAACCTTTTTCCAAAGATTCGCGAGGCGATTTTGGATCTTCCTGTTCAAGAGAGCGCGCAAAAACTGTTGGACGGCATCAATCTGGTTGTGAAGGTGGATGGCAAGTATTATGAGATTCAACCGGATGAAGTGGAAGTGCATACCAGCGCGCGGGAGGGGTTGGAAGTGGCTTCGGATGGCCCTTACTTAGCAGCGCTGGATATTCATCTGACGCAGGATTTGATTTATGAAGGATTGGCGCGGGAATTCATTCGGCGCGTCCAAACGCTGCGGAAGGATGGTGGTTTGGACATCAGCGACCGTATCCGTTTGCATTACACTGCCACGCCGCTGCTCAGTGAAGCTGTGAGCGCCAGCTCGGACCTGATTAAGACGGAAACACTGGCGCTTGAGTTGGAAAACCTTGAAGATGGCGGCTCTTGGATTAGCGCCAGCGACAGCTTTGACAATGAACAGCTGACAATTCGCATCCAAAAAGCGTAAGAGAGGGAAGGTAGTTTTGCAAAAAGAAAAAACAAAATCGAACTTGCTGCTGTTTGGGATTGCCCTGGTAATTATCCTGGTAGACCAGGCGACAAAATTTTACATTCGGCAGAACCTGGCCTTTGGTCAGACCTGGGTGCCTTTTCCGCCATCCGTTTTCTTTCGCATCGTGTACTGGCAGAATACAGGCGCGGCGTTCGGGACTTTCCAAAATGGCAACGCGGTATTAAAAGTTCTTACAGCGGTGATTATCCTGGTCATCCTGGTTTATTACCAGACCATACCCTACGCGCAAAAGTTTATTCGTGTTTGCCTGGCGATTATGCTTGGCGGGGCAGTTGGCAATCTGATTGACCGTTTTAGGCTGGGTTATGTGTTGGACTTTATCGCGCTTGGCAGATTTCCGGTTTTTAATGTGGCGGATTCGTGCGTAACGGTTGGAGTTGGGTTGTTGATCCTCGCGATGTTCCTGGAAGAGCGGAAAGCTCAGAAACTCAGCCAAGCCCGGACGGTTCCTGAAGAGGACCAGGTCAAAGAATAGGCATGCAGGCAACTGAATGAAACCGTTATTAACAACGCTCCAATTCGACAAGACAGAACCCACCAGGCTGGACAAATTCCTGGCAGAATCCTTGCCAACGTATTCCCGCGCGCTTTTTCAGGAGCTGATTGCGTCGGGGAAAGTAACTGTGGATGGCGGAGTGTGCCTAAAAACCGCTTATAAACTTACACCTGGCCAAAGCATCTTGGTGGAGCTCCCAGAGGAACAGGAGCAAGGTATTCCAGCGGAAAACCTACCCCTGGATATCATTTACCAGGACGCTAACACGATTGTAATCAACAAGCCCGCGGGGCTTATTGTACATCCGGGCGCAGGGCACCCCACAGGCACGCTTGTTAATGCCGCGTTATTCCGCTGGCCAGAGCTGCGCGAAGTGGGCGAAGCGCAGCGGCCGGGCGTTGTGCACCGTTTGGATAAAGAAACCTCCGGCGTTTTGGTGCTGGCTCGCAACCAAAGCGCTTACGACTGGCTGGTGCGGCAATTCAAGTCCAGAAAAACCGAAAAGTATTATCTGGCGCTGGTAGACGGGCAACCACCCACACCCAGCGGCAGAATTGAAGCCGCGGTTGGGCGTGACCCAAAATTCCGACAGCGCATGGCGATTGTGTACGAAGGCAAAGGCCGAAAAGCGGTTTCGGAATACCATACAGTCCAAAGTTTTCACGATCACACGCTGCTGGAAGTGCACCCCCTCACCGGCCGCACCCATCAAATTCGGGTGCACCTCGCCTACCTGGGCTGCCCGGTAGTTGGGGATCGCGTTTACGGAAGGCGAAAATCCTCCCTGGCTTTGGGGCGCTTCTTCTTGCATGCTGCCAAACTCAGAATTATCCTGCCCGGGGAAAAAAACGCGACAGAGTTTTTGGCCGTACTTCCAGATGATTTGAAATCAGTACTTGATAATCTTTCCTCTCAGGAGTAAGAATGCGCGTCTATGACTTTCGTTCTGATACGGTAACAAAACCAACGCAGCGCATGCGCCAGGCGATGGCCGAAGCACAGGTGGGGGATGATGTATACGGGGAGGACCCGACCATTAACCGATTGGAAGCCCGCGCGGCAGAACTGCTTGGCAAAGAAGCCGCTCTCTTTGTAAGTTCTGGCACAATGGGAAATTTGCTGGCGGTTCTGGCTTCTTGTGAACGCGGCGCTGAAGTGATTATGGGCAGGCAGGGACACACTTTTTTGCACGAGGCCGGCGGAGTTTCGGTGCTAGGTGGGGTTTCGATGCACACGATTCCGAACCAGCCGGACGGAAGCCTTGCTCTGGAAGATTTGCAGGGCGCTCTGCGCAACCCATTGGATTTTCACGAGCCGGTTTCGCGCATGGTGATTTTGGAAAACACGCAAAACGCCTGCGGAGGCATGGCATTGAGCCCGGAGTACTGCGACCAGGTCGGCGAGTTTGCGCGGGAACACAGCTTGTACTTACACATAGACGGCGCGCGTATCTTTAACGCGGCTGTCGCGCTCGGAGTTCCCGCCGCGGAACTGGCTCGTTCCGCGAATTCCATTACCTTTTGCCTGAGCAAAGGCTTGTGCTGCCCGGTTGGGTCAGTTTTATGCGGCAGCCGGAGCATGGTGGACAAAGCCCGCCGCCTGAGGAAAATGTTGGGCGGGGGAATGCGCCAGGCTGGCATTCTGGCAGCCGCGGGCTTGGTGGCATTTGATGAGATGATTGAGCGCCTGGCAGAGGACCACCGCCGAGCGCGTCTGCTGGCGGAAGGGCTTAAGGCAGTGCCAGGTTTGCGCATAGATAAAGGGACGCCTTACACAAACATGGTCTACCTGGCCTTGGAGCCTGAAATCCGGCAGGACGCGGAGGAAATTGTGTCATTGCTTGCTAATCGGGGAGTGCTCATCGGTGATACGGGCAAACGCAGCTTCCGTCTGGTCACCCATCATGATGTGGATGATGACGCGTTGGAAGTTTGCGTTCGGGAATTTAGCCAGGTGATGCGCTCGCTTTATTAAGCACAATTCACCCCATCCGCTAAAAACGGTGGCATAATCAAAACAATTTCAGGCTCATCATACCGAAAGGGTTGATTTACCAACGCGATATGAGTGTTCCAAAGTTTTTTTCAATCAGGATGTTACTATTCCTTGCGCTTATCGCAGCCGTCTTGCTGCCTGACCCGGCCTTGGCTTCCGGCAGGCTTCAGGAAGCAGAGGAGGAGCTTATCCTCTACCTGCCCATTATCTTTAGAGCTCCCGATCCCCCCCCTCCAGTTCAATCTCTGTCTGTGGGCCCGGACGGCGGAACATTCACGGCAGTCGCGGTGGACCCGGGTAACGCGTCTATTGTTTACCTGGGAACGTATGGGGCAGGGGTATATCGCAGCACCGACCAGGGAGCAAGCTGGACTCAGCGCATTACCGGTCTCGATAATACCTACATCCAATCGTTGGCGGTAGACCCTCAGAATGGAAATGTGCTTTATGCTGGAACCTATGCTGGCGGGGTCTATAAAAGCACCAACGCTGGAGCGAATTGGTTTGCTTCTAATGGCAGCCTGAGCGATCCGCATGTAGTTTACGACCTGGAAGTTGACCCGCTAAATCCGCAAATTGTCTATTTCGCTGGCCGAATCAAGAATACATTGATTGGCGTGGTCTACAAGAGCGTGAATGGCGGCGCGGATTGGAGCCTATTGATGCGGGGAGACCAATTTAATACCGATGACTACTTCTATGACATCGACGTGGACCCGGTTAATAGCAATACCCTCTATCTTTCCGCGCACGAGCACGGCTTTTATAAAAGCATAAATTACGGGGCGTCTTTTTCCGCCATAAATAGCGGGGTCTCAGACCTCAGCGCGCGCAGCACCGCCCTGGACAGCGCTAATCCAGCGTTGATTTTTGGTGGTGTATGGCACGGTGCGGGAGTATTTAAGAGCACTAACGGCGGCGCAAGCTGGACCAAGGTAAGCGGCGGACTGCCCACAGACGTTGAAGTGTACCGCCTTTACATCGATCAATCCACTGGAGGGACTAAACCTTTATTTGCCTGCACCTATGAAAACGGGCTCTATCGCTCCACAAATAATGGCGCCAGTTGGGGCAGCGTGGGGTTGAATAATCAGTTCTTGTATGATTTCGCCATTGCGCCGGGCACGCCGCAAAATTGGTACGCCGGGCTGAGCTACCGCGGTTTGTACCGCTCATCGAACGCGGGCGCGACTTGGAGCCCAAGCCACAGCGACGTGAGCAGCCTTTCTATCAATGGCTTTGCAGCTCTGACCAGCCAACCAGGTTACATCTATGCGGGTATTTACGGCATTGGCGTTGTCCGAACAAACGACGGCGGCAGCACATGGCAGGAATTTAATACAGGATTGTCTAACCGTTTAGTAACCTGGCTCACGGCAGCCAACAATAAACTTTACGCGCTTACACCCAGCGCTGTGTACGTCTCCAGCGGTGAAAGCTGGTCGACTCTCATCCTTCCTCAATCCATGGGATATGACCCGGCTTGGTATATTGAGACTGTCCTTGCGGGGATAAGTCAGCCAGAAGAATATGCAGTAAAAGAAATCCTTGCCCAGTTGGAGAATCAAACCGAAAGTGGACTTAACAGTACGCCCCTGATCAGCTTGACAGCTATCGGCAGCACGCTTTATGGAGGAAGCGCTGGCGCGGGTTTGTGGAAGTATTCCAGCGGGTCTTGGACCCAGGTTGGCTTGAATGGATACACTATCCCCAGCCTCTCCACGGACGCTGTTTTGAACAGGGTTCTGATGTCAGCCTGCGACAGCTCGGGCAGCTGCGCGGTTCGTTATCTGAAAGACGGCAGCTTTACAACGATCAACCAAGGTCTGGAAGGCATTTATACCAACCAAATTCTGGTCGTGGGTGAGGATTATTATGCTGCAACGAGCAACGGCATTTACTTGCGGGATAACACCGGCGCCTTATGGATCCCAGTAGGAGCGGCTGGGGAAAATGTACTCTCAATCAGCGTTAATGCCCAAAACTCCGCATTAATGGCTGCAGGAGCGGCTGGTTCCACATACTTTAGCAA
>JAGOML010000064.1:0-8305 GCA_017993575.1 Anaerolineaceae bacterium | reverse complement strand
ATACCACCCACACAAACACCCTGCGTAATTGCGCAGGGTGTATTTATTCCTGCAGCGTTCCAATCAATTCCGCGCGGAATAATGAAACCATCTTTTAGTTTGGGCTTAAATCTGCCAATTTCGCTTGGACCCCAGCATTGTCACCGACGGCGAATCCTTCCGCGTGACCGGACAGGTCTTGGATTCCCTGTACATGTTTGACAAGGGTTCCACCAATCCAGTCCCCGCGCTGGCGGAATGCACCGCCAATGAAGACGCGACCGTCTGGAGCTGCAAACTGCGCGAAGGCGTCAAATTCCATGACGGCACAGATTTCAACGCGGACGCGGTGATTTTCAACTTCGAGCGCTGGCGCTTCACAACCCACCCCAACCACTATGCCAGCCAGGTTTTCGAGTACTACGAGGCCATGTGGGGCGGATTTGATGATGCCAGCATCATTACAGAAGTCAAGAAGGTTGACGACCTCAACGTCCAGTTTGTTCTGAGCAGCCCAATGGCTCCCTTCCTGGCTAACCTTGCCATGGATATGTTCGCGATTTCCAGCCCGACCGCAATTCAAAAAGCAGGCGAAGCTTACGGAACACCTACCGGCGGCTGCGTTGGTACGGGTCCTTATAAATTTGTCTCCTGGCAAGAAGGCACCGAAATCAAACTGGTCGCCAATGACGACTACTGGGGCCAAAAACCAATTGTCAAGAATGTGATTGTCCGCGTAATTCCGGATGATTCCGCGCGCTTCCTGGCTCTCCAGGCTGGCGACATTGACGCGTTGGAACAGGCCGTTGTGGAAGACCTGGCCACCGCTGAAGCAGATCCCAAACTGCAAATCCTGACCCGTCCCGGGCTGAACACCAGCTACCTGGCTTTCAACTTCAAGATCAAGGAATTCCAGGATGTCCGCGTTCGCGAAGCTGTGGCGCATGCCATTGACATCGAAGGTCTGATTAAGAACTTCTTTGGCAAGTACGGCACCGTCGCGAAGAACCTGCTGCCCGTGGGCATGCTGGGCTACAACGATACAATCGATTACTGGAAGTTCGACCCCGAGCTTTCCAAATCCCTGCTGAAGGATGCCGGCTTCCCGAACGGACTCAGTGAAGTCACAGTCGCTGAAGATGTTCAGGATGCGGATGGCAATGTGGTTTACAAGGCTGGCCAGGTAATCCCACTGCGCCTCTATTACATGCCCGTAACCCGCTTCTATTTCCCGGCAGCCAAGGAAGTTGGCGAAGGAATTGCCGCGAACCTGACCGCCGCGGGCTTTAACGTGGAACTCTACCTGGAAGGCGACTGGCCGACTTACCTCGGCTCCCGCCGGAATGGCCTGCTGATGGGACTTTATCTCCTCGGCTGGGGCGGCGATAACGGCGACCCGGACAACTTTACTGGCTACTTCTTCGGCAGCGGCGCAGAACCAATCAAGCGTGAAGGCTGGTACCAGAACGCTGAACTGGCCGCAATCCTACAGGAAGCGGTAACCCTTCCGGATCCCGCGGAGCGCGCCAAGCTGTATTCCCAGGCTGAGCAAATCATGCACGACGAAGTGATGCGCATTTGGCTTGGGCATAACAACACGCCGCTAATTCTTTCCGCCAAGGTGCAGGGTTATATCCCGCAGCCGGTTGGCGCTGAAAACTTTGAGTACGTTTCTTTCAGCAACTAAACCTTTTAGGCAGACAATTTTTGCCCGCCAATAAGGCATCGAAGGGGGGCGGTTTCCAAACCGCCCCCATTCACTAAATACAAGCGAGGTCAGCTTGGCAAAATACATTTTGCGAAGATTAATCTCAGTCATCCCGACCCTGATAGGCGTGACGCTGGTCATTTTCCTGTTTCAGCGCTTAATTCCCGGGGATCCGGCAGTCGCCATGCTTGGCGAGCACGCCACCGAAGAAAACGTCGCCAGAATTCGCGAGCAATTTGGGTTAAACCGCCCCGCTTTTCTGGACCGGGACGCTCTGGTGGAAGGCGACCTGCCTGGTTTTTTTGACAGCCAATATGTGCGCTACTTTGGTCGTTTACTGAGCTTTGACCTTGGCGATTCAATTCACCGCCGCATTCCTGTTACACAAACGCTCAAGGAGCGTTTTCCAGCCACGCTGGAACTGGCGCTGCTCTCCATGTTTTTTGCCCTCCTGATTGGCATTCCAGTTGGCATCGCCAGCGCGTCGCGCCGCAACTCCTGGCTGGATGGGACGACCATGATTGGTTCACTCCTGGGGGTGTCCATCCCGATTTTTTGGCTGGGAATCATGGAGATTATGCTGTTCTCCGTGTTCCTCAAGTGGCTGCCATCTGGCAGCCGGCTCAGCCCCGGAATGAGCATCACGCCAATCACAAACCTGCTCTTAATCGATAGCCTTTTGACTGGTAATTTTGCTGGTTTCTGGGACGCGTTTAAGCACATCATTATGCCCGCGGTCGCCCTGGCAACCATTCCGACCGCCATCATCACGCGCATGACGCGCTCCAGCATGCTGGATGTGCTGCAGGAAGACTATATCCGCACCGCCGCGGCAAAGGGTCTGGCGGAACGGGTGGTGCTGTATCGGCACGCACTCAAGAACGCTTTTTTGCCGGTCATCACGATTATTGGTATCCAGGCAGGCTCCTTGCTTGCTGGAGCCGTGCTGACCGAAACGATTTTTTCCTGGCCTGGAATTGGCAAATGGGTCTATGACTCCATCCTGGGTCGGGATTACCCGATTGTTCAGGGCGTAACGCTCCTGATTGCCATCATTTTTCTGGTCGTCAATTTATTGGTCGACATTTCTTACGCGCTTCTCGACCCGCGTATCAGTTACGATTAGGATAGAAGATGAGCACGCAATTGCCTGAAGTTGAAGTTCTGACCGATTTTGCCGTGCGTGAACACCGTTCTCTCTGGCTGGATGCCTGGCGTCGTTTGAAAGCCAGCCGGACAGCCATGCTTGGGCTGGTAGTCGTGGCAGTGTTCCTACTTTCTGCCGTCGGCGCGCATTTTTTCTGGGATTACGATGCCAAAATTGACCTGGATTACAACGCCAAGCTGCGCGCGCCCAACCTCATCAGCACCCCTGAGAAACCGACGGTCCATATTTTTGGAACGGATAAGTTGGGACGGGATATTTTCACCCGTGTTGTTCACGGCGGATGGAACTCGCTGCGCGTAGGTTTGGTCGCGGTCGGCATCTCCTTGATAATTGGCTGCTTGTTGGGATTGTTTGCCGGTTTCTTTGAGAGCTTTGATATGAACTTTAAAGAGAAATTGGCCTTGATGAGCGGTTTGGGCATTGCCATGGGGTTGTTGCCAGCCTGGATTGCCCGGCAATGGTTTCAGGTCTTGCTATTTGGCGGGTTGGGCGCGGCTTCTGTGCTTCTTGAAAGAAAACTTGCGCATGATAAGCTTCGCCCGGTCTTTTTCGCGATTGCTGGCGCGCTTTTGGGTGGAATCAGCGGATTGTTGGTCGCGCCGCTGGTTGGCCTGGTCTGCGCGGTGGTTGGGCTGCTGATTGGTTTGTTGCTGCATAAACCTGTAAACGGTAAGGCTTTCTCAAGCATCACGATGCGCGTGATGGATATTATCCTATCCTTCCCCAGCTATCTTTTGGCGATTGCTATCGTGGCATTCCTCGGGCCTGGGCTTGAGAAAGGCATGATAGCTATTGGCGTGGTGGGCATCCCAATTTATGCTCGCCTGGCGCGCTCAGCCGTGCTTTCCGTTAGTCAGAAGGAATACGTGCTGGCGTCCCAATCGGTCGGTGAAGGACATGGGCGCATCCTCTTTAAACATGTGCTGCCAAACATCCTTTCACCAATTATTGTTCAGGCTACAATGGGTCTGGCATCGGCCATCTTGTCGGCCGCGGCATTGGGCTTTCTTGGCCTGGGCGCCATTCCGCCGGAGCCGGAATGGGGCGCGATGCTGGGAGACAGCTACAAGTTCCTTTCCAGCGGCGCCTGGTGGGCGGTACTCTTCCCCGGGCTGGCTATTGTGTTTAGCGTACTGGGTTTCAATCTATTAGGCGACGGGCTGCGCGACGCGCTTGACCCGAAGATGCGCGCCAAGTGATGCGGGAGCGGATGCTATGGAAACTTTATTGCGAATAAGCGAACTGCACACCCGTTTTCACACACAGGACGGCACTGTTAACGCCGTGAACGGAATATCCTACGAAATGCACCCGGGAGAGGTTTTGGGGGTTGTTGGCGAGAGCGGCTGCGGCAAAAGCGTGCACGCGCTCTCCCTTCTGCGGCTCATCCAGATTCCACCTGGAGAGATTGACGCTCAGGAAATCTGGTTTTCTGGCCGGGATTTGTTAAAACTGGATGATAGCGAGATACGCAAGGTGCGCGGGCGAGAAATTGCCATGGTTTTTCAGGACCCAATGTCCTCGTTAAATCCGGTTTACACGGTAGGCTTTCAGATTTCGGAAGCTCTCATGCTGCACAAGGGCATGAACAAAAAACAAGCCCGTGAGCGCGCGCTGGAACTTCTCAATTTGGTGGGCATCCCAGAGGCGCGTAAACGTCTGGATAATTATCCGCATCAATTCTCTGGCGGCATGCGCCAACGCGCGATGATCGCGATGGCGCTTTCTTGCGAGCCCAAACTCCTGATTGCCGATGAGCCGACTACAGCCCTGGATGTCACGATTCAGGCGCAGATTATCGAGTTGGTCATCAGGCTGCAGGAAGAGCTGGGCATGGCCGTCATGTGGATTACGCATGACCTGGGAATTGTGGCGGAAATGGCCAAAAACATCAATGTCATGTACGCCGGATTCATCATCGAACGCGGCAACGTGCACGAAATTTACCACCAGACCCGCCATCCTTATACGCTTGGGCTGCTGGGATCGCTTCCTAGTATTGACGAAGCGCCGGGCACAAAGCTGATTTCCATTCCGGGTTTGCCGCCGGACCTGATTGGTCTTCCCAAGGGCTGCCCATTCTTTGCGCGCTGCGCGTTCCGGGTGGAACGCTGCAGGTTGGAAAGGCCGGTGTTAGAAGAAGCCGGCAGTTCCGGTCACACGGTGGCATGCTGGCGTTGGCAAGAAATTGACGCCGAAAAATTACGAAAAACTGTCGGAGGTGCGCAGTGAGCGCTGAACAGAAAACGCTGCTTCAGGTAAAGAATCTGAAGAAGTATTTCCCCGTTTCCCGGCAGTTCTTCAGCAACCAGCGGCGTTATATCAAAGCCGTGGACGATGTCAGTTTTGACGTCCGGGAAGGCGAAACCTTGGGGTTGGTAGGCGAGACGGGCTGTGGTAAGACAACAGTCGCGCGGACTATTCTGCAACTTTACCGCCCGACTTCTGGGCAAGTGCTTTTTGACGGCGTGGATCTGGCAAGCCTGCAAGAAAATGACCTGCGGAAAATGCGCAGCCGTATGCAGATGATCTTCCAGGATCCCTACGCCTCGCTCAACCCGCGCATGACTGTTGGCGCGATCATTGCCGCGCCCCTGGATGTTCACACCAAACTGGGCCAGAAAGAAAAGCAGGAACGCGTGCAGGAACTGCTGGATTTGGTCGGTTTGAACCCCGATTTCGTGAACCGTTATCCGCATGAATTCTCGGGCGGTCAGCGGCAGCGCATCGGCATTGCGCGCGCTTTAGCGTTAAACCCGGACCTGGTGATTTGCGATGAGCCAATTTCCTCGCTGGATGTCAGCATTCAAGCGCAAGTAGTAAACCTCTTGGAAGAGTTGCAGAACCGCTTGGGTCTTACTTACATCTTTGTCGCCCACGATTTAAGCATGGTGCGGCACATCAGCAACCGCATGGTCGTGATGTATCTTGGGAAAGTTATGGAATTAGCGGACCGAAACGAGATTTACCTGCAGCCGCGCCACCCATACACCCGCGCGCTGATGTCAGCCGTGCCTATTCCCGACCCGGATAAAGCCCGCAATCGCAAAAGAATCATCCTGAAAGGCGACATTCCCAGCCCATTGAACCCACCCCAGGGCTGCAACTTTAACACGCGCTGCCCAATGGCTGCGGAAAAATGCTTCCAGGAAGACCCTGAATACCGGGAAATTAGCCCTGAGCATTGGGTCGCCTGCCATTTTGCGTGAAAGGCCGGGCTGTGCAGGCTGAACCCCAACAAGAGACACCGTGCCTAAGCTGGCAGTCCCTCACGCTCCAGCTGCGCACGCCTTTCCGCCTCTCCTACGGCGCCACCCAGGAGCGCACTGCCCATTGGATCCGGCTGCGGGGAGACGTGGGTTGGGGCGAGGGCACTATCCCACCGTATTATCCTCTGCGAGAGGCGGATCTGCATGCCTATTGGGATCGTGCCGCGCTGCGGACTGACCCATTCCCAGAACGCTTTGAAGCCATTTCTGATTGGATTGACCCGGATGGGCCAGCCCCTGCCCGCGCAGCGCTGGATATGGCTTTACATGATTATGTGAGCCGCAAGCTTGGGCTGCCTCTCTACGCGGCTTTGGGACTGCCCAAGCCTGAAAGGAAAGCCAGCAGCTTTACCATTTCGGTGGATACTCCTGAAAGCATGGCGGCAGAGGCGCGGCGTCTGCGTAATTTTCCAATCATCAAGCTGAAACTGGCAGGGGATGAGGATGATATGGCGCGGCTGGAAGCTGTGAGGGCGGCCCGACCGGACGCGCGCCTGTTCGCGGATGCGAACGCTGGTTGGAGCCTGAACCAAGCGCTGGATTACCTGCCTTGGCTCGAAAGCGTGAATCTTGAAATGCTAGAGCAGCCTCTCGGCGTTGAAGAGATTGATGGACTGGGCAGGCTGCAAGCAAAAACTTCAATTGCGATAGTGGCGGATGAGTCATTGCAGAAGCCGCAAGACCTGCGCCAATTAGCTGAAGCGGGTGTGCGTGGGGTGAACATCAAACTGATGAAAGTGGGCGGCGTGGGCCCTGCAGTAAGGCTGGTGGAACAGGCGCGCAAAGCCGGGATGAAGGTCATGCTCGGCTGCATGATTGAAACCTCGGTCGGGTTGAGCGCCGCGGCGCACCTGGCCGGGTTGGCCGATTGGTTGGACCTGGATGCCGGCCTGCTGGTCGCGAACGATCCCTTTGAGGGGATGATTTTTGGGGAAGACGGGCTCATCAGCTTGCCAGAGCGCAGCGGGATTGGCGCGAGACTGCGTCATCCCGGCGCTTGAAGCTTTTCTCAACACTATTGCGCTGGTAATTATTCGAATATTGGCGGCGCCTGTTGGGGGGCGGAAGCTTAAAGCTTCTGGCAGGTGGGGCAGGTATAGACGCTGCCGCCCAGGTAGGCTTCTTTTACGATTGTCGTGCCACAGCGCGGGCAGGGCTTGCCATTGCTCTCTGCGCACAAGCGCACCCGGTAGCCGCCAGGCTGCCCGAAAAGGTCTTTTTCCGTGCTGCGTCCGCCAGCTTTGGTCATCTCGAGCAGGATTAATTTCAGGCTCAAGTAGAGCTGATGAAGTTCTTGCTCCGTGAGCGCGCTGAGTTTTTTGCGCGGGTGCAGATGGGCTTCCCAGAGGATATCCTGCAGGCAGCCGTTGCCCAGACCGGGGACGCGCTGCTCGGTGGCAAGCGCGGCTTTTAACGGCAGCTTGCGCACGGCATCCGGGGCGAGCAGCGCGAGGAAGTACGCTTCATCAAAGGCGTCAGTGAGCGGAGAAGGCTTGCTAAGGGCAGTCGCGTAATAGCTGTTTTCGTAATTCTCGCCTTCCGCCCAGCAGACCACGCCGCCGTACATGGCGACAGACGCGCTGAGGCTGCTGCCATCTTCGAAGTTGAGCAGGAGCTGGTGTTTGGCAGGGATGAGACCAGCGGCGGGATGGAGGCGCAGGTTCACCCCATCGCTGAAAAGCAGCGTGGCGCTGGATAGCGTGATTTCCATAAACATACCAATTCCCCGGGCGGCTAGGACTTTACCGCCGTTGAGCTTTGCGGGGTAACCCGCCGGGTCGCCGTGATACCAGGCGAATTTATGCGGGCTTTGGGCGGCTGCTGAAGAAAGGATGGTTTTGCCGCTAAGCTGCTGCGTGATTTGGTGGGCGAGGGTTTGGGCTTCAGGAAGTTCGATCATGGGTGCCTCCGAATAGGATGATTGTAGCACAGCGCGATCTAGGTAGACTGAAGAGGCTCTGGAAATATGCAAGCATCAGACTAAGAGAAATCACTTGAAAGCAAGCTGGATGTCAGGTAGAGAGTTTTACCTCCAACAAAGATAAAATGCTGTGTTTGTCCATAGGTTCGCTTGCTAAATTCCCAGAAAAGCGATATATTTGTCCCAATACGCGATGACGCGGGACGAGTAACTTGGTTGTTCCAACAGAGAGGCGCCGCATGCTGAAAGAGCGCCGGAAG
>JAGOML010000010.1:0-39549 GCA_017993575.1 Anaerolineaceae bacterium | reverse complement strand
GACAAAAGCAGCCAGGAAGCTATCACCAGCGCCGACGGTTTCAACCACATCCACTTTGACAGAAGGCACGCGGTAGACATTATCCTCATGCAATACCAGGCAGCCTTCTTCGCCCAGGGTCATAACGATGGATCCACAGTGGTAGATTTCTCTTACCCTACGGGCAATTTGCTCATACTCGGTGGAACCTTCTTCGAATCCAGCCAACTCCCGGCTCTCAACCTCGTTGAGTACGATGTAATCAATATAGCTCAGGTCGCCCATCGGTTCATGCGGCAGCGGGCTGGTATTCAGGAGCGTGGTAATGCCCATCTCGTGCGCCATTTTTGCGCCAGCCAGCGCCAGATGCTGCGGCATGGCAAACCCGGTGATGAAGAACTTCGCGTCCTTCATGTCTTCCAAAGCGGCGCGGATTTCATCAACAGTCAGTTTCTCAAGCGAGCTGTCGCCGTCCACGATGGTATTGTTGCCGTCTTCGTCAATCATCACCAGGCCGGTTCCGGTCGCGACCTCATCGGATTGATACATGTAGGTGGTATCAACGCCGGCGTCGCCCATCCATTTAAAACCCAGGTCGCCCCAGGGGTCTTTCCCGACCTTGCCAATATAGGCGGTCTTTACGCCCAGGCGGCCGAGAGATACAGCAACCGTTGTGCCTTTTCCGCCGTCTTCTTCCACGCGCCAGTTCCAGGCGCGCAGGGTCTCGCCCAGGAATGGCAGGCGTTTAATATTGCAGAACTGCCCCACGCCGTGGCTGTTCAGAACAATCACATCAATTTCTTTTGTCATTTCAAACTCCTCTTGCTTCTACTCCTCTCGGGCTGTCCTGTTCAGGCCTTGCCGAGAATTTTTTCAATTTTGATTTCAACATCACGACGTTCATCGGATGTCAGATAACCAAACTGGTAACGCATTTCCAGGCAGCTCTGGGCGCCAATTTCACGGATGAGACCTTTGGCATCGTTACGGGCAAACCCCAGGTGGTTGTTCGTGCTGGGGATGGCGAAAGCGAGCGCGTCTTCGCTGCCCGTGCGCGCGAACCAGCGCACCGCGTTTGGCAGTTCTTTGGCGCGGAAGGCGACATACGCCGCATCCCCAGCAGGGTAAACCTGCATCGCGTGCGCGTACGCCTGCTCGTCCGGGGTGTAGTGCAGGTACATGCACAATTCCGGGTCGTAAAATTGGCTGGACGAGTCAATTTTATCCGCGATGGTGGGGTCCGCGCTCAGGCGTTCTGTGTAGTTCATAAACTTCTGTTGGTCGCTGTTGGGCAGCCCAAAAGTGTCGGAGAAAACTTCGGTCACTTTTGCGTCCGCGCTGTAAACCAGGCGCGAGCCATCCACAGGCAGCCAGTTGATGTGCGACATGTACATGTACTTCATTGGTTTGGGGCGGAAGTTGCGTGCCTGGATACACACGTCCACCACGCTTGAATTCGGGCGCAAGCGTAGTTCCGGCACGAATTCATAGTGGTATTCCAAACTGTTGCGGTAGGTATAACTGCCGCCCAGACCAAGGTAATCGCCTTGGTCGTCAGAGCCGACAACAAGCCAGGCTTCCTGGTAGCGGCAGTTTGGGAGTTCTCCATGCAGGGGATGCGAATCTTCCGCTGAGGGGTTGCCGTTGGCGGTCAGCCCGCAGTGGATGAGGAACGCGCCGTAGTTCAAGCCAAAACGGGTGGTATTCTCGGGCTCCTCAAAGATGGATTTCATCGTGAGGTCGCCGATCGGAGTTTCGAAGCGCCAGACCTGCTGACCCTGGAAAGGCAGCACCACCAGGCTGATTTTCGAGTTGCTGAGCCTCACAGCGCAGACCTGCGTTGAATACCGGAACAGGCTGGCAGTAAAAGCCCCATTTTGAAGGAATATTTTCTCCTTTTCAGCAAATGCAGCTTCGTTGAGTACAATTTTGGTGCTGGTCACAATGTTATCCTTTCAGCCGGGCACGTTGGAGCATATTAGCCAACGCGAGGCATTAAGCCATGGGTTCAGCTTGCTGGCGGGCGTAAGTCTCAAAGAGTTCTTTGCGCACCGCGTCGGAAACGAGCGCCATTTCGGGTACCATGCGCGTGTTACGGGCAACTGGTCCGCCGGAAAGTTCCATCGCCAGCATATAAGCAGCGTTGAATGGGGATTTCTTGAGGATATTGCGCAGTTCCAGAATCCGATACTGAGCCTGCATGGCTTTTTCGGTATCACCAGCCAGCGCGTAATCGCAGATCGCTTTGGTTTCCTTGGGGAAGGGAACGCCCATGAACGACACGCACCCAACGCCGCCAATCAGCATGGTGGGAGCGATAGTCGCGTCGCAGCCGTCAAGGAAGTCGAATTTGGTCGGGTCGATGCGCATCAGACACTGCATGTAGTGCACGATATCGCGTGTGGCGTTTTTGTAGCCGTACAGATTGCTGTGGTCTTGTGAAAGCCGCGCAAGCAGCTCAGGGGAGTAGAGCGTGCCCATCTGGACGCAGTTGTAGATGTAGCTGGGCTGCTTGGCGTATTCCAGCAGCTCGGAGGTGAAGGTGTACAGCGCCTGCTCGTTATAGGGGAAGAATGCCGGGGCAGTGAGACACACCGCGTCGTGCTGGACGTCGGCATACATATCGATTAATTCTTTGCCTTCCTGTACTGTGGAGACAAAAACGCACGCCATAGTTTTAGCGCCATCCGTGCAGTGGGAGGAAACTGTACGCAGAACGTCCTGGCGCTCCTGGAAGCTGAGCAGGTGGCTTTCGCCGCCAAGGCCGTTCACGAAAAAGTGCCTGACGCCGTTTTTTATTTGAAAGTCAACGATCCCAGCAAGGGTCTCGTGGTCCACGCTGCCGTCATCATTGAAAGGGGTGATCAGTTCTGTGACAAGATTTTGAAAATAATGTGCCATTTTTCCTTCTTTTTTTGCGTTATTTCAATATTAAGGGGGCATGTTCTGCGTGGCCGCTTCCCATGCCCCCGAGGATTACATCGGTTTACTAACAGTTTGGTTTGCTAAGAAGACTATGCTTCCTCGTTGCCAAATGTTTCGAACGGTTTCTGGGTCTTCTTGAAGTACAGGTAGGCAGGATAGCCAGTGACTGCGCCGATGACGCCGGCGATCAGGCTGGGACCGGGTGCCCACAGCAGGGTGGAGACCAACAGAATGAAGGAGAAGGCGATGGCCAGGATAGTCATCAGCTGCCATACGGGCATCTTGTAGCTGGGCTTGTAGTTTTCTTTCCTACGGAGCCAGAAGATAGAGGCCATGGTGGCGGTGTTGCGCAGAAGCAGCGCGAAGGTGAAGTAACCGAGCAGGTCGCGCAGGGAGGCAAAGAACAGGAACAGAATACCGAACGCGCACTGCACAACGATGGAGAGCACGGGGGTCTGCCACTTGGGATGAACCTTGCCGAAGGAGCGGAACCACATACCGTCCTGAGCCATAGCCCACTGCTGACGGGGCTGGATCAGGATGAGGCTGGTCAGGGAACCGTTGATGACCAGGATGGCGATGACCGCGGTGACGATACCGGCAGCCTGACCAATCAGGGGGATCTGAGCCATAGCATCCGCGACAGGCGCGCTGGAGGTCGTCAGTTGGCCGAAGGGCAGCAAACCGGTGATGACCATGGAGATCAGGGTGTACATCAGGGTGACGAACAGCACGGTGGTGATCAGAGCCTTGGGCATATTCTTGCGGGGGTTCTTGACTTCGCCTGCAACCCAGGCTGCGGACTGCATACCGTCAAAGGACCAGGTGGTAGCGGAGATCGCCGCGACCAAGGCCAGGATACCGGTGGGGGCACCAGCAACGGCGGGGGTGGAGAGCAGACTGCCCTGCAGGTAGAAGAGACCGATAGCGATCAGGAGCACGAAGGGGATGACTTTGATAACGGTCAGAGCGGTTTGGGTCTTCGAGCCGCCTTCAACGCTGCGGATGTGGGTCCAGGCATAGAAGACAATGAACGCGATAGCGATCAGCTTCAGCCAGATGCCTTCGATACCGGTCAGGAAGCCGATATAGTTGGCGATAGCAAGGGCCATGATTGAGATGCCGGGGGTGTCTGTGCCCCAGAAACCGATCCAACCGGAAAGGAAGGCCAGGAAGTCTGAGCCCGCTTCACGGAAGTAGATGTACGCGCCGCCGTTCTCGGGATACGCGGAAGAAAGCTCTGCATAAGCGAGAATCTGGGGGATCATAATGATGCCGCCGACGAGGAACGCCAGCACGGTCATCAGCGCGCTGCCGCCAGCATTGGCGACCTCGCCGACAGAGGAGAAAATACCGGAGCCAATCGTAGTACCGACGCCGATAGCGAGGACTGCGAGGAAGCCCAGTTTGCGGCCGAGAACGTTGCCTTCTGCTCCGACTGCTGGTGAAACTTGTGTTTCAGATTGCGTTGCCATTAATGAAATCCTTTCTTGACTAATGTGTTATTTGATAAAAATTGCGGCGAACCGATGTACGTGATTGCCGTAATGACAATCCAAAAGGATGGGACGAGAAGAGCTGGAAATAATTCCGATGCAAAGGGTTGGGGGTGATAAAACCAGGGTTTTTCATAACTGATTTATCAGGGGTCATTTGACGCGCATCTTGGTCGAAAGCGCGGGTAGAAAAAGAGTTGTTGCCAGCATATTTAGTATTCTACACCCATTGGTACAATATTGTCAATAGCTTATCTATTGATTTTTTGGAAATAGTGGTAAAATAAAGGCAGTAAGTTATCTGTTTTTGTGTTTGCGGCACTTTGCCCTTCAGTTTAATTCTTGCTGGGGGTTGTTTTTTGAAAATGGGCGCCTGAATGGGGCGCTACAAGCCATAAAAAAGGAGATTATTATGAAGATTAGTTTATTTACAGCTGGCATATCCCGATATCCATTAGAAAAATCATTTGAACTGGCAGCCAAGTACCACTACGACGCGATTGAAATCGGCGGCTTTCGTCCGCACGCGTACGCGCTGGATATCCTGCGCGACGGCGGCAAGAGAATTCGCGCGCTTTCCGAACGCTACAATCTGCCGATTGTCAGCTACGCTCCCGAGAACAATGGGTCTCCCTACAGCCTTGTTTTCGAAGATCCTGAATTGAACCGGGACAGCCTCGAATACTTTAAACGCACGCTGGAGGCCGCTAAACTGATGGGCTCCGCGTACTGCATGTTTGCCTGCAACCACCCTGGTTACGGCCGGCATGAAGCCGATGTTCGCCGGCTCTTTATTGATAATATGAAGGTCCTGGCTGAGCACGCTGAAAAAATCGGTCAAACCATCATTCTGGAACCTGTCACACCTAATGAGGGCACCATCCTGGTGACTTCGGACGACCTGTACTGGGCTATCCAGGCGGTCAACTCACCGATGGTAAAGGGCATGCTGGACCTGGCTTGCCCGCTGCTCTCCCGCGAACCGATGGTAGAGTACTTCCATAAATGCGGAAGCGATATCCGTCATATCCATTTCATTGACGCTACAATTGACAGCGAAGACCATCTTATCCCCGGCGATGGTCAGATGGATTTCAGGGGCATTGTGCGCACCCTGAAAGAGGTCGGTTATGACGGTTATCTCTCGCTGGAGCTTTTTACGCGCTACCAGACCGAGCCTGAATACGCCACCGCGCGCGGTTACAGCGTCATTAAAGCGCTGCTGGAAGAAGAGGCATAGCAATGGAAATCACCCGCGAACAATTATTCCACTGGTGCAGCCTGCCCGTTGAACAGCTGCAGGACCACCCGGAGCGCAAGATAAACCTGATTATCAAAGAGGACAGGCCTACCGCCATGTACGTCATCGGTAATATGATGGCGGATGAGATTGTCGAAAATAATCGCCTGGGCAGGATCACCAAATGGGTGCTTCCGGCTGGGCCAACGGACGAGTACGACGTGCTCATCGAGCGTGTAAACCGCGAGCGCATCAGCATGCGAAACCTGCATGTTTTCCATATGGACGACTTTCTGGATTGGGAAGGGCGGCCCTACCCTGTGGCGGATACCTACGAGAGCCTGGAAGGCACCATGAACGCCGCTTTCTACGGAAGAATTGACCCGGAGCTGAATGTGCCGGTGGAACAGCGCCATTGGCCGCGCATCAATGACCTGGACGCTGTTGACAATTTAGTCGAAGAGTTGGGCGGGGTGGACACATTGTGGGCTGGCGTTGGTGCTAAAGGACTGGTCGCCTTCTGCGAGGCTCCGCGTTCTTACACACACCGCGTCACCCTGGATGAGTTTGCCCGCTCCAAAACCCGCATTGTTGACCTGACGGATGACACCATTGTGGCGCTCAGCCAGCGCAGCTTTGGCGCGTGTTATGACCGCGTTCCTCCCAGAGCCGTGACCCTCGGTTTTAAGGCCATGCTTTCCGCCAAGCGCGCGGTGCTGATGATTGCCACTGGCGCCTGGAAACAGACCGTGGTGCGTGTGGCGCTTTTCAGCGAGCCGACCCTGGAATATCCTGTGACGCTCTTGCCAGCCTACATTCCGGAAGTGACCTTGATTTGCGACCACAACACCGCAGACCATCCCATGTCCCATCCGATCAGAGGTTGGTAAAGATTTTTGAAACTGCGCGTTCAGCGCAGTTATTTTGTAAACACTAAGGAATTGACATGAATTGGACAGAAGCTTTATTCCACGTCAAAAAACCGATAATCTCCATGCTGCATTTGCAGCCCCTGCCGGGCGACCCCTTATATAAGGAAGGCTCCAGCATGCGCCGCGTGATTGAACTGGCTCGCGCGGACCTGCGCGCCATTCAAGACGGCGGCGTGGACGGGATTATCTTCTCGAATGAATTCAGCCTGCCTTACCAACGGCATATGAATTTTGTGACTCCCGCTGCGATGGCGCGCGTGATTGGCGAATTGATGGCCGAGATACGCGTACCTTACGGTGTGGATTGCATCTCCGACGGACTGGCAACGATTGAGCTGGCAGCCGCGGTGGACGCGTCCTTTGCCCGCGGAACATTTTCTGGTGTCTATGCCGGCGATGGCGGCTTTTACAACAACGAACTCTCCGAGCTCCTGCGCCGAAAAAGCGCTCTGCGCCTGGACGAACTCAAACTGCTCTACTTCCTGAACCCGGAATCCGATACAAACCTGGACACGCGCAGCCTGACGGCGATTGCCCGCTCGCTGGTGTTCAAAGCCTCGCCGGACGCGCTGTGCATCTCGGGCTCGGCTGCCGGGAAGGGCGTGGAGAACGAACTGCTGGCGCAGGTGAAGGAATCCGTGCCTGAAACCGTGGTTTTCGCCAATACCGGCTGCAATAAAGACACAATCACGGACAAACTGAAAATTTGCGATGGCGCGGTGGTCGCGACGACCTTCAAAGTGGATGGCAAGCTCTTCAATCCGGTGGACCCTGAACGCGTGAAAGCTTTCATGGAACCTGTCTACGCATATCGGGAGACTTTGAAGTAACTGTGACTGATAGTTTTCAGATACCTCATAAGCTCCTGGCGCTTGACCTGGACGGCACCACTGTGGATGACCACGGAGAGATCAGCGACGCGACCGTGGAAAGCTTGCAACTCGCGCGCGAAAAAGGCGCGGCGATTTGCTTTGTCACCGGAAGAAGCGAATTTGAAGTGCTCTCGCTTGAGCATCGCTTCCCCTACGCGGATTATCTTATTGTGGATACCGGCGCGAAAATTACCCGGCTGGACACAGGCAAAGTGCTTTTGCACGAATGCGTTGATACGCACACCGCAGAGGTGGTCATCCGGCATTTCCTGCATTCGAAACGGCTCCTGCATATCAAAGCCGGGCGCTTTTGGGGCGCTACCTTGATGGATGAGACCGTCGAAGCTTTTATCAAATACGCCAATTACCAACCTGTCATTGTGCGTGAGCCAGCGGAAGCCCCGCTGCACGCGATTGACAGCTTCTGCGTTTATGGCTATCACTCCCGAGCCGCAATGGACCGGCTGATCGCGCGCGAAGGTCTGAACCTGTATACCATGCACTCCCAGCCGCATTATTACGACGTCCTCCAACATGGGATAAACAAATGGCGCGCGGTCAGTTTTCTCGCGCAGAGTTTGCGAATTCCAACCGAAGGAATTATCGCGGTGGGGAATTTTTCCAACGACGTTGAAATGATCAAGAAATCCGGAATTGGCATTGCAGTGCGCAACGCCAGCGAGGATGCCAAAGCGGCGGCGGATTACATCACGCGCAGGAGCAACAACCGCAATGCCATTGGCGAAGTGGTCGAAAAGTTTCTGTGATGGTTTTGCAAGAGGCATGGCGTCTTGGGCGGCGTGCAAAAGAACAAGGTAAAGATGCAATACATCCTCGGAATTGATAACGGCGGCTCTAAAACAAAATGCGCCTTATTTAACTTGCAAGGAAGCGAGATTGCGGTTGCTTCCCGCCAGGCTGCGCTGATTTTCCCGCAGCCTGGAATGACTGAACGCGACCCGGAGCTCGTCTGGCAGACCAATGTGGAGCTGATACGCGAGGTCATCCAGAACAGCGGAGTGAACCCCAAGAATATCATCGGAATCGGGCTGACTGGTTATGGCAACGGGATGTGCCTGGTGGATGCCGACGGTCAACCCACCTGGAATTGCATCGTCTCCACGGATACCCGCGCTGGGGTTTACGCTGAGCAGTTCGCGGCAAACGGCATCGAGCGCGAGGCTTTCCAATATTCCCATCAGGGTTTTTGGGCTGCGCAGCCAGCGGTGCTGCTGCCCTGGTTCAAAGAGCACGCGCCGGAGGTGCTTGAACGCAGCGCCTGGGTGCTGGGGATTAAGGACTTTGTGCGCTTGCGCCTGACTGGCGCCGCGGCTTGTGAGTTTACCGAAGCTTCTTCCTGGGGCTTAATGAACATCCACACGCTCAGGTTTGAGCCCAGGCTGTTTGAACTTTTAGGCCTGGAGGATTGTTTGCGGCTCATGCCGCCTTGCCTCAGCCCGGTGGATATTTCGGGATACATCAATGCGCGCGCTGCCAGCCTGACCGGACTGGTGGAGGGGACGCCGGTGGCCGGCGGCTGCTTCGACGTGGATGCTGGCGCGCTAGCCAGCGGCGTGTTGGATGGCGAGACACTCTGCCTGATTGCCGGCACCTGGTCAATCAACGAGTACCTGGCGCCTGAACTGCGCCGCGGATATAAAGAAACTACAAATTCCGTCTCGCAGTCTTTTCTGCCTGGGCATTTTCTGGTGGAAGAATCCACGCCGACCTCTGCCAGTAATTTCGAATGGTTTTTGGAAAACTTCCTGGCAGAGGAAAATAGCGGTAAAACCCGCCAGCAGCTTTACGGAGCATGCGACCGCAGCGTGGAATTGCTCCCGCCAGAGCAGAGCAGCGCGGTTTTTGTGCCCTACCTCTTTGATTCTGCCACAGTATCGGGTGGGAAAGGCGCTTTTTTCAACCTGAGCAGTTACAATACGCAAGCGCACCTCATCCGTGCGGTCTATGAAGGCGTGGTATTTTCGACGGTCTTTCACGTGCGCCGCTTGGTCAAAGACGGCCACCCCTTCACCAAAGCCAGGCTTTCCGGGGGCGTGGCAAACTCCCGCGTTTGGTCGCAAATGATGTGCGACGCGCTGGACCTGCCGCTTGAAATCCCAGAAGGTTCTGAACTTGGCGCGAAAGGCGCGGCAATCTGCGCGGGGATTGCCTGCGGGACTTTCACGGATTACCAGGACGCGGTTTCCAAAATGGTTGGCATTCGAGAACGTCTAAGCCCGCGAAAAGAGCATGCTAAAGTTTACGCGCAAAAGTTTCTGGTCTACGAAAAAGCGCTGGCCGCTTTGGATTGTTTCCACAACTGAAAGCATTGAAAACCAAGGAAACAAACGATGAACATTATTCCTTCCATAGCTTCCGCAAATTTGTTGGCAATCGGCAGCGAGCTGCAGCGGATTGAGGCGCTGCCCCGTCTTCATCTCGACATTGAAGATGGCAATTTTCTGCCCAGCATGACCTTCGGCATGGACATGGTGCGGGCGATTGCCAGCGCGTGGAAAGGCGAACTGGACGCGCACCTGATGGTCACGAACCCTTATGATTACATTGTAGGGATGCGCGACTGCGGTATTGGCAGCCTTTGCGCGCATCTGGAAGCTTTGGCATACCCCGCCACATTTTTAGGAAAAGTTCGCGCCCAGGGGATAAAAGCCGGGCTGGCGCTGAACCTGAAAACAGGCATAGACGCGCTGCCTTACTTCGCAGAGCAATTGGATTACGTGCTCTTCCTCACGAGCGAGCCTGATAATGAGGGTATGCGGCTGCGTCCATCCGTTTTCCTGAAAATCCAGGAAGCGCGGCGCATTCTGCCCGCAAGCGTCTCACTTTGGGCGGATGGCGGCGTGAACTGCGCGAATATTGCCAGCCTGCGAACTGCCGGAATTGATACCGCCATTGTAGGCCGGGCAGTTTTTTCAGCAGAGGACCCCTTGGCCGCTTATGAAGATTTGCTGGAAGCAGCTGGAAAGGCAGCTGATTAATTGGCCCTGCCTTTGCCATTTCCCATCGGGATTTACGAGAAAGCTCTCAAACCCCTGGCGCTGCCCGCGATGTTCGCGGACGCGGTTCGGGCAGGCTACGATACCTTTGAAATCAGCCTGGACGAGAGCGATTACCGCCTTGCCCGCCTGGATTGGTCCGCTGCGGAAATGCGAGAAACCCGCCGCGCGGCAGAAGAGAGCGGTATACGCTTGTATTCCGCTTGCTTTAGCGGGCACCGCAAATACGCGCTTGGCTCGGCTGACCCCGTAACAACCCGCCGAGCGATGGACCTGATGCGAAAAGGCCTGAACTTCTGCGTCGAGACAGGTATTCGCGTACTCCAGCTGACAGGCTCAGATGTGTATTACGAAGCTTCCAGCGAGGAAAGCGCGCGGCGTTACGCGGAAAACGTGGCGCGCGGCGCGGAGATGGCAGGAGACCTGGGCGTGATGCTGGCAATTGAGCCGGTAGATAAGCATATTCGTTCCATCCGCCAGGCTTTGGACATCGTGCGAGAGGTCAACTCCCCCTGGCTGCAAGTCTACCCAGACGCGGCCAACCTGCTTGTGGAGGGTTTCGACCCGCTGGCTGAGTTGGAGGTTGGGCGAGGGCACCTGGTAGGCCTGCATATCCGGGACGCGCTGCCGGGCACGAGCTACAACCTTCCGTGGGGGAGCGGCACATTGGATTTTGTGGCTGTACTGCGAACTTTGCAGAAAATAAACTTCCACGCGCCAGTGCTGATTGAGTATTGGTACATTGATGAAGTGGATTATCTGGAACGCGCCGCGCGGGCCAGAAAATTCTTGATTGACAAAATTACCCAGGCAGGACTTGCCTAAGGAGTGTTGAGGATGTACGAAGCAGAAAAAAGAGCAGTATTGGATTGCGCGCTGACCATGGAGCATTACCGTCTGGTTAGTTTATCCGGTGGGAATGTGTCTTTGCGATTGCCCGACGGCACTTTTTTGGTGACGCCTTCCGCGGTGCGCTATGACGGTATGCAGCCGGATGACATTGTGCGCGTGGATGCGCAGGGTAAGGTGGTGGAAGGCCATTTGCGTCCGTCCTCCGACACATCCGCGCTGCTGTACGTTTTTAAGCACATGCCCGAAGTGAACGTGGTTATCCACACCCATCAGCCTTACGCCACAGCGGCAGGGCTGGTGACGGACATGCTGCCGGCGTTTCTGACTCTGATGATTGACGCGACCCAAAAAGAAGTGTACGTAGCGCCGTTCACCATTTCCTCAGATGAGGGCATGGGTGTGCTAACCGTGGAATACGCGCGCGGAGCGCTGTGCGTTATCCTGAAGCATCACGGCGTGATTGCCTTTGGCAAGAACCTCGACCAGGCGCTGGAAGCCGCGGTTTATCTGGAAGACGCGGCCAAGGTGTATTTGCTGGCGCGCGCTGTGGGTCCCGTGCCGACGCTGGATGAAAAACAAATTGCCGACCAGGCGGAAGACCGCGGAAATTACGGCCAGAAGAAGTAATATTGCGCGCGCGAAATCCGGAAATCGCCTTGCGAAATCCGCAAGAAATTCTGGTATAATAGCGCTCTGCTTGTGGAGAGGTCGCATAGCTGGCCTAGTGCGCTCGCTTGGAAAGCGAGTATACCGATGAGGTATCGCGGGTTCGAATCCCGCCCTCTCCGCTCTTTTTGTTTAACCCCTTGCCCCTCAAAACCTGACCGCTGCCCCTCCGGCGCGGAGTTTCAGGCGGCGAAGTTAAAAAAAGCTCTCCGTGAGGAGAGCTTTTTTTGTTGGCGATAGTTTCAGGCGGCGTTCAAACCTTACGCGTCGAGCTGAGCTTCTACCCACGTGAGCATAGCGGAGATGACCTGTTCCTTCTCAGGTTCGTTATGCGTCTCGTGATAAAGACCATCCCAGCGCTGGTAAGTGATGGGAACTGGCACCTTGAGCGCGAATAAGTCTGAACCCTGGATAGGGCAGATGCGGTCCTCGGTGCCGTGCGCCAGGTAGAGCGGCAGATGCCATTCAGCAATGTGCTCAAAAATGTACTGTGGGGCATTCACGAAGTGCGCGCCTAAACGCACGCTGACTTTGTCGTGCACCAGCGTGTCCGCGCGGTAAGCTTCGATTACGGCTGGGTCGCGGGAGAGGGCTTTTTCATCCAGCTTGCTGGGGATGGCAAGATGAGGCAGGATAGGTTCGAGCATCCGGATGAGTTTTTTCTGCTGGTCAGGAATCGTGCTGCTATCCAGCGGAGGGCTGGTGGCGATGATGCCTTTCACAGCTGGTTTTTCGCGCAGAGCATAGTATAGGACGCCTAAGGCTCCCAGGCTGTGGCCGTAGAGGAAAACAGGCAGCCCCGGATTTTCAGCTTTTGCCAGGGCGATGACCTGCGAGAAATCCGCAACCAATTGGTCGACGCTGCCAATGACACCCTGCCTGCCGTCGGAGCGGCCGTGCCCGCGCCTGTCGTAGCCCAACATCTGGAAGCCGCGCTCACAGAAGCGCTGAGCTACTTGGTCGTAGCGCTGACAATGTTCTCCCACGCCGTGCAGCAGCACCACAACAGCCCTGGCAGCTTGGGTATCGCTCCAATCGCGAATGTACAATTTCAAGCCATCCGAAGCCTGGATAAATTTTTCTGTGATTTCCATATCCCTTTTAAGTCCTTTTCTATTCGCAAATTTCAAATACTAAAAATAACGTGCTGAAGCAAGAAACGTTCAATCGTTTCGTAGAAATCAATGATGGTTTCCGTCTTGCGGAAGCCGTGACCCTCACCCGCGTAAACGCGATAGACATGCGGCACACGGTTGGCTCTGAGCAATTCGACGATGCTGTCGGATTGGCTTTGCGGCACCACTTTATCATCCGCGCCCTGGAAGACAGCAATCGCGTCGCGTATATGGTGGGCGTGGAAGATTGGAGACCAAGCGTGATACTTCTGCGCAGCTTCAGGGAGCGTCCCGATGAGGGAGGCGTTGTAGTGGGCTTCAAACTTATGGGTATCCATGTCCAGCGTGAATAGGTTAGAGACGCCATAAGAGCACAAACCCGCCTTAAAGAAGCCAGGATAGTGAACGAGAGCGTTCAGGACGGTATACCCTCCCGCGCTGCCGCCCTTGATGATAAGGCGCGAGGGATCTGCCAGCCCCATGCCTAAGACTGCCAGTGTGCCTTCCACCGCGTCCTGCAAGTCGATTTTGCCCCAGTTTCCGCGCAGCGCGTCGCGATAGGAGCGCCCAAAGCCGGTGCTGCCGCGGTAATTCACTTCCAGGTAGGCGTATCCCCGGCTGGTAAAAAAGGCAGTATCCATGTCGAAACCGATGCGAGTCACCGAGGTCGGTCCGCCGTGAATGTAGACCACCATGGGGGGCAGGCCTTCGGCTGTGTAGGCGCGGTTGGCGGGGGCGTAGTAAGTGCCGAAGACGCGCGCGCCGTCTGAAGAAATCCAGTCCACTTCCTGTGCCTGTGGGAGGTCATCCGCGTGTATATCATCCGCGCGGCTGCGGGCGGCAACGCGTGTTTGCTCACCTTGTACCACCAACAAGCGGGCAGGCAGGCTGGGAGATTGGGCAAAGAGCGCTAACGCGCCGCTGGCGGAAACGCTGAGTTGTTCCAGGTTTGTGTACGCGCCGACCTCTATCGGGTGGACTACGCCGCTAAGCATGTCAACTTTCCGCAGGAAAACCTTTGCCTGCAGGTTTTCAAGGATGTAAATCGCGCTGCCATCGGGCGTCCAGGCAAAAACGCGCGAGCCCTGCACCCAGGCCGGCGGAAGTAAGGAATGCCCGTCCAGAAGTAAGTGCTTTTCTCCGGTTTGCAGGTCAAACAACACCAGCTGGTCCCATTCGCCGAGGTTGCGCAGGTAGGCGAGATAACGTCCGTCGGGGGAGAATTCGGGCTGGAAAGTGGGCGTGGTGGGGCCGCCGTCCAGAAGATGGACTTCCGCACAGGCTTCGCCGCTATCATCCAGCAGCGCGAACATCAGGCGCGTGCCGTCCCAGGGCATGTTGGGATGGTCCCATTCCACCCAGGCGGCTGCATTGCCGTTCGGGCTCCAGGTGGGCTGCATATAAAAATCCGCGCCCGAGGCAATAATTCGCGGCCAGCTGCTCCCGTCCAGACGGACGATAGCCAGAACATCGCGCTCTTCATACGTATGGACGAACAAGACGCGGCCTTGCTCAGGGGATAGGATTGGGCTGGCGCTTCTGCCGAAAGCCGGGGTGATTGGGGTGGGGCTGCCAAACCCGTAGGGGGCAAAATAGAGGCGCCCGTCCTTTTCCGCAAAGACCGCTCCGTCCTTGCCCGCGCAAAACTCGCCGCCGCCGTATCCGACACCGCCGGAGGGACTGAAGTCTCCGTTTATCGTATACGGCGCGTCTGCACCGGATTGCGTGAACAGGCTGGCTTTACCGCTGAGCGATTGGCACCAGACCAGCCGGTCTGAACCGAGCGCCCATTGAACATCAGAGAAACGGGCGCTGGAGCCAATCAATTCAGGGGTGATGGGAGAGGGCCAGGTGCCGAAGGGTTTGCTTTGTTTTGAGAGGGTCATAGTTGTGCTCCTTTCGGTTTGCTACCGTGATTTGGCAGAAACCGAGCTTGATGGTGTGAGGGAAACGTTGCAGCCCACTCTTGGGCAGGGCTGGTCGCATCCCGACAGTATTAATCAAGTAAATGGTTCCAATTAATTGGGATTAATGATAACACCGGGATCAAAAAATCGGGATAACGCGGTTGACTTAGGGGAATGGGCGTGCTAAAATAATGCCCTGTCGGGCGCGTAGCTCAATGGTAGAGCAGTGGCCTTTTAAGCCATTGGTTCAGGGTTCGAGCCCCTGCGCGCTCATTTCACTGTATATAGGGGTTATCCACATCATTGCCCCTATATATGGCGCTCATCACGAAGCCTTTCACCCCACATTTCATGATAAGCCATTGCGTTAAAGTGCAGTCGCTTTTACGCTTCCTTCAATAAAACCGCTGAACTCATAATTCAGCTTGCGTTCCTTTGAGCCAAAAATCAGTCGTTAATCCGTCTTAACACTTGAAATTAGCATAAGATTACTGGATGAAGCTCACAAATGAATTACTCCAATCTTTCATCACAACTTTCTACGGTTCCGGAGATTATGCTGGGGACTATTGGTTCGTCGGCATGGAAGAAGGAGGCGGCAATGACCTGCCGCAAGTAAGCGCCAGGCTGAACGCCTGGAAGGACCTGGGCGGGAATGAGCTTGTCGACATCTTTGACTTCCATAATAAGATTGCTTACCCCGAGTACTTTAGAGACCCGGTCAAATTGCAGCGGACGTGGATGCAACAAGCAAGAATAGTCCTGACATTAAAGGGTCAGCCAGCCACTACGGGTTTGGTAAAGGCTTACCAAAGGGACACTATCGGTCGGAAAGGCAGCGAGACGTGCCTCCTGGAGCTTTTCCCGCTCCCTTCCCCGAGCACTTCAGATTGGTTGTATGCGCAGTGGTCAGAATTGCCATTTCTCAGGAATCGGGTTTCCTATCGCGATTATTGCGCTCCTTGGCGTTGTGGGCATATCCGTTCTCAAATACGCGTCCATCACCCAAAGATAGTGGTCTTCTTCGGCTTGAAGTATTGCCAGTATTGGCAGGATATCGCGGGTGGGTCCCTAATCTTTACTGAACATAATGGGTATTTTTATTCAAAATCGAAGGGACCAGTTTTCTTAATCGCGAAACACCCAGCCGCGAGAGGTGTCGCTAACTTGTATTTTGAGTCCATTGGTCTTTTGCTAAAATAGCTCCTTTAATTCAGCTTTTTCGTTGATATTGGATTTCAATCATATTTACATTGCTTTTGCATGATTAGGTGAGAAATCTGCAACTGTTGGGTGGCAGACAATCTTATGTGTTCCAGTAGGGCAAATACAATAGGCAGAACCACTTCGCGCATCCTTGAAAAGCGAAGCAACCCTTCACAATTATTTGTATTAATATAATATTTATCGATAATAAAAGCATCATCCAGATAGTGTCCAGTCCCAAAGGAGGCTCCGATGCGTTTCAATTCAAGATCCCACTCACTTCTCGTAATCCTGTTAATTTCTACCCTGCTCATTTTTACAGGTTATCTAAGTGTCTCGGCCCAGGATGAGGGCGAAGGCGAACTTCCATCCCAGTCATACCTCGGGATCGGAGGCGATGTCGCATCCGTTTTTGATGTCCCTGGCGGTCCGGGCTTGGTCATGCTCAGCCCATATCAATTCCGCCAGCTCTCGCCCAGTGATCAATGCAGTTTCTCCGGTAACACGATTGTGAATCAAAGCTCTGGCAGTTGCACGATGGTGGCTGGTGTGACGCTTCCTCACGGCGCGAACATTACCAAGTTGACGCTCTACGTCTTTGACGGCAACCCTTCCAAGGATATTACTCTCAATTTCGCGCGGGGCGATGGGTCTGGTTCGTTCATGGTACAAGGGGGTATCAACAGCGGAATCGGGGGAGTGATGCCAGCCTGGGGTGCCATTTCAACCACCCAGTTCCTAAACACGCAAGTTGATAACCGCAATTACTCCTACACGGTCTATGCCATTGTTCCTCCCCAGAGCTGGCTTGACTTGGGATTTTCGAATGTGCGCATAGACTATGAATACGCGACGGCGATACCAATACTGAGCAAGTAGCCGGGGAAAGAAGGCCCGCTGAGCTGGTTTCAAACTCCGTTTTTGCCAATTTTCGTACTGAGAAAGGAAGTCGACTGCCAGGTTTCAGTGTGAGGCGCGCGAGAGTGCGGCAGCCTTTGCTTATTACGCCTCGCTGATTCCTGTCAATAAGCTCGGCCACGAGAAAAACAACCGAGTCATCTTGTCATAGAGATAAAAATGATCACGCTCATTCGAAAATCATGCCATCATTTTGATTCCTCAAGACATATAATGTGGAGAGCGGCCAGTTTTGCTGGATGCCTAAAATCTGGTTTAAAAAAAGTATCGAGAAATGTGAATTCCACTAATGTTTAGCATTCCTCGTGCTAAAATGAGGCATAAATAAAGTTGTTTCTTATCAAGGGTTTCAGCTTAAAAACAAAAACGGGGACCAGACTGACTTTCCCCGGGCAGTGGGCGAATCAGTCAAAGAAAGGTGGGATGTGAAGGTTTTATACGTGGCAGGAAGGTGGGACCCGCGGCTGCAGAATGAGTACAGCGGGAACGATTTTGGCGCTTACCAGGCACTCAAAGCGCAGCCCGATATTGATTTGAACCTGGTCGGTCCCTTGGACTTTCCTTGGTCTATCCCTGAAAAAGCGGTGATGCGAATATATGGACGCATGGCCTCAAAACGGCTGATCAAGTATCCCTATTCTTACATTCGTAAGAGCGCGGAACTCATCCGAACCGCTATTCAGCAAACAAAACCTGACGTTATCTTTTCCAGATACAGCGCTCCGCTGGTCAATGTGGAGCTTAAAGTTCCTCTCGTCTATATGTGCGATTCGATTGTGCCTTTCACCAGAGATCTGGCGGCAGAGTTTTCGCGCGCGGGTTACCGCCTGATGGAATATTGGGAACGCAGGGTGATAGAAAAATCTGCCAAAATTATCACATACAGCCAGGCCAACGCGGCTTTGATTGACTCAGAGTACGGTGTTTCCAGGGGTAAGCTTGTAGTTTTCCCTATTCCCGCCTTTGTTCCGGAGGAGTTTCTGCGTCAGGTAGATCAGGAGCAAAAGCTCTTAGATGTTCCTCTGCGCCTGCTATTTGTTGGCAAGCGTCCGCATCTGCGCGGCGTGGATATCGCGCTTGAAACCGTCCAACGACTCAACGCGGAGGGAGTACCGGCACAGCTGCGCATCGTGGGCATGAAAGGCGAGGATACAGATACCGCGCGTTTCATGGGCGTTTACGATAAAGAAAACCCCGAGGAATTGCGTGCCTATTTTAGCAACTTCACTTGGGCGCAGCTGCTCTTGCATCCTTCGCGGTTCCATGCCGCGGCGATTGTCATCAGCGAGGCAGCTGCCTTTGGCGTGCCCGCAATCACAAATAACGTCGGGGGATTGGCTACCACAGTACTGCATGAGCAAACTGGCGTGGTGCTGCCGGCAGGCAGCAGCCCAGACGCTTATTGCGCGGCTATTAAATCGCTCATAAACAGTCCAGAACGTTATCGCTCTTTCCGAGAAAACTCGCGCCGACGCTTTTTGTCGGAGTTGAATTGGGACAGCGCTGGCAAACGCCTGGTTGATATCATTCGCGAGTTTGAACCGGGCTAGCGATACCGGCCAGATACATGCAGCGCTTGTTCAGCGCAAAGTAATCCCGCCCAGGCTTTTCTCGTGCTCCTGGTTTTTTATAAAGCGTTTAACGCGGCACCTCGCCCGGGTGTTTCGCGTCGTAATCCCGCCAAAACTCCTCGCACCGCTTCTGCCATTCCAGCTCAGTCAGGTCTCCTGGCGGGTTTCTGCGGGTGGCAATCAACATCGTGGTTATCCATCCTCTATACGCCTCTAAGCTCCGGTCTTTCGGATGGAGTAGAAATGAAATGTCCTGTTTTTGTTTCATTGGGCACCACCTTTTGATACGTAATCATTTCTGCGGCCAATTCCACCAGACGCAGACCTACGAGCGCATAATTTGCAGCAGGGCACTACCATTCTATAAATTGTTTGGGGCAGAAGGACTAAATTAATAGTATAGAGAATTTATAAAAAAGTCAATACATTAGGAGTCCTGGATATCTGCGTAAGAGGCATTTTTGCATCGAGACCCCGACAATTTGTGCTGCCACCCTTGTTGGTTATCCTAATGAATGCTTGTGCTGATGATGAACATCCGGGAGGTGGTCGTGGCTGTGCTGCTGGGCTTCGTGGGTGTGCTCGTGGCTGTGCTCCCCTACGGGCAGAGGTTCATGGGTGTGCGAATGATGTCCATCGGAATGGTTATGCGGATGCGTGTGCGTCTCCGCGGGATGAACATGGAGATGAATGTGTTTTTCGGTGATGGTGAAATAGGTTCCCAGCAGCATCACCGCGAGGGCGAGGAGAAACAGGGGTGAAGGAGAAGTCCGAAAAAACAAGAAAGAAAGCATCACGCCAAAGAAAGGTGCAGCCGCATAGTAAGCGCTGGTGCGAGCCGCGCCAAGATTTCTTTGCGCGCTGATGTAGAAGTAGATGCTAAGCCCATACGCCACAAAGCCCAGCGCTAAAGCTGCGACCATGCTCACCAGGTCGGCTTGGCTTTGACCGAGAACCAGCGCGATTATCAGCGCCCCCAACCCGGAGCCGAACCCTTTAATCACCACAACCTGGAGGGGGTCTTTTACTGATAGTTTTCGCGTCAGGTTATTTTCCAGCCCCCAACAAACGCAAGCTGCCAGCACCAAAAGCGAGCCGACTGAGAAGTGCAGGCTTCCTGCATCCTGAATGGAGAGGAGGATGCTGGCTGCAGTGATCAGAATAATTGCAGCCCATAAACGGCGGGAAATAAATTCACCAAAAATAAAGAGCGCGATCAGTGTCGTCGCGACGATTTCGAAGTTATTAAGCAGCGAAGCATTTGCCGCGCTGGTGCGCGCCAGTCCATTCATCAATAGGATTGGCGCGGCAATGTCCAGTAGTATCATACCGATGATAAAAGGAAGCTCAGCTTTGCTCAAAGCAAGCTCCCTCGCGTATTTTTCTGGCTTGGGCTTAAATAAGCCCAAGAGGAACATCCCAAGCCCGGCGCCGAGATAAAGCATGGCTGCCATCATCGGCGCGGATAGCCTTGTCAGGAGCAGCTTGGCGATGGGCGCGCTGAGAGCGTAAAGCACAGCTGCCAGTAACGCAAATAGAATTGGTCGATAATGTGTTTTTTGCATGCGCGTTACGAATTCTATCATTTCAGTACAAGCTTGGCAGAAGGGGGCACAAGAATATCTGTTAGCCTGTCCAATTTCAATCCCGAAGACTAAGTATAATAGACCCAAGGGCTAATCAGCCTGTCAAAACCTTTCTGATGGGAATTTTGCATCGGTCTTTCCGTTTTACCTAAATCAACGATCCTTCAACAAGGAATATGCTTTAGTGGGATGATGGGAAGTAAATAAACGAAAATGTTTGCCAGGAACAAGTTGTTGTGGTCTCTGTTGTGCTTCGCCCTCCTTTTGTTTGGGTCAATCGCGGCTTGTTCCCCCCTCACCCTCCCTGTTGCAGAGCCAGGAGAGCTAAGTCTGCAGGGCTTCTCCGCGGCGCTGGCCGGCAAGGGCAACCACGGTACAGTCGTGTGCGCGCGATACCAGGGCAGACGCGCTGACCTGCAAGGAGTGAGCTTGCTCGCGACAGTCAGCCGCGCGGGTGAGATAATTGAGGAAGGAATTTCTGCTGAAATATTAGACGGAGAAACCTGCTTTGAGCTGACCGACGCGAAGTATGTATCGGTGAGCAGCAATAGTGAAGGCGGAAGCCTGGTAATTTCTGCGGAGCCGCTCAGCCTGCGCATCGAAGCCTATTTTTCTGACGGCAGACAGCCTTTCAACGGCTCTCAGGACCTGCTTTTAGGCCCTTACCTGCAGTTTCCCTTCCTGAGATGGATCTTCCCTGCTGCCGTGCGCCCAGCTTGCGTTGCTGGCGGGCATACTCGCGAGGGTATTTTTTACCCCGCCTGGGATATCATCCCCGAGCCTTCACAAAATTATCCGACCTTGATTGGGACACCAGTGCTCGCGCCAGTGGACGGCACCGCGTATGTATGGCTGCTGCCCAACGAAGACCCCACTCAACGTTTCGATACAGTCAACGCGGTAATTATTTATTCGGATGATACTGGGTTTGCGGTGGACCTTACCCACGAAGCCGATGTGTACTTTGATGGCAGCCAATGGCAAATGTTAAAAACCCTAAATGGGCAGCAGGTGTCTGCGGGAACGCAGATTGGCGTGATTGGACCCAAAGACCACGCCTCCAGCATTCCACATACGCATTTGCAGGTGTTCATCCCACCGCAGGCGCCGACCGGAAAACCTGACGACAACAAAGCCTTATATACTGCCTCAACAAAAAGCAGCACAGCCAATGTCGACGCGATTAAACAAAACCTCTTCCTGGATGCGAACCTCAACTCAGACCTGCTCGCGCTCTCAGGTCAATCTCTGCGCTGCGCCGAATATCCCTGGGGCGAACTGCTGATTCCTCAACAGCTTTCAATGCGTATAGATGGACAGAGTGGGGATTGGGCTGGCATTGAGCTCGGCCTGCGTGATAAGGAAGGCGATTCCTTAGCCGGGGAGGCTATGGACTTGCGCGCTCTATACAGCGCGGTAGATGGTCACTACCTCTATCTGCTTATTGAGGCCGGGCAGCAGCCGGAGGGAATTTGGGCGATGGATATCTTCATCGATTTGAATGCCAAAAATGCGTGCGGTTCCAGCGAACGCTCCATTAAAGTATGGTCCGACGTGCAAGGCGCTTTTACTGTGGGCAGCGTGGATAACTGCCCGGATTCAAGCCCGGAAACTTATCCGGCGCTGTTTGCCTGGGAGGACGCGTTTGAGCTGCGCTTGCCGCTGGTGTACCTGGGTAATCCGGCTGCTCCCAAGGTGATTTCGGTAAAAGGCATCCTGATTGGCACGGAGGGGGAAATAAGCTATCCAGACTACATGCGCTGAGGCGGAGTGGTCGGAGTTTTGTCCGTTACGCAAATCTACCGAGAGCTGGCGAGTTTTTTGCTTGTTTTAGAGTACAGCGCGCCTGAATATCACTAGTGGGTTTGACGCTAGGCGCGGTTGACTGCAAGTTCACTGGTGTTTGGAATAATTCCCTACCTGATAGACCTGGCCGAATAATCCGAACGGTCCGCGCATGGGTGCGATTTGCCCTTGCCCGAACACCAGTTCGGCTGCCGCCTGCACATCTTTTTCGGTAGAAAAGTGATGAGTGCGAATATCCGTTCCCAGCAGCCTGAAAAGGAACACCATCAGGGGTCTTTCCACCGGCACGCCGTATACCAGTTGACCGCCCGGTTTGAGCACCCGATAAATCTCCGAGAAGGCTGTGTTCTGAGCAGACGGCTGCAAGTGTTCAAGGATGCTGATGAGCAGAACCGCGTCAAATTGCTTGTCCGCGTAGGGTAGTTCAAGGACGCTGCCGTTCCGGAGGTTGGTCTGAATGCCGCGTTCCGCGAACATCGCAGCAATTGGAGCCACATCCGCCGAAAGGTCTAAACCATGTATTTCTTGATACATCTCTGCCAGGTTGGGGAAGCTGACGCCTGAGCCAAAGCCAATTTCCAGCACAGAGTCTCCGCCTCTCAATTGCTCAAGGCATAATTCGATGCGCCGCTGGTATAGCCTGCCAATAATGGGCAGCCGGTAAAAACGGATGGGGTCTTTACGGTCTACCCCAAGATACTGTTTCAGTGGAAGCAGTTTGAGGCGGATTCGTTTATGTCGCGGTTTTGGCATCCCGGTCTCCTCAGGTGCAAGTCAATTATTGACTTTGCTATCCTTATCCGCTTGATTTTACACCATCAACGGCGTCGGGTTTTCAGGCGCGCGGGAACTTTTGATTTTGGTGTTTCGGTAGGGGGGCCCCCCCCCCCGCCAACGCTATTCCAAAAAGACATAAATCCGCTATAATTCAGCCTCGATTGATTAGAGCAGAAAAAGGACAATTATGTGTGGAATCTTTGGCATTGTGACGCAGAGCGAACAAAACCTGGGACCAATATTGGTTGAGGCCGCCCGCAGGCTAACCTACCGCGGATACGATTCGGTCGGCGCAGCGGTAATCAGCGGCAGCCGCATAGACTTGCGCAAAGACAAAGGACGCGTTGACGAGGTAGCCGAAAAGTACAGGTTTTCGGAGATGGCCGGTCAGCGCGGGATTACCCAACTGCGTTGGGCGACCTTTGGCGTGCCATCCCAGGAGAACGCGCAGCCCCATATCGATTCCGATGGCGACCTGGTCGGCGCGCATAATGGCAACGTGGTGAATAATGTGGAACTCCGCCAGGAATTTGCGGCGGAAGGGATGACGGTGCGCTCACAGAACGACGGCGAGTCTTGTGTGCACGCGGTAGAACGCTACATCAATCGCGGTTACGCGTTTGTGGACGCCATCCGCGCGGCGTATGCCGACCTGCAGGGCGATTATGCCTTTGTTATCGGGCGCGTCAACGATGATAAGCTCTACGCTATCAAGAAGGGCTCCGGGCTCGTGGTTGGCATCGGGGAGGGCTTCACCTGCGTCTCCTCCGACCTGCCCTCCATCCTTCCGCTTACGCGCAAAGTTGTGCGCTTGAACGATGGGGACGTAGTGTGTCTGCGTTGGAATGCGGTGGAACTGTATTCTGTAGCCGACGGCAGTCTTATCGCGCGGGAACCGGAAATCGTCACGGAAGAGATGTCCGCGGTGCAAAAAGGCGGGTACGCGCACTTCATGCTCAAAGAAATCCACGAACAGCCGCAGGTAGCCCGCGAGCTGCTGCACCTGCTTAAGCGTCATGAGGAAATGGCCCGAATTCTGGGGGCTATACGTGGAGCGCGCAATCTTTACCTGATTGGCTGCGGTACCAGTTATCACGCTTGCCTGGCGGGTTCTGTATTTTTTGCCCGGTTGGCCGGCAAGCCCGCGGTGCCGGTGCTTGCGCCGCAGTTTATCCCGCAATATGCCCCGACTGTTGGCCCTGAAGACGTGGGCATCTTTGTCAGCCAATCCGGAGAGACAAAAGACGTACTGAACGCGCTGGAGCAAGCCCAGAAGCGGGGCATGACTTGCTTTAGCCTTGCGAATGTTATCGGTTCCACGCTAACCAAGGTTACATCGGCCTGGCTGCCGCTTGCTTGCGGTTACGAAATCAGCGTTCCAGCCACGAAAACATTCACGAACCAGGTCATAAGCTTCCTTTACCTTGCTAACCTCCTTGGAAGAGGGGAAGCGGACGCGCTGGATGCCCTGCCGGACTTGATGGAAGAGGCTATTCGCTGGACTGACCCCCAGGTGAAAGCGCTGGCTGAGGACATCAATAGCTGGAACGACCTTTACAGTTTGGGCTACGGCAGCACGTACGCGATGGCGCTGGAGGGCGCGCTAAAACTTAAGGAAATTACTTACGCTCATTGCGAAGGGATGCTGAGCACGGAATTCAAGCACGGCCCGCTCTCGGCCGTCACAGACGGGTTCCCGGTACTCTTCGCGGTTGGTCCGGAAGATGTGCCGTTAATTGTGAGCGGGATTAATGAGGTCAGCTGCCGAGGAGGACGGGCAATCGCCATTGGCGAGGAAGACAGCCGGCTGAGCGCCAACGCCAGTGACGTTATCACCATCCCGCCTTCAACCCCCACATTCGCGCCGCTGCTGGCAGTAATTCCGCTGCAGCTGCTTTCGTATTACATGGCAGTGGGACGGGGCTACGACCCGGACTTTCCGCGCAATCTGAGCAAAACACTGACGGTGGATTAAACCGGGAAAGGTCTATTTGGGGGCTCAGGCTCTTTCGCCTTGGAAGGTTTTTGGCTGGCTGCCAAAATGATGAAACACCGTGCCGTCTGGCATGGTAATGGCGCTGTTTTTTCCTTCCCGGACGATCTCCAGCCCTTGGTAGCGCACGATTAGCGGCCAATCAAAGGGATACTCACCAGTTATCTGCACTTTATCGGGCGCCAGAACACGAATGCCCGCCAGCTCGAGGAATGCCTGCAGAGGGACAAGACCAGCCGCCGCGCCGTGCCTGCCCGCGGGCAATGCGTCCGTGCTCTTCCAAGCTTCATAAAAAGTGTGTTCCTTGCTTAACACCGAGGCCGCGCCGCGCATTAGATTGGCAAAGAGCTCACTAGCTTCTTTTTTCGCGCCGGATTGGATTAGATGCTCCAGAATAAAGGTGTTCCAGGCAGGGTTCACCACCTGGGTGGAAAGCTGCGCGGCCTTCTCCTCCACAACTTCTGGCAGCCCAAAAGGATAGGACGCGAAAGGACTTTCTTCTAAGTTTTGGTCTCTTTCCAGGGATTCTTCAGCGGGAGGGGGTGCCTGCCAGCCCAGATACCAACCAATATCCTTGAGCGTAAGGTCGCAGGCGTACAGTTGGATCCAGGTGCGTTCGTCCAAATCCGGGGCGGAGAGGCTTTCCAGGTTCGCGAAAACCGCGCTGCTGGTCAGAGCCAGGCAATCCGGCAGACGCAGGATTTCGCCTGCGTCAATATGTTCTTCCAAAAGTTCCCCGTCAAGGCCAGTCCCGCGCAAGGCCAGGCAGCCTGGTTTGTTGACATAGGCGCTAAAAATTAACTTTACATTCACACGGCTGGGCGGGTCCAGCTTTAATGGCTTGGGAATCTCGGCAAAAGGACCTTCATAATACATGCATTCCGGAGTGGAAAGGTGCGTATCGCGGTCCCAACAGGAGGCATCCGGAAGGTCTGTGCGTATCCGCTCCAGGCTGGTCGACAACCTGAGGTTCAATGCATTTGCTATTGAGACAGTCCTATCGTCATCCAAAACGCGCGCGATTTGTTCCAAGGCATCCAATTCCCTCAGCATCAGCTGGCACAGCCCAAGATTTTCCACGCTGGTAATCCAGGTGTAAAGTCTATGTGGATTGAGGAAATTAAAGCTGGGATGGTTTTCCCACCCCGTTTGCGCGACGGTCAGCCACTCCGGCAGACCATCCTGATCCAGGTCGTGCGCTTCGTCAAACCAGGCCAGGGTGTACTGACGCAAGCGCTCGTAGACGCTTGCGAGAATCTCCCGGTCGCGCGATTGCAGGAAAATTTTCAGCGCGTTGGAGCACAGGCAGGGGAACGGCAGTACTTTGCGGGCATTCACAGGCAGTCGCGAGCAATCCGGAAGCGTGGTCATGCGTTGGGTAAAGATACTCGCGGCCGCCTGAGCCTGAGCAGGCAGCAGTACCTGGCAGAGCTGGTAGAGTGGCAGGGCGTTAAGAGGAGGCTTGAGCACGGCAGATGAATCTTTGCCGTTAGGACGCTGCGCGTAGCTTTGTTCCGGGCTGCGATGCTCCAGGTAGCTTATGGGCGCAGTTTCGTTCTCTCCCCGTGCCAATAGTTGGAAAGCCTGGTTCTGGGCTGAAAGAAACACGGCGTCCCAATCCGCCTGGGGTGTTGTAACCCGCAGCAGGTCAGCCTGATGGCGCAAAGAAAGGCGCGCTATCTCAGCATCCCACTTTTCCGGGTGGGCTTCAAAAACTTTCTTTTCGAGCGACTTCTGCTCAAAACCGGCACAACAACGCACGTACGTGGAAAAAGATTGCCCGGGCGCCAATTCCACGACCTTTTGTAGAGCTGGATAAGGGCTGTTTACTGGCTGCGAGTCGCCCGCCTGCGCCAATGCGATGATTAGCCGCCCGCTGGTGCCTGCCAAGAAAGGTTGGTAGCCGAAGGTGGCCGCGCGCATACCTAAGGTTCCTTCCCGCGGGCAGAGGTCCGCCGTGGATTGCAGGCCGAGGTTCAGGGGTGCTTCGCTCGTGTTAGTGAGCGTGATCCGCGCCAGCAAGCTCGCGCTCTCAGCTGCCCAGTACTCGCAGCGCGCTTGCAGCCCTTCCGATGGAGCACAGCTAATGCTGGCGTAGTTGGAAAAAATCTGGTCTACTCGCGGCGGGGAGAGAAACGCGCTTATTTCCGCGATGGCCTTGTTATTAACCAGGAAAACCGGGAAAACTCGAAAGCGTTCCACCAACAGCCCGAAGCTGGTTTCCAGGAAGAGCGGTCCATTTGGATTCAGGCTGAGCTGCCAAACCGCGTCGAGATCAGGGTTCAAGGCTCCAAAGCGCTGGTCTGCTGCCAGCGTGAGTAAAATGGGATCACTTTGAAAAAAAGGTCCAGCGCTCATGCGTTCTATTTTAACACCACAATATCCCCTGCGGTCGCTCAACGCTTCTTCTGATAAGCAGTCAGGGTTTAGATAGTACATTGGGTGGGGAACATTGCTGGCAGCGCCAGCGTTAAAGGGTAAATAGCCTTTATGCTACAATAGCGCCATGAAAGATGACACCATGAATAATAATAATTCCGCTTCTGAGGATACCCGGGGAGATAATTTTAGCGAGCTTAACGGTTTTCAAGATTATGATAATCCTGACAGCATCCCTCCATCCATACAGAAGCAAGCCTCCGATGTGACAGTTCCCGTACCTTTGGCAGAAGAAGCTGAGAGCGCGGATATCCAAACAATTATGCTCAATGACCCAAATGCCCCAACGGTGAGAACTGACACCGTCGCGGAGGAGGGTAGTCAAGCGCAAAATGCGATGCAAGCTGAGGATGGCTCCCAACCAAGCGAGCCTAATGGTCAGGTTGATGGTAGTGAGACAGCTGGAGAAACTACTCCGGCCCTTTTAGAGGCCTTGCCCGAGTCCGTCAGCGCGCCGAAAACCTTATTAGCTGAACAGGAAGAAGCAGCTGAAACGAAACGGGAAGTTACACAGCCAATTGAAACACCGCAAATGAAAGCGGAAAGTTCACCCGCCTGGTTTAATGAGATTGCGTCTTTTGATGAAAAAACAGCCAGCAGCGCGCCAAAGCCGCCAGCAGAAACACGCTCTCGCGAAGATTACTTTACCGGCGCGTGGGTAAAACCCATGCCGGCGCAAAAACCCGCGGAGAACACCTGGAATAGCAAGCCTTACGGCGCTTGGATTCCGCCCAGCGCTCCCAAACCGCCTGTCCTGCAGGATAATATTCCAACCATCCCTCCCGAAGCTTCCGCGCCCACGCTCGCGCCCGGCTCTCAGCCGCTCCCACTCAAAAAAGTCACGGAGACTGACCCAGGGGCAACGCAGCTCTCTTCCTCGGCGTTCGCGCAGCGGCAGGACACTAAAACCAGCGGCACGCAGCCTGTTCAGGTCGCTCCCGCGAAATCCCCACGAAGGGCAGAAAGCAAGCCTCAGGCTGGCCCTGTTCCCACGCAAACCATTCCTGTTCAGCCCAGAACGCAACCAAAGAAACCGCTGAAATCTGCGCTGCCTTTCTTGTTTGTGTTCGTGGCGCTGATTTTTATCGGCTTGATTTTTGTGGGATTTCAGTACTTCCGCATCGCTTCCACGCTGCCTAGTGTAGGGGAATTGCGCTCACGGGCTTCACAATTTGAAACCACCCGAATTCTGGATCGGCGCGGGAATATCCTTTACGAAATCAACGACCCCAACATGGGTAAGCGCACCTATGTGCCTCTGGAAAAAATTTCCCCTTACCTGATTGCTGCCACCATTGCGACGGAAGACAAAGAGTATTACAACCATCCCGGTTTTGACCTGGTCGCGCTTGCTCGCGCGCTTTGGGTGAATTACACCTCTGGTGAAATCGTTTCGGGCGCGTCCACCATCACGCAGCAGTTGGCGCGCATGCTCTTGCTCCAGGAAGAACGTTTTGAACAGACCTACGACCGCAAAGCACGCGAAATCATCCTGGCAGCTGAAATCACACGGCGCTACAGCAAAGAAGAGGTGCTGGAGCTTTACCTTAACGAGATTTTTTACGGCAACCTTTCATACGGCATTGAAGCAGCAGCGGAGACTTATTTTAAAACGACAGCGGCTGACTTGCAGCTCTGGCAGTCTTCTTTCCTGGCCGGGCTCCCGCAATCACCGGCTATTTACGACATATACAATAACCGCGAGGCCACGCTTACCCGAAACAAATCCGTGCTGGTCTTGATGTATGAGCTAAGCAACGAGAAAAACTGCATCTTCATCAGCAAAGATCTCGAGCGTGTATGCGTGAGCGCGAATGACGCGCTGAATGCGGCTGACACGCTGGAAGCCTATACTTTTACCCAAAACACAAACAGCATGCGCTTTCCGCATTGGGTGGTCTACATCCAATCATTATTGGAGAGCCAATACGACTCTCAGACAATTTACCACTCGGGTTTTACTATCTATACCACGCTGGACCCGGACCTGCAGGAAACAGCGCAGCGTGCCGTGCAGGAGCAGTTGGCAGGGATGACCGCCAATAACGCCACCAACGGCGCTGTCGTGGCTATCGACCCCAACACCGGTGAAATCCTGGCGATGGTAGGCTCAGCGGATTTTTATAACGAATCCATCAGCGGGCAGGTCAACATGGCGCTGACCGAAACCCGTCAACCAGGTTCATCTATTAAACCGATTACTTATCTGGCTGCTTTTGAAAAAGACTGGACGCCCTCCACGCTCATCTGGGATGTGCCTGGTTCCTTCCCCCCTTCAGGGCGGGCCGATGACCCGAGCGCGCCCTACGAGCCAGTGAATTACGACGGCCGTTTTCATGGACCGGTGACCGTGCGCTCCGCGCTGGCAAACTCATACAATATACCAGCGGTAAAAGCTTTACAGTATGTGGGAATTTATGATGACCCGAACACAAACGCGGAGGATGGCTTCATCGCGATGGCCAAACGACTGGGCATTTCCAGCCTCAACCGTGAAGACTACGGTCTATCGCTTACGCTTGGGGGCGGCGAAGTGAGCCTGCTGCAAATGACTGGCGCGTATGCAGTCCTCGCGAATGAAGGCAAACGCGTGGCTCCCGTCGCGGTAACAAAGGTGGTGGATTACACCGGCAAGGTGGTGTTTGAGTATACCGCGCCAGAAGGCGACCAGGTGGTGCGCGCGGCGCATGCTTACCTGATCACATCAATATTATCTGACCCGGATGCCCGCGCGCCAATGTTTGGCAGAGATTCAATCCTAAATCTGCCCTTCGCGGCCGCCGCGAAGACCGGCACCACCAACGACTATCGCGACAACTGGACGCTTGGTTACACGCCCGACCTGGTAGTGGGCGTCTGGGTTGGCAACGCGGATTACTCACCAATGGTAAATACCACCGGCATCAGCGGCGCGGCGCCTATTTGGGCGCGCGTGATGGAAAACGGCATTGCCCAATTTAGAGGAGGCGCGGCCACTCCCTTCTCCCGCCCAGCGGATGTAGTGGATCGCACTATCTGTTCAGTTTCCGGAACTGAGCCCTCAGAGTACTGCCCAAGGCAGCGGTCGGAAGTGTTTGCGTCTGACCAACTTCCTCCCAGTAAAGAACACGATCTTTGGTCCAAAGTGCAGATTGATGGCTGGACGGGACTGCGGGCTTCGGCCGCTTGCTCGGATTTTGCCAAAGAAGAGTTGGTAATCAATGTTACGGATAAGGACGCGATCCGCTGGCTAAAGAAGACTGACCAGGGCAAAAACTGGGCGCGCGAGAATGGTTTCCCGGATCCGTTTGTGGTCTTGCCGGAAAGAGAATGCCGCGCTGACGATCCGCGAGCAATTATTGATATGGTCACGCTCGTGGATGGCCGCACAGTTAGCGAGAACCCCTTCAAAATCGTGGGCGTGATCGACGCGACGGCAAATTTCAAGGATTATAAGATTGACTGGGGCGAGGGGGAGAAACCCGGAGAGTGGAACACCCTGGTGGATTGGGAAAATACCCCTGTGCGTTCTGCGCAAGAAATTTATGAATGGGACCTGCGCGAGGTTAGCGCGGAGATTGTAACCGTGCGCATTCGGCTGCGCAGCACAACAGACACGCAGGTAGAGAAGCGGTACACGTTGCGATTATCCGTTCCTACGCCTACCCCGACCCCTACTGAGGTGCCGACACTTACACCAACGCCCACCCCAACGCCCACCCCAACGCCTCCAGTGGACACGCCAACGCCGCCCCCAACGCCTGGTGAAACGGTGCCGCCTTCGGATGAGATTCCTTAATAGCTTAGAGGGGTACCTCACGGATTAGAACAAACTGAGCTGAGCCCGCTGAAACTCCGGCGGATCTTCCAGGACGCGCTGCGCGAAAGTTTCGCGGGTAAGCAGCGCGTCAGCTTTTAAGTTGCGAATCTGGCGGAATTTAACAAAGTGCCAGGTTTCACCGCAGAGTTGTTGCAGGTTCGGATCCCGCTTAAGTCGGTACGAGACCAGGTTGGAACGGCTGGCGGGGATGATGTAATATTTTTGACCTGGCGTCCGGCTGAATAACTGCAGGAGAGGAGTCACACAGGTAGTCAAGAGTGGGAAAAAACTGTGCGCGACACCGCCCGAGCGGCTAATCCAATGCACTGCATCTTTTGTGCTTTGATGCTCGTACCCGAGCCTGGCAGCCAGTTGGCGTAAGAGGTCAAAAATCTCTGTCAGGTCCTGCTCACGCGTTTCCAGTTCTTCGCGCTGCCGCAACTTCCATCCTGGTGGATTTCCGGGCATCGAGTCGGCGTACGCAGCCATGACTGCGTCCACCAGTTCGGCTTCAGGCGTCAGCAAGCCCGGGCAGCTGTGATTGGAAGTCTTTTGAACAAGTTCAGTGGAAGGGTTTGGATTACCACGCAAAAGCTCAAGCAGCGCGGTTTCGAGGCGTTCAGCGAGCGGAGTGTATTCGAAAGGCGGCTGGCGCAGCCAGTACTGACCGGTATCTGGCGATAGTCCGGGATTAAACCGCGTGAAGGTCTGTGTATCCGCGAGGGAGGCCTCCAACTCTTCCTGTCGTTCATTTAGGGTCTTTCCGGGCTGTGGGTCAAGCAAGCCTTGCTGATGGGCAGACACAACAATTTGGGTGAGCAGTGCCAGATAGTCTGCTGGCTCTCCTCGTTCTGAAAGATGCGCGCGGGCTGCTTCTTTGGCAGCCTGCCGCAGGTTTCTGCCGTGCGCTGCCGCTTGCGTTTTTCCTATGCTCCAAACGCTTTGCAAGCTGTCCTGCCCGCCATCGGAGGCGCAAGTGAGCAGATGGAGCCCGGATTCCTGGCCTGCCAGGATGCCTGCAATCAAAAAAAGAGGGTCCAATTCGCCAATTTGAAGCAGGATAGGGGTTTGTTTTTGAACCAACACGGGCAGCTGCGAAAGCACTTTTGCGAGCGCCTGGGAATGCCAGGTCCAATCGTAACGTTGGCGCAGCAAACTATGGCGCAGTGGATTTACAGCTTCTTTCCCCCATAGCCAGCCGGACCACAATCCGCTCAAGTTCCAAAAAGCCTGATTTCGGCGCGGTAAAGCCGCGTATGCGAGCGTCATCAGGCGCGGGTCTGGCTGAGGATTGAGTTCGCGTAAGCGTCCGCGGAAGAGGCTGATACCGCCCTTCTGCGGCGGTAAATCCGGCCAATAGCGCAGTGTGAGGGGCGACGACGTGGTTTGCCACTGTGACCTGGAACGCAAAAACGCGTGCCAGAGGTTGCTTTCTTGCCAGGCTGGCGGCCGGAGAAGTTGGCGAGGACGGTTGCGTCCCAATGGGTAGGTCCAAAGCTGGTTCATTTGGTCCGCGGTAGACAAGAAAAGCGCTTTCAGGAGGTTTTTTTGGCGTTCTGTAAAATCCGGGTGGTTAATCTTATTCAGGAGTATCTGCAGCAGAATTAGCGCGCGGGGAGAGTAAAAACGCAGCACCTCTTCCATGATTGGTCTTAATGGGTCATCCAAGCCTGCAGAAAGCTCCAGCGCTCTGGCGCGGTGCAGGGAATAGGAAGGCAGCGGTTTCAAGCGTTGGTAACTCTCCGTGCTGCCAGGCAGTTCACCAGTATTGCGGCAGTGCGGGCAGGACCACTGCATGCTGATAGGCTCCGGGCGTTCCTCGCCCCAGATAAACCCGGTGATTTCCGCAAGCTGGCCGCAGTCAGGGCAAGGAAGCTGGTAGAAGGAGTTCAAGTAGTCTTCCAGGCGTGTTCCCTCGCTCATGCGCAAATCTGCCAGGGCTAAAACCGCGTCACCCACTTCTTGAAGGGTAGGCGCGGAAGCCATTATCTCCAGGATGAAGGCCGTGATTGGATTATTGGCAGCAACCAAGACCCGATATCCCGAACGGGCCAGTTCCAAGATGCTGAAGGGATCGCAGCCAAAGGGGTCCAGGATCCAGCTGGAAGGTTCCGCTCGGGAACTCACCCAATTCAGCGTCCTGCCAGGGTAATATGGCGGTAAAAACCGATCTAATGGAAGGTTTGTCTGCGGGCGGTCACTGCCCGCAATGAAGGGGGCTTGCAGCGGATCAAATAGTTGGGCAGTACTCATTTGCCGCCTTTCCTCGCGCTTCTACGCGCTAAGTATGACCGAGCCGTAGGCGGGAAGGCTTATTTTGCCAGCCTCGGGGGCCATTTGATCCGTCCCAGCGCTCGAAAAAAGCAGCCGCCAGGCCGGCGTTCCACCTGCCGCGATTGGCAGACTGATTTGCTGAGGGCGGTTTGAAAAATTCAGTGCTACCAGCGCGGTTTGAGCTGCGCTGGAGCGCGTGTAAACCAACACAGACTCGTTTTCCAACGGCAGCAGGTCCAGACTGCCGCTGTGCAGCGCGGGGGTTTCTTTGCGCAGCTTAATCAGGGCACGGTAGCACTGCAGCAGAGATTCTGGATCCTGCGCTTGGGCTTGCACATTCCTGGTAAGGAAATTTGGGTTTACACGCAGCCAGGGTGTGGCTGAGCTAAAGCCGGCATTTGCGCTTGCGTCCCACTGCATAGGGGAACGGCAGCCGTCGCGTCCTTGCACGCTGAGCCACTTGCGCTTGCCAACCGGGTCTTGAATCTCAGGGCGTTTGTAACGCGTGTCGCGCATGCCGATTTCCTCGCCATAATAAAGGTAAGGGGTCCCGCGGACAGTCAGGTGTAAACAAGCCAGCAGTTTTAGGCGGGCATCATCCTCTCCGGTCACATACCTTGTCGCGCTGCGAGGGGTGTCGTGATTATTAAGGAAGTAATTCGGCCAGTCTTTCTGGGCATGCAGGGCGTCCCAATATGCAATCGCGTTGCCAAACGCTGCCGCGTTCCATGGGCTGCGGGCATAGGCATAATCAAAACCAGCGTGCAGCAAATCCGAAGCGATGTACATGCGCGCCTGCACAGTATCCGCGAGGAATGTTTCCCCAACCACGTATCGGTCAGGATAGTGGTCCACCAGTTTTCGTATCTCTTGCAGCAGTGGGAACATCTCAGGTTGCGAAGTGTCATTTACATGCTCAAAGCGATCGTACGGGCGGAAATGAACGCCTTTGCGGCGGGGATTGTCGCGCAGTTCCCGGTGTTTAAAATAAGCGTTGAAGACATCCAGGCGAAAGCCATCCACTCCACGTTCCAACCAAAAACGAAAGATATTCAGCACTGCCTGGCGCACTTCCGGATTGCGGAAGTTCAGGTCAGGCTGTTCCGCGCAGAAGCTGTGGTAATAGTATTGATTTAGCGCGCTGTTGTACTCCCAGCCAGAGCCGCCAAAGATTGACAGCCAATTGTTGGGGTAATCCCCATCCGGCGCGGGGTCGCGCCAGAGGTACCAGTCGTGGAATGGATTATTCTTCGATTTCAAGGATTCCTGAAACCATGGGTGTTGGTCGGACGTGTGGTTGAGCACCAGGTCCAGAATAATATGGATATCGCGGTGGTGCGCTTCCTGGAGGAGAAGATCAAAATCAGCCAAAGTGCCAAATTTTGGATCGACATTTTGGTAATCCGAGACGTCGTAGCCAAAGTCCACGTCCGGCGAAGGATTGATCGGCGAAAGCCAGATCCCATCGATGCCCAGGTCTTTAAGGTAGTCCAGGCGCTGCGTAATGCCCGGCAAGTCGCCTATTCCGTCTCCATTGCTATCCTGAAATGAGCGGGGGTAAATCTGATAGATAATTCCATCCCGCCACCAGCATTGTTTCAAGTTCATCCTATCCTCCTGGAGAGATACGTAAATTATACATGCATTAACTTGTGAATTCTGGCGTGGGTCGCGGCAAGGCTTGGGCGTCCGTCTTGCATTTAAGGGAAAACATGATACACTATGTTCATTCAACGCGATACTTTTCTGATTTGAAAAGTGGGAGCTTCCCACTTTTCTTTGTATCAGGGAGGTGTTTATTGGTAAGAAGGGATCTTGGAGTAAGAAAAGATGAAAAGCGAGTTTGCCTTAGCCTTAAATGAGGTTCTGGAAGAAAAGCAACTTCCGCGTGAAGTGATCATGAGCGCGCTTGAAAATGCAATGATTGCGGCTTATCGCAAAGCCGTGGGGGCTTCCGCCGCCCAGATCATTAAAGTTGATATGGATTTGGATAAAGGATCCGTTAAGATCTTTGCTGAAAAAGAGGTTTCTGATTCTATTATTGACGCGCGGACAGAGGTTCTACTGGATGAAGCGCGCCAAATCGATCCCAACGCCCAGATTGGCGATCTTGTCATGGTGGAATCCACCCCTGCCGATTTTGGCCGCAATGCCGCGTCGAGCGCAAGACAGGCAATTCAACAAAAAATCCGCGATGCTGAGAAGAACCAACAATTTGAGTTTTTCAGCCGCCAGGTTGGCGAGATTATCAGTGGCGTTCTGCAGGCAGTGAACCGCATGCAGGCCACTATCGGCCTGGACCTGAAAGCCGAAGGCACGATGCTGCGCAAAGACATGATCCCCGGAGAACGTTTTCGCTTGCACGAACGCATTCGCGCCTACGTCTACGAAGTGAAAGATACCCCCAAGGGTCTGCAAATCATGCTCTCGCACACCCACCGCAACTTCCTGCGCCGTCTGCTCGAAAATGAAGTGCCGGAAATCTATCACGGAATCGTGGAAATCCGTTCCATTGCTCGCGAGCCTGGGCAGCGCGCCAAAGTGGCTGTCTCCGCGACCCAGTTAGGCATTGACCCGGTCGGGGCTTGCGTCGGTCAGAAAGGCGTACGTATTCAGGCAATTGTCAACGAACTGCATGGCGAGAAAATTGACGTTATCGAGTGGAAAAGCGACCCCGCGGCGTATATCGAAAAAGCTATCAGCCCTGCCAAGCCAGTCACTGGCGTATATCTGAGCCAGGCAAGTTCAGAAAACAAAACTGCCACAGTTGTTGTGCCAGAAGATCAACTTAGCCTTGCTATTGGCAAAGAAGGTCAGAACGCGCGCTTGGCAGCCAAGCTGACCGGCTGGCGCATTGACATTATGAGCGTCCCCGAAGCAGCCACTCGCGCCTTAATCAAGCTGCGTGAAGACCCTTCCTTGCAGGACATGGCGGTACAGGAAACCGAGAATATGGCGCGTGTCGCTGACATTCTGCAGAAAAAAGAGGACGGCAAAGCGCTGCAGATGGAGGAAAACACCTTCTTAGCCCGCTTTGTGGATCGCGTGGAAAAACGCGGAGAAGCTGACCGCAAGCAGGAAGAGTCCGCTGCTCAGGCGCAGTTGAAGGCTTTGCGCGCTTCTATTGACCCACGCGCTTTTGAATTGCCCATACTGGATGTCCCACTCAAAGAGCACATCCCGACAATCCTTCAGGAAGCCGGAATGGAAAGCCTGGGCGATTTAATGCTGCAGGCGAAGATAGACCCCGACAAAATCCTGTCTTTAAACGGGATTGGACCCAAAGCCATGGAAGAAATCCTGACCTTGGTGGAAACCTACGCGTTCCCCGCGCTTGAAAGCGCTCCTGAAGCCGCGCCAGACGAAGCGCCAGTGGTGCCAGAACCTGCTCCAGCAGTTTCACCGGAAGCCGGCGCTGAGGTTGTTGAGCCCGCGGTGGAAGAGGTAGTTGCGGTTGAGGAAGTGCCCGCTCAGCCAGAGCTGGAAGAAGTGGCGGCTGTGCAAGAACCCGCGGCTGAGGAAAAGAGCTTTGAGGAGCTATTCAAGCTGGAATCTTTGCGCCGCGAAGAAAAAACCCGCGACTTAGCGCCTGAAGAAGAAGAAGCAGGCGAGCTCAAGCAAGGCAAGAAGGGCAAAGGCAAGAAGAAAAAGAGTTATACTGTGGAGTACGACCCCGAAAAAGATGAATCTATCGTCCGCTATAAGCATAAAAATGAAGGCGAATGGGACGAGGATTGGTAGCCAAGAACTAACTAGACCAAGCAGATAAAGGTGGCAGCAAAAAGCAGACGCAAACCAAAGCATGTTCCGCAACGCACCTGTGTAGGTTGCCGTGAAGTGATGCCGAAGCGAAATTTGATTCGGTTGGTACGCACGGAAGAAGGTGTGGTGGTGGACCCAACCAGCAAGCTGGCCGGCAGAGGAGCTTACCTTCATGATGTGAGATCCTGCTGGGCCAAGGGACTGAAAGGTCCGCTTGCCAACGCGCTGCGGACTGCGCTTACTGAGCAAGACATGGTCGCATTGAATGCCTATATGGAAACCTTGCCAGTGGAGACCGAGAAAACGGAAGCCTCTACTGACAACAACAACGTGAGTTAAGGATTTCCAGATGTAGCGTTCATTCCCATCAAGCTCATTGGATTAGCGCAAATGCTGCCGCCAACGTGAAAATAAATGGAGGTGGATTATGAGCAATGATGGGATGAAAGAAATAACACTCCCTTACAATTTAAGTGTGCGCGATTTAGCCGCGCAGTTAAATGCCAGCCCTGTGCAGGTAATAAAAATCTTGATGTCCAACGGCGTGATGGCCAGCATCAATCAGCAGGTGGATTTTGACACTGCCGCGGTAGTCGCCTCTGAGTTGGGTTATACCCCACAGCTGCAAAAGGAAGAAATTGTGGTTGAAGAGACGGGGGAAATTCCGCTCTGGCGGCGCGTCATCATGGACGAAGATCCCAACAAACTCGAGAACCGTCCTCCGGTTATCACCATTCTGGGGCATGTGGACCATGGAAAGACTACCTTGTTGGATGCTGTACGCCACACTAACGTGGCCGGCGGAGAAGCAGGCGGCATCACTCAGCATATCGGCGCTTACCAGGTGACCCACAAGAACCGTCTGATTACCTTCTTAGATACTCCCGGGCACGCGGCTTTCTCCTCCATGCGCGCGCGCGGCGCGAAAGGCGCGGACATTGTAATTTTAGTGGTCGCCGCCGATGACGGCGTTCAACCGCAAACAAAAGAAGCGGTCAACCACGCGAAGGCCGCACAGGTACCGATTGTTGTAGCGCTCAACAAAATTGACAAGGTGGATGCCAATCCCGACCTTGTCAAGCGTCAGCTCGCGGATATCGGTCTGCAACCTGATGAGTGGGAAGGCGACACCTTTGTCGTGCCCGTCTCCGCGAAAACCCGCAAAGGTCTGGAAGACTTGTTGGAAACTATCCTCTTGGTTACCGATAACATGATAATCAAAGCCAACCCCAAAGGCGCTTGTATTGGAACTGTGGTGGAAGCAAAACTGGATAAGACCACTGGCCCAATGGCGACGCTTTTGGTGCAGAATGGCACCCTGAAGCTGGGGGGCGTAGTAGTCGCCGGCGAATCCTACGGCAAGATTAAAGCCATGTTTGATCAACGCCACAAACGCATTGAAAAAGCCGGGCCGTCAACGCCGGTGGTAGTGATGGGATTGGACCATCTCCCTGATGCTGGCGATTTGTTCCAGGTGGTGGAGAACGAGCGGGAAGCCCGTCAGATCGTCGAAGGACGCAAAGCCGAGCGAGAAGCCAAACGCAGTCTAAAACGCGCCACGCTAGAAGAGCTATTCGCCAAGGTGAAATCTGGGGAAGCCAAAGAGCTGCGTTTGATCTTGAAAGCCGATGTGCGCGGTTCACTCGAACCTATTGTGAATTCACTGGAGGATCTGGGCAAGAAGGAAAAAGACATTTCCATCCAGGTGCTGCATTCCGAGACCGGTAACATCACCGAGTCTGATGTCGCGCTTGCGGCAGCTTCCAACGCTGTTATTCTCGGTTTCAACGTGGACGTGGATCAAAACACCAAGCACATGGCGGAAGCGGAAGGCGTTTCCATTCGCGTGTACAAAATCATCTACCGCCTGCTAGAAGATGTCGAGAAAGCGCTTAAGGGCTTCCTCGAACCGGAAATGGTGGAAAAAGTTATTGGCATGGCGCAGGTATTGGCAATTTTCAAGGTTTCCAAAGCAGGCATGGCAGCTGGATGCCGCGTGCTTGACGGTGAAATTCGCCGCAATGCCAGCGTGCGTGTCGTGCGCGCGGGCGAACCGTTATTTACCGGCGAAATTTCCTCACTCAAGCGTGAAAAGGAAGATGTACGCGAAGTGCGCGAGGGGATGGAATGTGGTATTTCTATTAAAAACTTCGAAGATTTCGAGAATGGCGACATCATCGAAAGCTTTATTATGGAAAAATTTGGCGGCTAAGCTAGCCAGGTTCTTTCACAGGAGGGACGATGCCCACACCACTGCGAATGAAACGCATAAATGACCGCGTGAGAGAAATTCTTTCGCTGACGCTGCTCAATAAGATTGAGGATCCGCGTCTGGCAGGCGTGAATATCACGGATGTCAGAGTGGACCGTGAACTGGATTTCGCGAATGTTTACGTCTCGGCGCCGGAAGGTCGCGA
>JAGOML010000009.1:0-39572 GCA_017993575.1 Anaerolineaceae bacterium | reverse complement strand
TGCCTGCAGTAATTCCTCCTGAACCAGTGAAAGAGAACGAGCCTGCCGCGCCAGAAAAGACGGTTTCACCACGTTGGACTAAGAACACCAAACTCGCGGTTAGTTTTGCCGCGATTTTGCTTATTTTTGGGCTTGTAATCAAGTTTCAAAACTATCTCAGCTTAATCCTGACAGCTTTACTGATCGTTTTCTTGTTCACCCCCATTATTACCGTCATCCAGAAACGGCTCAAACTCAGTTGGCGGCTGGCTACTACGCTGGTTTATGTATTCATGGCATTGCTAATCCTGGGATTGCTCACCTGGGGCGGCATCACGCTCTTTGGTCAGCTGCAAAACCTGATTAATCTGCTGAGCTCTGCGTTAACCGGCTTGATAAGCAATCTGGAGCAGTGGTCAAACCAGGAAGTTGTCGTGGGGCCTTTCAGCTTTTTTGTCCCGCAGCTGACTGCGACCTATCTTAGCGACCTGCTGGCAGAACGGGTACAGCCAATCCTTGGAGAAGCCGGCAGCCTGATTGGAAAAATTCTTTCAGGCGGCGCGAACCTAATTTTCCGTTCCTTCATGATGTACCTGATCTCGTACTTTTTTACTTCTGAAAGTTACGACGTCAAGCAGCAAAAAATCAGCTTCACGCTGCCCGGTTATGAGAAAGACCTACAGCGCATGGGCAGAGAGATAAACAACATCTGGAACGCCTTCATCCGCGGCGAGTTCCTGGTGGTTGGCACAGCGATTGTGATTTATTCCATCCTGCTCAGCGGGCTGCGCATGCCTTACGCGCTTGGTCTGGCGCTTATTGCCGGCCTGGGGCGCTTTATCCCATACGTCGGGGCCTGGGTCAGTTGGCTGACTTTCGCGATTGTCGCGTTAATTACCCGCCCAACGCCTTTTGGCGTGCTGCCGTTAGTTTACGCAGCTATCGTCGTGCTTGTGGCGCTGGTGGTTGATAACATCCTCGATAATTTCATGACTCCCAAAGTGATGGGGAACGCTCTCAAGGTGCACCCAGCTGCTGTGCTTATTTCCGCTCTGATTGGCTCTCAGCTGCTGGGAGTCATCGGCATCATTCTCGCTGCGCCGGTTTTCGCGACGGTTAAGCTCATTACGCATTACGTTTTTCACAAACTTACCGATCAGGACCCGTGGGAGGGCATTTCGTACAGCAGCCGCCGGAAGGAGCTGTTCTACACCCGCTTTTTCCGTTATTTAAAAAAGCGGGTTCCTTTCTGGTTCACCCAGGCGCGCGGAAAAGTCGCGGGTACATTCCGGAAGCTGTTTAAGCGCGAGAGCGGCTTATCCAAATCGTCTGACAGCCAAACAAAAGGCGCGAATAAGCCCTGAACTTGCATCTGAACAGCGCTTCGTGAGATAATGCAACCAAGAAATTAAAAGGAGCTAAACATGGATAACGAGAAAGAACCTGTGACCACGACTATTGCTGAGACTGAGAATTACCTGGCCTGGCGCGCGGATGAACCGGACAACGAGTCCACCTATCATCTCGAGCTAAACAACGTGACTCTGCACTTCTTCAAGGAAGAGTGGCAAGAATTCCTTGATCTCATCGAAACTATCGTCGACGAAGAGCTTTAATCGCTAAAAGGGCTGCTGGTTTTACCAGGCAGCCCTTTTTCTTACGATCCGTCAAGAGTTTAAAAATTTCTTAGCTTCATCCAGTCTAAGTTTCGCGCCAGCGTAAAACCAGCGCTTTGAATTCCCAACTGCGCTCTGCCGCGGGGATATTCGAGCGAGAGCGGACGGACTGGGTCTTCATTGTTAATTAAAGCGCTGATCAGCATATCCGCGCGCATATCTTCGCCAGGTTCATCCGGCAGCGCCAGCCACAGCAAGTCGGATGAGAGCCTGGTTTTTTGCCAGCTGAGCGTGCCAAGGAGCTGCTTATTGTCGCGCAGAACCAGGTGTCGGACCTCCAGGATGTTCTGCCATCTGGATGGCATCAAAACGCTCCAGGGAGAAAAAGCGTCCAGGTTGGCGTTGAGATACCAGCGGGTTTGCAAGGGGTAGTTGATCGCAAGCCAACGCGCTTGCGCGCTCCAGTCTGCCAACTTGCGAGCGCCAACGCGCAAACTTTGCGGAAACCCGACGCGCTCAGCTGCGGGGAGCAGGCGAGCGGGGGCATAGCGCCATTGGGATAGCGCGTAGATAAACTCAAAGCCCAGCTGGGTATACATCTGGACAGCCGCCTGGTTTTCTGAGCGAACCTGCAGCCAGACTTGAACGCGCGGCCATTGGCGCACGTAACGCAGCGCGTGACGGGTAAGCGCAGAGGCTATTCCGCGCCGGCGGTATTCAGGGGCAACGGCCACGTTCGCTATCAAAATGATGCGGGAATTCCCTTGTGGGTAACTGACAATGCTGATATTGCCCACAATTTTCCCGTTCTCTTCCCAGACAAAACCATCCGGCGCGCCGGAAAGCCTAATCATATCGGGGAAGGATTGGGCACGCTGAGCATAAGCGCGCATTTGGCGCAGAATCCACGCGCCTTCCGGGTCATGCTTAAGTTCAAAGGCAGCTTCCACCAGATTGGCCACCGCGTTCAAGTCCCTTCTGGGGTTTAAGCGGCGGACGTGCAAGTAGGTGTCTGATATTTCGGTAGGCGTCATGCGTGGAACGGCGGGCGGTCGGCACGTGAAAAAACAGCCCCCAATCTTTTAGGGGGCTGTTTGGTGTGCAAGTTTAGAATTCTTGCGAGTCAGAAGATCCTGGGCGGCGCTGGCGATAAACGATGCGGCCGCGTTCAAGGTCGTATGGGGACATCTCCACCCGCACGGAATCTCCCAGCAAAATCCGGATGTAATATCGGCGCATTCGACCGGAAAGGTAGGCCATCACTTCGTGGCCGTTTTCCAGCCGCACCCGGAACTGAGTGCCCGGCAGGGCTTCGATAATTGTTCCATCGACGGTAATCTTCTCTTCTTCTTTCGCCATAAAACCTCTTTCCAGCGTTGGCTACGCTTCGTACGATTTCCGGTAGGAGCGACGAATAGCCTTTTTCTTGTCCATACGCCGCTGTTCACTCTTGGAGATGAACCAGCGTTTGCGGCGGACGGTGCTGAGCACACCGCTCTTCACGACCTTCTTACGAAAGCGCTTCAACAATGAATCCTGCGATTCATTGGATCTCAAAGTTACACTTGCCATCAGCTATCACCTCCGTTCCCGGCAAAAAATATTGCGTAATATACGCAAGAAATAATTATACAACAGAATCTTAGAATCAACAAATGCTAATTTTGGGGTTGACGGCTTTGGTTTGTCGCTCCGCGTGTTTTACGCGTTTCGGATTTTTGCGTTTATCAACTAGGAATGAGCGCGTTGGCCGCGGGAAATATCCCTCACTTGTCGGTGCACTTCATCCCTGGCCAATCCGAGAATGCGATCGCCTTCTTGTACAACCAGGCTGCCATTGGGAATGAGGAATTCATCAGCGCGCCCAACCAAAACCACCAGGTAATTTTTGGGAAGCTTAAGTTCATAAATAGCTCTGCCAGCAAAGTTTGAACCGCTTTCAATTGGAAGTTCTCTGAGCAAGCCTTTCCAACCGTGCGCGGGCGTAAGCTCCAGGGGAAAGTCCATATCCTGAGGACTGGCATCTTCCACTTTCAAGCGCCGGGCTGCCCAGGGGATGCTGGTTCCTTGAATCAAGACAGAGGTGATCACCACGAAAAAGACAATATTAAAGTAGAGCCCCGATTCGTCCAGCCCGGCAAGCAAAGGATAGGTCGCCAGGATGATGGGGACCGCTCCACGCAAGCCCACCCAAGAGATAAAGACCTTTTCTCTCCAGGAATAGCGGAAGGGCAGCAGACAAGCGAAGACGCTAATAGGTCGGGCGATGAACATGAGCACGGCCGCCAAAACTAAACCGGGCAGGATGATGGGGGAGAGTTGGCTGGGGAAGACATATAAGCCCAAAGTGAGGAACATGAGGATTTGCGCGAGCCAGGCCACGCCCTGAAAGAAACGCGAAAGGCTGTTCTTGTGGAGAAAATCGCTTTCGGCCAGCACAAGGCCCATGACATAAACTGCCAGGAAGCCGCTGCCCTTGAATAGTGCCGCCGCGGCAAAAGCGAACAGCACCATTCCAAACGCCATGACGGGGTAGAGGCCCGCGTAACCAAGGCGCAAGTTGTTAATTAACAGCAGAAGCAAGCGCGCCATCAGGAATCCGACTAACGCGCCGATAATCATTTGAACAAAAAACAAACCAAGCAGGGAGTACCAGGCCTGCCCTGGCATCTGAATCAGCTGGATGAGGCCAATAGTCAGAAACGCCGCCATTGGGTCGTTGCTCCCGGATTCCAGTTCAAGAGTCGCGCTGATTTTGGAACGCAAACGAACGCCTTTGGAGCGCAGCAGCGCGAAAACCGCCGCGGCGTCTGTAGAGGAGGCGATTGCGCCCAGGAGCATGGCCTGGATTAAGGGCAGTTTCAGCACCAGATGCGCGGTGTACCCCAGCAGCAGCGCTGTGAGGAGCACCCCCAAGGTTGCCAGCGTCCAGGCTTCCTTCATCACTTTGCGCGTTTCTTGCCAGGGAGTGTCCAGCCCCCCAGAAAAGAGGATGACTGCCAGCGCCAGAAAACCGACTGCCTGGGCAATCTTGGGGTCGTCAAAATAGATGCCTCCAATACCTTCTGACCCAGCCAGCATGCCAATGCCCAGGAACAGAAGCAAGGAAGGAATACCAAAGCGGTCAGAAATCTTGCTGGCGGCAACGCTCAACACCAGGAGAACCGCCAGGATGAGCATAGCGGTTTCGATTGATAGGTTGGCAATGAAATTCGCGGGCATGATTCCGATGTCCTTCTTTAATTACGTTAGCAGACAGAATACTGCTTGCCATTCTCCCTGACGTAGCGATATTATACCTTGCGAGAAATGCCATTCAACGGAAAGCCGCCCGGGCGCCTTGATTCTGAATAAGCTGCTGGGTTTGCGTGCTTATAGGGTTCCCCGCGATGCGGGGAAGCTGAAGTATCCGCGTCGACGCGTTTATGGGTGGCTTTCCCGGTAAAAAGCAGGAGGGGTACCAGCCGGAAGAGGCAAAAGCGCACTTGCAGTCGGATAAAGCTTGTGGTAAAATCACAATTTCTTGATGCGGTTGTTTCATTAACTATTGACTCAAGAGATAATTTGCAATATACTGAAAAATTGCGCTGTGATTTAATCCCTGGCGTGGTTGCCTTTGTGTGCCCACGCGTTTAATGTTTAGGAGAAGTGAATGACTGATTTGATGCCTCCAAAAACGTACGCTCGCATCCCGGTCGGGTTAGAGCTGCCACAACTTATCCAGGTCCAATTGGATTCTTTCCAAAGGCTGAAGGATGAGGGTCTGAAGAGCCTCTTTAACGAAGTATCCCCTATTGTTTCTTACGGTAACGACCTCCGTTTGCATTTCCCCAGCGAAACCCCAATTTCGCGGGAATTTGGACTGAAGTTCTGGTTCGACGCGCCCAAAAACCCAATCGAGGAATGCCTTGAGCGCGACCTGACCTATGCCTGCCCGCTGTATGTTTCGGTTTTACTGGAAGGCAACGATATCAGTGATAAAGTCAAACAGGATATTTTCCTGGGTGACTTTCCGGAGATGACCCCCAAGGGAACCTTCATTATTAACGGCACCGAGCGCGTGGTGGTCTCCCAGCTTATCCGATCTCCCGGCGTGTATTTTGAGGCTGAAGTCGACCGAACCACCGCGCGCGACCTGGCAACCGCGAAATTAATTCCCGACCGCGGCGCGTGGATGGAATTTGAAACCCGCAAGAATGACAGCATCTTCCTGAAGTTCAACCGCAAACGCACTGTGCCGATTACGGTTTTCCTGCGCGCGCTGGCAGCCGTGGATGACGGCATGCCCGATTCTCCACTGAAGACCGGCACGAATGAAGAGATCATGGAACTCTTTAAGGATGTGGATAATCATCCCGATCATCACTTCATCGAGACCGCGTTTGATGAAGAGCCAGCTTATGACCTCAGCAGCGGATTAAGCGTCGCTGAAGCGGCGTTGATTGAATTGTTCAAGAAACTGCGTCCTGGAGAGCCGCCCACGATAGATAACGCGCGCAATCACTTGGTGGAGCAGTTGTTTGACCCGCGCCACTACGATCTTGAGCGTGTTGGCCGCTACAAACTCAATCAAAAGCTTGATTTGGTGGACCAGATTCCAGTTTCTCACCGCATGATTACCAAATATGATGTCGTGCGCCTGATCCGCCACATGATTCAGATTAACAACGGCACCGCGCACGCCGATGATATCGATCATCTGGGCAACCGCCGCGTGAAAACAGTCGGTGAACTTATCCAAAATAAACTGCGCGTTGGTTTGCGCCGCATGGAACGGGTCATCAAAGAGCGCATGTCCATCCGGGATCAGGGCGGCAACGTTTCACCGGTTAGCCTGGTGAACATTCGTCCATTGGTTGCATCCTTGCGCGAATTCTTTGGCTCCAGCCAGCTTTCGCAGTTCATGGAAGAAACCAACCCCCTGAGCGAGCTGCGCCATAAACGCACCGTCTCCGCGCTTGGCCCTGGCGGCTTGCGCCGCGAACGGGCTGGTTTTGACGTGCGCGACGTGCACTTCTCGCACTATGGCCGCATCTGCCCGATTGAAACCCCTGAAGGTCCGAACATCGGCCTGATCGGTCGGCTGGCGGCTTACGCCACCGTGAACGAATTCGGTTTTATTGAAACACCCTACCGCAAGGTGCGCCACTACCTGGATGCCTCTGACCCAAAGCTGGTCAATCATCTCCTCCGCAAGGATATTGTGGACCCGGTCACGAATGAAGTGGTCTACCAGGCCGAAACGCGCGTGACGGCTGAGATGGCTGAAAAAATCAGCAAGCTGGGTTTGAAGGATGTTTGGGTGCGCCCGTTCGTCACGGATGAGTACGTTTACCTTTCCGCGGACGCGGAGGACAAGTATGTCATCGCCCAGGCGAACGCGCCGCTGAACGAATACAATGAGTTCCTGCACCGCAATTCCTGCCGCTTCCACTCCACATTCGCGATTTATGATTACGAGTTCATTGATTACATGGATGTGGCGCCGAACCAGGTTGTGGGCATCAGCGCTGCTTTAATTCCGTTCCTGGAGCATGATGACGCTAACCGCGCCCTGATGGGCTCCAACATGCAGACACAGGCGGTTCCACTGCTGCGCCCGGAAGTCCCGATTGTCTCCACCGGCATGGAAGGCGCTGCTGTGGCTGATTCCGGCCAGGTGGTCATCGCGGAGGAAGACGGAGAAGTCGTCAAGGTCACTGGTGACAAACTGGTGCTGCGCCAGATGGACGGAAGCATTAAAGAGCACGCCCTACGCAAGTATCAGCGCTCTAACCAATCCACCTGCATCGACCAGCGCCCGGCAGTTACCAAGGGCCAAATTGTACACAAGGGCGATGTGATTGTCGATTCTTCTTCGACTGAAGACGGCAAGCTGGCGCTTGGGCAGAACGTGTTGGCTGCTTTTGTCGCCTGGGAGGGTTACAACTTTGAGGACGCAATCCTCATTTCTGAACGCCTGGTGGAAGAAGACCGCTATACCAGCGTGCACATTGAAAAATACGAGGTAGAAGCTCGGGATACCAAACTGGGTCCGGAGGAAATCACCCGTGAAATTCCCAATGTTGGCGATGAAGCCATCCGCAACCTGGATGAAAGCGGCATCATTCGCATTGGCGCGGAAGTTGGACCCGAAAGCATCCTGGTAGGGAAAATTACCCCCAAGGGCGAGAAAGAACTGACCCCTGAAGAACGCTTGTTGAGAGCGATTTTCGGCGAGAAATCGCGCGATGTGAAGGACACTTCCCTGAAGATGCCGCACGGCGAGCGCGGTATCGTGGTGGATGTCAAAGTATTCACCCGCGAAGAAAACGCGGACCTTTCCGCGGGCGTGGATAAAATGGTGCGCGTATCCGTCGCGCAGCGCCGCAAGGTGATGGCTGGCGATAAAATGGCTGGTCGGCACGGTAACAAAGGCGTTGTTTCGATGGTCGTGCCTGTGGAAAACATGCCCTTCCTGGAAGATGGGCGCCCCGTGGACATCATTTTGAATCCTTTGGGCATTCCCGGTCGTATGAACATCGGCCAGGTGTTGGAAACGCACCTGGGGTGGGCGGCGGAAAGCCTTGGCTTCCGCGCGATTACGCCGGTTTTTGACGGCGCAACCGAAGAGGAAATTGAAGCCGAATTGGCGCGCGCCTGGATGATTAACGAAGCCTGGCGCGTGACCGGCGAGAAAGCCTGGGAATGGCTGGAAAGTGTGAAGGCCTATTCCGCTGAAGACCTGAAGGACGATGAGGAAGCCCGCCTGATTTACCTGGCTAACGCGCTCGCGAGCACTGGCATTGACATTCAGGAATTGATGGCTAATCGTCTGCTTGCCCGCCGCGCAGCGCTAAATATGTGGCTGAAAGATGAAGGCTATGACCCTGCTGGCATCACCGCTTTCCCTGAAGATCAAATCTCGGTCAGCGAACGCAACGCCCAGGACGAACGCGCGGTGAGAGCTTGCCTGGACCTGTGGGCAAAGTCTTTGGGAATGGAACTGGACCAGAACCAAAGCCTGGAAGAACTGCGTAAAGCCGCGCAGCAGATTATGCTCGAAACTGGCGACCCGGTTCCAACCATTGGCAAGCAAATCTTGCGCGATGGCAAAACCGGAGACCGGTACGACCAACCTGTGACTGTTGGATACATGACCTTCATGAAATTACACCACCTGGTTGAAGATAAGGTGCATGCCCGCGCGACAGGCCCATACAGCCTGGTAACCCAGCAGCCGCTGGGCGGCAAGGCGCAGTTTGGTGGTCAGCGCTTCGGCGAGATGGAAGTTTGGGCTTTGGAAGCATACGGCGCGGCGCATACCCTGCAGGAAATGCTGACGGTTAAATCTGATGACGTGGCTGGACGCGAAGCGACTTATCAGGCGATCGTGACCAGCAAGCCGATTGAAGCTCCCGGCACTCCCGCGGCATTCAAAGTGCTGGTTAAGGAACTTCAGAGCCTGGGTTTGGCGGTTGAATCGATTATGGAAGACGGCGAAATTGTCAGCTACGGCAAAGAGAGCGACCGTCGAGATAATCGGGTCCCAACCGGGCTGCTTGACTCAAGATATGGGGCGTGATAGAATCCACGCTCGCTTTGTCAGGCAGGGATAGGTTAACTGTGCCTGGCAAACGGTATCAGACGAGGAGGCCATCCGCGCTATTGATGGCCTTGATTGATGAATGATGAGTAAGTTTTTATTATAGACGGAGGCAAAGTGCCAACAATTAATCAATTAGTTCGCAATGGTCGCAAGACCAAACACCAGAAGAGCAAATCTCCTGCTCTGCAGTACACGCTGAACTCGGAAAAGCAGCGTCGGACGCGCCAGCCCAAGGGTGCCCCGCAGAAACGCGGCGTATGCACGATCGTGCGTACGATGACCCCCAAGAAACCGAACTCAGCGCTGCGCAAAATCGCCCGCGTTCGCCTTTCCAATGGAATGGAAGTTACCGCTTACATTCCTGGCGAAGGTCACCAGCTTCAGGAGCACTCTGTTGTGCTCGTGCGCGGCGGCAGGGTCAAGGATTTGCCCGGCGTGCGTTATCACATCGTGCGCGGCACGTTGGATACCACTGGTGTCGCGGACCGCAAGCGCGCCCGCTCTAAGTACGGCGCCAAACGCGGCAAGTAACCCGGATGCTTTATGGCAGAGACAGGCGCGCTCACGCAATGGACGCGGTTGTCTTGCCTGTATTTGATTGAGGAGTAATAATGTCAAGAAGAATCAAACCAGAAAAACGGGAAGTCCTGCCGGATGTGCGTTACAACAACACGCGAATCCAGATGATGATTAACCGCATTATGTTGAACGGCAAGAAGAGCACCGTCACCAGCCTGGTCTACGACGCGATCGATATGATTGCCGCGAAGACTGGCAAAGACGGCGTGGAAGTGTTTGAGCAAGCGCTCAAAAACGTCAGCCCTGTTATGGAAGTCCGCCCACGTCGTGTTGGCGGCGCCACCTATCAGGTGCCTATGGAAGTCGCTCCTGAGCGTCGGCTGACCCTGGCCATGCGCTGGATCATCAGCGCTTCCCGCGCGCGCTCTGGCAAATCCTACTCTGAGAAACTTGCCGCTGAACTGATGGATGCCGCTGAAAATCAGGGCGCGTCTATCCGCCGCAAGGAAGAAACGCACAAGATGGCGGAAGCCAATCGCGCGTTCTCTCACTTCCGCATGTAATTTTGCGGTACTGAAAAACTCAGGTTTTTAATGGAAGATTTTCCGCTCGAGAAGTATCGGAATATTGGCATCATTGCCCATATTGACGCTGGTAAAACAACCACTACCGAGCGGATTCTTTACTATACCGGCAAAACTTACCGGCTGGGCAACGTGGATGACGGCACTACCGTTACCGATTGGATGGCCCAGGAGCGCGAACGCGGCATTACGATTGTTTCTGCCGCGGTCACTGCTGAATGGAAAGGTTACCGCGTTAATCTGATTGACACCCCCGGGCATATTGATTTCACTGCCGAGGTCCAACGTTCATTGCGCGTGCTGGATGGCGGCGTGGTCGTTTTCGATGCCGTGCAGGGCGTGGAACCTCAAAGTGAAACTGTATGGCGTCAGGCTGACCGATACCAGGTTCCCCGCATCTGTTTTGCGAACAAAATGGACCGCACGGGCGCGTCTTACAGACGCACCATCGAAAGCATCCAGCAGCGACTAGGCGCGAACACCCTGGCTATGCAGATTCCAATTGGCGAAGAAGCGGCTTTCTGCGGAGTGATTAATTTGCTCGAAGAAGAAGCTGTTTACTTTGACGACGAGGGCGGCAAAGAACCGCGCGTGGAAGCAATCCCCGCGGAATACCGCGAAAAAGCCGCGCGCAAGCGCGCCGCGCTGGTGGAGAAGATTGCCGAACTGGATGACGCACTGATTGAAAAATTCCTGGAAGGTGAAACTATCAGCCTGGCGGAACTGAAAGCCGCGCTGCGCAAAGGCGTGCTCAACGCCAACGTGACCCCTGTCTTTTGTGGGACGAGCCTGCGCAACAAAGGCGTGCAGCCCTTGTTGGACGCTGTGGTAGATTATCTGCCTTCTCCGCTGGATGTGCCGCCCGTAAAAGCGACGCTTTTACGCGACGACAGCCTGGTCTTGCGCAGCCCGGATCCTACCCAACCGCTTTCCGCGCTGGTCTTCAAGATTGTTACTGACCCGTACATGGGACGTTTGGCTTATATCCGGGTCTATTCTGGCAAGGTGAAACAGGGTGAAGCGGTCTACAATTCTTCCAAAGGTAAAAAAGAACGCGTTGGCCGCCTGCTGCGCATGTATGCTGACCGTCGGGAAGATATTGCAGAGTTGGAAGCTGGCGATATAGGCGCGATCCTGGGGTTAAAGTTCAGTTTCACTGGGGATACGCTGAGTGACTCCTCCGCGCCAGTTGTTTTGGAAAGCATCAGCTTCCCTGAACCCGTTATCTCTGTGGCAATTGAACCCAAGACCAAGGCGGATCAGGAGAAAATGTCTGATTCACTAATCAAGCTGGCTGAAGAAGACCCGACCTTCAAAATCCGACAGGATGAGAATACCGGACAGACGGTCATCTCCGGCATGGGAGAGCTGCATTTGGATGTGTTGGTGGACCGCCTGCTGCGTGAGTTCAGAGTGCAGGCGAACGTCGGGAAACCCCGGGTCGCCTACCGCGAAGCAGTTACCAAGCCAGTGATGAACGTCAATTACAAATACACCAAGCAAACTGGCGGTCATGGTCAGTATGGGCATGTGGTAATCAACCTGGAGCCGTTGGAAAACGGCAGCGGCATCGTCTTTGATAATCAGATACGCGGCGGAACAATCCCTAAGGAATATATCCCCGCCATCGAAAAAGGCATTAATGAAGCCGCCGAAAGCGGACCGCTGGCTGGTTTCCCGATGACCGATTTCAAAGTCTCCCTGACGGATGGTTCATTTCACGAGGTTGACTCCAGTGAGATGGCATTCCGCATGGCAGCCATCTTTGCCTTCCGCGAAGCTTCTGAAAAAGCCGGTCCGGTGCTGCTGGAGCCGATCATGAAAGTAGAAATCACGGTTCCCGAAGAATATACTGGCGATGTGATTGGCCAGGTGAACGCGCGGGTGGGCAACGTGTTGGGAATGGAATCCCAGTTTGGGAATGCCCAGATGATCCATGCGGAAATTCCGCTTTCGGAGATGTTTGGGTACGCCACGGAACTGCGCTCCGCAACCCAGGGCCGCGGTGTTTTTACGATGGAATTCAAGCATTACGCGCAGGTCTCTGAAAGCATGCGCAAAAAGATCCTGGGATTAGCATAATCCGTTCAGGCGCGCAGTGAAAGATGAAGATTAGCATCAGCGCCAAGGCGCGGGTGAATTATCGAGAGCAACACACTAAGAATTGATTAGGAAGATTATGGCAAAACAAAAAATTCGAATTCGTTTGAAAGCATACGACCACCGCATTCTCGACCAGTCCGCCAAACGGATTGTGGAAACGGCGGAACGCAGCGGCGCCAAAGTGCTTGGTCCGATCCCGCTGCCGACCAAACTCGAACGCTACACCGTTCGCCGTTCCACCTTCATTGACAAAGACTCGCAGGAGCACTTTGAGATCCGGACGCACAACCGCCTGATCGACGTTCTGGAACCCGATTCCAAGACCATCGACATGTTGATGCGGCTGAACCTGCCCGCGGGCGTGGATATCGAGATTAAGATTTAAGGTTGCTGAGGGCGCTTTTCGGAGCGCGCCGAAGGAATCTCTACAAAAGAAAAGCGCTTCAGCCCTTGCATAGAAAGCAGGGTTGTGGTAAAAATATAAGGTTGCCCTTTCGGCGACCTTAACAGGCGATTTAAGAATGCGCACCCGCGTGGGCAGAACAGCTACACAGGGTCGATTGACTGAATCGCGCGGAGATGATGCAGCTTGCCCATGCTGACAGTCTCGCAAAGAAAGACTACTAACAGGAGAATAGAATGTTTAAAGGGCTTATTGGAAGAAAGATCGGTATGACCCAGATCTTCGATGCGAACGGCGCCGCGGTGCCGGTAACGCTCCTCGAAGCTGGGCCTTGTTTTGTTTCCCAGGTGAAGACCGCGGAAACAGACGGATACAACGCTGTACAGCTGGCATTTGGCGAGGTGAAACCCAAGCGTCTTACCAAAGCGCACCTTGGTCACCTTAAGACCAATGACCTGCCCCCGGTTCGCGTTTTGCGCGAGTTCCGCACCAAGAAATTGGATGGCGTCAGCGCGGGCGATAAGCTCGACGCTTCCGTGTTTGCAGAAGGCGAACATGTGGATGTGGTTGGCATCAGCAAAGGCAAAGGTTTTGCCGGCGCCATGAAACGTCACGGCTTCGCGGGCGGCCCCCGCACGCACGGTCAGTCCGACCGGCAGCGCTCGCCCGGCTCCTCCGCCGCGACGACAACCCCCGGACGCGTCTTCAAAGGAAAGCGCGGTCCTGGCCACATGGGCAATGCTCAGGTCACTTCCTCAAATGTGCTCGTGGCGTTGGTAGACCCCGAACGCAATTTGATCGCAGTGCACGGCTCTGTTCCGGGCCCCAAAGGTGGAACGGTAATCATCAAAGAGGCTCGCAAGCAGTAGCCGGCTTGTGATGAATGGAGAAAGTTATCATGAAAGCAGATGTTTTTAACTTGCAAGGAGAAAAATCCAGCACAGTTGAATTGCCCGATGAAATCTTCGCGGCAAAAGTGAATGTGGATTTGATGAACCAGGCTTACCTGCGTCAGCTGGCGAACGCCCGTCTTGGCACACACAGCACCAAACGCCGCGGTGAAGTTGCCGGCGGCGGCGCCAAACCCTGGCGCCAAAAAGGTACTGGCCGCGCCCGCCAAGGCAGCACAATCTCCGCCCAATGGGTCGGTGGCGGCCGCGTTCACACCCCCAAGCCGCGGGACTACAGCCAATTGATGCCCAAGAAAATGCGCCGCGCCGCGCTGCGCTCCGCGCTGACCGTGAAAGCAATGGAAAATGGTCTTGTGCTGGTGAGCGACCTCGCGTTGGCCGAGCCCAAGTCGAGCCTTTTCAGCAAGGCGGTCAACGCCCTGACTGGTGGTTCACGCGCGCTTGTTTTGGTGCCCGATAAAAGTGAAACTTACACGAACGTGATCAAATCCGGACGCAACCTGGTTGATTCCAAGCTGCTGCTTGCGAATTACCTGAATATCCGCGATTTGCTTCAGTACGAAAAAGTTATTATCCCGCTCGCTTCACTTGACGTGATTAAGAGCTTTTTGGGATAGGAAGGTGAAGCAGAATGAGCAACTCCGTTTTTGATATCCTGCGGCGCCCTGTGGTGACAGAAAAATCGCATTACCAGGCTGGCAAGCTGCACCAATATGTGTTCGAAGTGGCCAGCGACGCGACCCGCGAGATGGTGAAAACCGCCGTGGAAACCGCGTTTGATGTGAATGTCCTGCGCGTCAATATTATCAATCTTCCTGCCAAGTCTCACCGCAACTCCCGCACCCGCCGTCTGGCGCTGCGCACTGGCGGTTACAAGAAAGCAATTGTGACTTTGGCTCCGGAAGACAGCATTCCCGTGTTTGAAGGGGTGGAATAATGGCCGTCAAGATTTACAAACCCAAAACCCCTGGTCAGCGTCACCGCACCAGCTATACCTTCGAAGAGATTACCAAGGACCGCCCGGAACGCAGCCTGATTGTTTCTGGCAAGAAGACCGCCGGCCGCAATTCTCTTGGCCGCGTCACAGTCCGGCACCGCGGCGGCGGATCCAAGCGCCAACTGCGCATGGTTGATTTCCTGCGCGATAAAAACGGCATCCCCGCCAAAGTTAGCGCAATCGAATACGATCCCAACCGCACTGCCCGCCTGGCGCTGCTGGTTTACGCTGACGGTGAAAAACGCTACATCCTCGCCCCTCTGGGCGTGAAGGTTGGCGATGTGCTCGTCTCTGGCGCGCAAGCCGAAATTAAACCTGGAAACAATTTGCCCCTGGCGAATATTCCGGTTGGCACCACAATCCACGCGATCGAGCTGCAGCCCGGCAAGGGCGCTCAGATTGGTCGTTCCGCAGGTACTTCCGCCCAACTGCTGGCAAAAGAAGGCAAATACGCGCATGTGCGCATGCCTTCCGGCGAAGTTCGCCTGGTTCTGCAGGAATGCAGCGCCTCCATCGGTCAGGTCGGGAATGTGGACCACAGCAATGTGAAGCTTGGAAAAGCTGGCCGCGCCCGTCATATGGGTCTGCGTCCGGAAGTCCGCGGTACCGCGATGTCCCCCCGCGACCATCCGCACGGCGGCGGTGAAGGACGCTCCTCGATTGGTATGCCCGGCCCGAAGACCCCGTGGGGTAAACCCACCCTGGGTTACAAGACCCGCACTAACAAACGGACAGATCAAATGATCATTCGCCACCGCTCCAAGGCTAAGCGCCGTTAGTGGTGGATGATAAGCAGAAAAGGACGATAAGATGTCTCGATCATTGAAAAAAGGGCCATTCATTGACCCGAAACTTTTGAAACGTATTGAAGAGATGAACGCCAAGGGCGACAAGAAAGTCATTCGCACCTGGAGCCGCGCCAGCACCATCTTCCCCCAGATGGTTGGTCACACCATCGCCGTGCACGACGGTCACCGTCATGTCCCGATTTATGTGACTGACAATATGGTAGGACACCGCCTGGGCGAATTCGCCCCGACTCGTTGGTTCCGCGGGCACGTTCAGGAAAAGTCCACGAAGTGAGGCAGGGATGGCACAGGAAATAAAAGCAAGCTTATCCAACCTCTCAACGTCCGCCCAGAAAGCCCGTCTGGTTGTGGATTTGGTCCGCGGTAAAAAGGTCGTCGATGCCCTGGGCATTTTAAGCCTGACCCCAAACAAAGCCGCCGAACCTGTTCGCAAGCTGCTCTACTCCGCGATGTCTAACGCGGAAGAGAATTTTGGCGTCAGCCGGGATGACCTGGTGGTCTACAAGATTTTTGCAGATGAAGCTCCTACCCGTAAATGGAGATCTTTTGGCGCTCGCGGCCGCTTTAAGCCGCAATTACGCCGCAGTTCCCACGTAACCGTGGTTCTGCGTGAGATCGAGTAGGACCGGAGAGAGAGTTAAGGAGAAATTATGGGTCGTAAAGTACATCCAATTGGTTTTCGCCTCGGGATTAATAAACCCTGGTTAGGACGCTGGTATGCTGAAGGCAGCGATTACACAGAACAGCTGCACCAAGACCTGCGCATCCGCGAACTGGTGCTGAAAGGCGCCGAACGCGCGGGTGTATCTGGCGTGGAAATTGAACGCTATCCCGGCAAGGTGAAGGTGTCTTTGCACACCGCCAAACCCGGCGTGCTCATCGGTAAGAAGGGCGAAAGCGTCAAAATTCTGCGGCAGGATCTGGAAGCTTTGACTGGCAAGAAAGTGGACCTGGACGTTAAGGAAATCAAAAATCCTGATACCGACGCGTATCTTGTCGCGCAAAACATTGCCGGTCAGTTGGAACGCCGCATCAGTTACCGCAGAGCCATGAAACGCGCCATTCAACAGGCACTTCGCCAGGGCGCTGGCGGTATCAAGGTTTCCGTTTCTGGCCGTCTTTCCGGCGCGGAAATGGCGCGGCGTGTTACGCTGCGTGAAGGCCGTGTTCCGCTGCAGACACTGCGCGCGGATATCGACTTCGCTCGCGCAGAGGCGTCCACAACCTACGGACAGATTGGTATTAAGGTCTGGATCTATCGCGGCATCGTCATGGGCTTGGCTGAAGAGAAAATTGAAGCCACCGAAGGCGTCTATATTAGCGAGTAATTATTAGGTAATTGTGAGGTAGTGGACTATGTTGATGCCAAAGAGAGTAAAGTACCGCAAGCAGATGCGCGGCCGCATGAAGGGCAAAGCCCAGCGCGGCGTGGATGTCAGCTTCGGTGATTATGGTTTGAAATCGCTTGAATGTGGTTATCTGACCGCGCGTCAGATTGAAGCAGCCCGTCGGGCTATCGTGCACGAACTCAAGCGCCGCGGCAAGGTGTGGATCCGAGTATTCCCGGATAAACCCTACACCAAACGCGCCGCCGAGACCCGCATGGGTAAAGGTAAGGGCTCCGTTGATCATTGGGTGGCGGTTATCCGCCCAGGTAGAGTGATGTTTGAGGTTGGCGGTACAGATGAGGAATCTGCTCTGAAAGCCCTGCAGCGCGCGCGCTATAAACTTGGTTTCCGCGCCAAGATTGTTACGAAAGAATTGGTAGGAGAAGGTTCATGAACACCAAAGAAATAAGAGAACTTTCTACGGAAGACATAAAGAATAAATTGATGGATTCCCGGCAGGAACTGATGAATATGCGGTTCCAGATGGTGACCGGTCAGTTGACCGACACCAGCCGTTTCAAGGTTACCCGCCGTCTGATCGCGCGTTTCGAAACTATCCTTGCGCAGCGAGAACGATCTGGGAAGGAAGGTTAAGATGAATAAGCGTCGCCGTCTTATTGGTACGGTCACCAATGCCAAAACGGCCAAGACCGTCAGTGTGGAAGTTTCCCGCACGTATCAGCACCCGCTTTATCACAAAGTGGTGCGCAGCAGCAAGATTTATAAGGCGCATGATGAGCTGAACGCGCGTGTTGGCGATAAAGTCAGCATTGTGGAATGCGCTCCGATTTCTGCAACCAAGCACTGGATCGTTGAGAAAATCATCAAGGTCGAAGTCCGCGAAGCGGGTGAGCTTGATGGTATCTCCGGAGGAGATGCGGAATGATTCAGCAAGAGGCTCGGTTAACGATTGCAGATAATACCGGCGCCAAAGAACTGCTGGTCATCCATGTGGTTGGCGGAACCCGCCGGCACTATGCCTATGTTGGCGACATCGTCATTGGCACGGTAAAGAGCGCTTCTCCGCAGGCGTCTGTGAAAAAGAGCGAAATTGTCAAGGCTGTGATTGTCCGCGTCAGCAAAGAATACCGCCGGCCGGATGGTTCGAGCATCTGTTTTGATGACAATGCCGCCGTTATTTTGGACAACGACGGAGTTAATCCGCGCGGAACCCGTATTTTCGGGCCGGTCGCACGCGAACTGCGTGAAAAAGGCTTTATGAAAATTGTTTCATTGGCTCCGGAAGTGCTGTAGCCAGTGAGTAGGAGTGTTTAGATGAAAATGAAAATACGAAAAGGTGATCAGGTCAAGGTCACCCGCGGTGATGAAAATGACAAGGGCAAGACCGGCGAAGTGATTCGCGTGCTCCCCAAGGAAGAACGCGTGGTGGTGCAGGGCGTGAATCTGGTCAAGAAACACCAGAAACAAACGCAGTCTGGCAGCAAGACCATCCCTTCCGGGATCCGCGAATTTGAAGCTTCGATTCACATTTCCAATGTGGAATTGGTGAAACAAGGCGCAGAGAAAGCCAGCGGCAAAGAAAAAGCCGGCAAGACCTCCAAGACGGCAAAAACAGCCGCCAAGAAGGCGCCCGCGAAGGCCGCCAAGACAGAAACCAAGCCCGCCGCCAAAAAGCGCGCGCCAAGCAAGCCCGCCGCGGACAGCGGTTCTGGCAAATAAGGCGCAGGTGAGTAGCTATGAATAAACTACAAGAACAATACAAGCAAGAAATCGCTCCAGCTCTGTTCAAGGAACTGGGTCTCAAGAACGTGATGCAGACACCCAAGATTGTAAAAGTGGTTGTCAACATCGGCGTGGGCGAAGCGTTGGATAACCCCAAAGCGCTGGAAGCAGCCGTGGGCGACCTGACGTCCATCACCGGTCAGAAACCGGTTGTGATTGCGGCCAAGAAAGCGATTTCCAACTTCAAACTGCGCGAAGGACGCCAAATTGGCGTGAAAGTCACCCTGCGCGGTGAGAAGATGTGGGCTTTTCTGGACCGCCTGATCAACATCGCGCTGCCTCGCGTCCGCGACTTCCGCGGTATCTCGGCAGACGCTTTCGATGGTCGCGGCAATTACACACTGGGTCTCACGGAACAGTTAATTTTCCCTGAGATTCAGTATGACAAGATTGACAAAGTCCGTGGAATGGAAGTAAGCATTGTGACAACAGCTGAGAATGACGATCACGCGCGCCAGCTGCTCAGCAAGTTCGGCATGCCCTTCAGGAAAGGAAACTAATGGCTAAAAAGTGTATGATGTACCGCGAAATGCGACGCGAATACCCCAACCAGGTGGTTAACCGCTGCCGGATTTGTGGAAGACCGCGTGGATATATGCGCAAGTTTGGTCTTTGCCGAATTTGTTTCAGAGAATTGGCACTTCAGGGAAAAATCCCTGGTGTTAAGAAATCATCCTGGTAATTTGGCCTGGAGGGAGCAACATGACTATTTCAGATCCAATTGCCGATATGTTAACCAGAATCCGCAACATCGCTATGGCTGGACAGAGCCTGGTGGTAATGCCGAATTCCAAAATCAAGGAAGAAGTCGCCCGCATACTGCAGGAAGAAGGCTACCTTGAGAGTTATGAAGTTGTTGATGGAAAAGCCAACGGCAGCAAGGTTTTACGCCTGAAGTTGAAGTACATCGGCGAACGTCGTCACCGCCGTCCGATTATTACCGGCCTGCAGCGGGTCAGCACTCCTGGCTGCCGTGTCTATACCTCCCGGGATGAGATTCCGTGGGTACTTTCCGGTATCGGTATCGCGATCTTGTCAACCCCAAAGGGGATCATGACCGGTCAGCGCGCCCGCAAGGTTGGCGTCGGCGGCGAGATCCTCTGCAAGATTTGGTAGGAGCTAAAAATGTCGCGAATCGGTAGATTACCCATCGCCATTCCCCAGGGCGTTGAGGTCAAGATTGAGGGAAATACCATCTCTGTCAAAGGTCCGCTTGGACATCTGGAACAGAGCTTTTCCCCGGAGATTGGCATCAAGCTGGAAGATGGCCACTTAATTATTGAACGTCCTAATGACGAGCCGCGCGTGCGCGCTTTGCACGGCACCACCCGCGCGCTGTTGAATAATATGGTTCACGGCGTGTCGAAGGGTTTTGAACGTGTCCTGGAAGTCAACGGAGTTGGCTACCGCGCGGAATTGAATGGCAAAGACCTGGTACTCAACGTGGGTTATTCCCATCCAGTCACCGTGCCCGCGCCAGACGGAATCACCTTTGAAGTGGAAACCAAAGCCCGCATCGTGCGGGTTAAGGGTCGTGACCGCCAGCAGGTAGGGCAGATTGCCGCTAACCTGCGCGAAATTCGCCCGCCTGAGCACTACAAAGGCACAGGCATCCGCTACCAGGGTGAGGTTGTGAAACTGAAGGCTGGTAAGGCTGGAAAGACCGGTAAGTAGAGGTAAAGACTATGGCAAATAAATCAAGAAACGCAGCTCGATTACGCCGTCACGCGCGGGTTCGTAAGAAGGTCTTTGGGACCCCCGAACGCCCACGCATGAATGTGTACCGCAGTATTAACGAAATTTATGTGCAGCTGATTGATGATCACAGTGGAACAACGCTGGTTTCTGCCTCAACGCTGGATACGCTTTTGCGGGACGCGGTTAAGGGAAAGAAAAAGATTGAGCAAGCCGAGCTGATTGGCGAGGAAATCGCCAAACGGTCTCTGGAAAAGGGCATCAAATCCGTCGTGATGGATCGCGGTGGTTATTACTATACCGGCCGCGTAAAAGCTCTGGCTGACGGCGCGCGCAAGGGCGGGCTGGAATTTTAAGCTGAGGAAATAATGGACGAATATCAAAACGAAGAAACTACTCTTGATGAACGCGTAATCGATATCGCCCGGGTCGCCAAAGTTGTTAAAGGCGGCCGCCGGTTCTCTTTCCGCGTCACCCTCGTGGTGGGCGATAACAACGGCAGAGTCGGCCTCGGTATCGGCAAAGCCGGCGCTGTGCCGGACGCGATGCGCAAAGCGACGGAACACGCCAAAAACAACATGCATGATGTGAGCCTGCTGGGCACCACCATCGCGCATGAGGTTATTGGCACCCAGAGCGGCGCCAAAGTTCTGCTGAAGCCTGCTTCACCTGGAACTGGCGTTATCGCTGCTGGCGGCGTGCGCGCTGTCTGCGAGGCTGCTGGCATTAAGGATATTCTGACCAAATCGATGGGCAGCAATAATATGCTCAACATTGTTCAGGCTACCTTTGACGCGCTCGGTCAGTTAAAGTCCCCCCAGACTGTCGCCATCGAACGCGGCAAGGATGTCGCGGACGTGACTCCTTTCTGGGAGCGGAGGAAGCATGACTAAACAAACTGCAAAAACTGCCAGAGTGCGCGTCACTCTGAAAAAGAGCGGCACAGGGTATCCTGTCCGCCAGAAAGCAACCCTCAAGGCGTTGGGTTTCCATCATTTGCACGAGGTTGTCGAGCATGAGGATACGCCCGCGCTGCGCGGTATGCTGACCAAAGTCTCCCATCTGGTTGAGATTGAAACAGTGAATGAGGAGAAGTAATGCAACTACATGACTTGAAACCCAACGAGGGTTCAAAGAAATCGCGCAAACGCGTCGGTCGCGGCCACGGCAGCGGTTCCGGAAAAACTTCCGGCCGCGGTATTAAAGGCCAAAACTCCCGTCAGGGCGGCGGCGTGCGCTTGTACCACATGGGCGGCAACCTGCCTTTTTTCCGCAAGCTGCCTTTCATGCGCGGTGAGGGCTTTAGCCCATTGAACCGCGTCCGCTACGCCGAGGTTAATCTGGACGCGCTGCACGGCTTTGCCGCAGGCGCGGAAGTGACCCCCGAAGCGCTGGCGGAAGCTGGCCTGCTGAAGGACAAAAACAAGCCCATCAAGATCATGGGTCGGGGTGATGTAAAAGTTGCCCTGAAAGTTAAAGTTCACAAAGTGACCGATGGTGCCCGCCAAAAGATCGAAAAAGCTGGCGGCAGCGTGGAAACGATCGCGTTGTCTTAAGCAAAAAGGAGCAAAACCTTATGAAACGGTCGTCATGGCGCTTTCTGTGGAAATCTGAAGATATTCGCAATAAACTGTTGATCACCCTGCTGCTGCTGGCTATTTACCGCCTGGCGGCGAATATCCCCGTACCTGGCATTGACCGGGCTACAGTGGCGGCGTTGACCAATCTGAAAGGCACGCAAGGCAACCTGATCAATCTGCTGGATGTGTTGAGCGGCGGCGCTGTCTCGAATTTCTCAATCCTGGCGATGGGCGTTTATCCATACATTACCGCTCAGATTATCCTGCAGCTGCTTCAGCCGATTATCCCCGCGCTGGAAAAGAAAATGCGGGACGATCCGCGTGAAGGCCGCATCTGGATGGAAAAGTGGACAGTTATTCTCACCATCCCCATGGCGCTGCTTTCCGCTTTTGGCCAGATCAACATCTTCAATCAGATGCTCGGAAGCTCAATCATCACGAACTGGGGTTTCACAGCCGGAAAATTGATGCCTACCCTCACCGCGATCTTCGCGATGGTGGCCGGCACGATGCTAGGTGTATGGATTGGCCAGCTCATTTCGGAGTTCGGCTTGCGCAATCAGGGACTTTCGCTGATCATTTTCAGCGGTATTGTTTCCCGCCTGCCGCAGTCCCTGCTTCAGATGATCAGCAGTAAAGAATCCTGGTGGATGATCTTCATCGTGGTCATCATCCTGGTTATCACCATCTTTGCGATTGTGTATGTCCAGCAAGGTCGCCGCAATGTGCCGGTGATGTTCCCCGGCCGGAGAATCGGCAACCGCATGTCCATGCCGGTGCGCAGCAACCTGCCGCTGATGGTGAACATGGCTGGTATGATCCCGATCATTTTTGCCCAGTCATTCCTGACCTTCCCGGCGATTTTGGCCTCCTTCTTTGTAAATTCCAAGGCAGCCTGGCTTGCCAAGTCGTCGAATTGGGTGACCAATGCCTTCGGCGCGGAAGCCGCCTGGTATCCGGTGATGTTCTTTATTTTGGTGGTGCTATTCACATACTTCTATACGGATGTGATGTTCACGCAGCAGAATTACGGCGATAACCTGAAAAAACAGGGCGCTCAAATTCCGGGCGTCGTGCGCGGCAAACCTACCCAGGATTACCTGACCCGCGTGCAGCGCAGAATTACCCTGCCCGGCGCGTTCTTCCTTGGTTTTGTCGCGGTGATGCCGTATTTGTTCAGCGCAATTGTCCCGGCAGGAAGCTCAGCCACGCTGCTGCTTTCCTCCTCCGGCTTGCTGATTGTGGTTGGAACCGTACGTGAGACAGTCCAGCTGATTGAAACTGAACTGCGCATGCATGGTTATGACGACCGGCTGATTAATAACTGAGGTTGAAATGAACGAGAAGGCGACTTACATCGTCATGTTGGGACCTCCCGGGGCTGGCAAAGGCACCCAGGCAAAGGTTATCGCTGAGAAACTTGGCTTGGTGCATGTGTCCAGCGGTGATCTGTTCCGCGAAAATCTGAGCCGTGAGACCGAATTAGGCAAACTGGCGCAGACCTACATGACCAAAGGCGAATTGGTGCCGGACGACGTTACCATCGCGATGGTCAAAGAGCGCCTTTCCCGACCGGACTGCGGCCTGGGCGCGGTGCTGGATGGCTTTCCAAGAACCCCCGCGCAAGCAGAAGCTCTGAATGGCATTCTGGCGGATATGAATGGAAAAATTGATGTGGTGCCGCTAATCAGCGTACCGGATGCGGTGTTGATTGAACGTCTGAGCGGCAGATGGATGAGCACCAGCGGAAGGGTTTACCACGCGCTTTACAACCCACCCAAGGTCAAGTGGCTGGATGATGTGGACGGAAGCCCGCTTTATCAGCGCGATGATGACAAACCGGAAACGGTCCAACACCGCATTGATGTCTACAACGCCCAGACCTCACCGCTGATTGCCTTCTTTAGCCAAGCCGGCGTTTTAGCTGAAATTGACGGCACACAGGATATCGACCAAGTGACCGAAGATATTCTGACAGCGATCAACGCGGCCAGGTGATGGAAGGAAAAGTTAACATCAAATCCGCTGCCGAAATCGCGCTGATGCGCGAGGCCGGCCGGATTAATGCCGAGGCGTTGGAAGCGGCGAAGGCCGCCATCGCGCCGGGTGTTACCACGGCGGAACTGAATGAAGTGGTCGAAGCGGTTCACCGCAAGTACGGAGTGTACTCGCCCTTTAAAAATTATCCAGGACCCTATCCGTTCCCGGCCAGCATTTGCGCCAGCGTGAACGAGGAGTTGGTGCACGGTATACCGGGCAATCGCAAGCTGAAAGAAGGAGATATCATCTCCATCGATTGCGGCACGGTCTACCAGGGATTTGTTGGTGACTCAGCTTTCACGGTTGGCGTGGGAGAAATCTCCCCGCTGGCGCAGCGGTTGATTGAGGTGACTAAACAAGCCCTGGAAGCCGCTATTGCCCAGATGGTGCCCGGAAATCACCTCGGTGATATCGGCGCGGCAGTGGAAAGCCTGGCGCTCAAGCACGGCTTTCACGTAACCCATCTGTACACCGGTCACGGCGTCGGTCGGGATATGCATGAAAGCCCTCTTGTGCCGAATTACGGGCAAGCTGGGCAGGGAATGCTGCTGCGGGAAGGAATGACCCTGGCGATTGAACCGATGTTACTGGTGGGAACGCGCTACACGCGCGAGCTTAAAAACCAGTGGACGGTCATCTCGCGGGATCGTTCGCTGACTGCGCACCAGGAACACACGATTGCTATCACGGCGAACGGGCCGGAGATAATGACGCGATTATGAAAAATTTGGTCTTGCCAAGAGACTGAATAGTAGATATAATAGAATCTTTGCGGATAAGCATAAGGAGTAACTGATGAAAGTATCAGCTTCAATTAAAAAGCGCTGTGGTAAATGCAAGATCGTCAAACGGGAAGGTCGGCTTTATGTCATTTGTACCAACCCAAGACACAAACAGCGACAAGGATAAAGGAATCATACAATGGCTCGTATAGAAGGTGTTGACCTCCCGCGCAATAAGCGCATCCAGATTGGTTTGCGGTACATTTACGGCATTGGCCCAAAGACCGCTGATGAAATATTGTCGTCAACCGGCGTGGATCCAGACATCCGTGTCAAGGACTTGCCGGAGAACGAAGTTTCCAAGCTGCGCGATTACATTTCGCAAAACGTAAAAGTTGAAGGCGATTTGCGCCGCGAAGTGCAGATGAATATTAAACGTCTGGTTGAAATCGGCTGCTACCGCGGCATGCGCCACCGCCGAAATCTCCCGACCCGCGGTCAGCGCACGCGCACCAACGCCCGCACCCGCAAGGGCCCTAAGAAGACCGTTGCCGGTCGCGGCCGCCGCCGTGGAGCGACCAAGAAGTAGCATTGAACTGGCAGCCTGAGCCGGGAGAGGGGTTCCTTTCTCCCCTGCGGCTACTTCAGGCTTAGAGCGTGCCGGACAAGAAGAGATTGAGTGAGGAAGAATTATGGCTAAACAAGCACGCACAGCACGACGAACGACCAGTGCCCGCAAAGTAAAACGCCAGGTTTCGACAGCGCAGGTGCACGTCTACGCGTCCTTTAACAACACCATCGTAACGGTGACCGACCTGCAAGGGAACACCCTTTGCTGGGGCAGCTCCGGCAGCGCGGGTTTTAAAGGGTCGCGCAAGAGCACGCCTTTTGCTGCCAGAATGGCGACCGAACAAACCATTAAAACAGCCCAGACCATGGGCGTGCAGGAAGTTGAATTGTTTGTTAAGGGTCCCGGTCCCGGCCGCGAAGCCGCGATTCGTGCTGTCCAATCCCTGGGTATTAAGGTTCGCCTGATATCCGATCTGACGCCGGTCCCCCATAACGGCTGCCGGCCGCCAAAACGCCGCCGCGTGTAGTATCAGAAAAAAGGAAATGTAATTATGGCAAGATACACTGATCCAGTATGTCGTTTATGTCGGCGCGAGGGCGAGAAGTTGTTCCTGAAAGGCGAACGCTGCTTCTCACCCAAATGCGCTTTTGAGAAACGTGCTTATCCACCCGGCATGCACGGAAAAAATACTTCCGCGCGCCCCGGCCGCGAATCTGACTATACTAAACAGCTGCGTGCCAAACAAAAGGTGCGCCGCGTGTACGGCATCTACGAACGCCAGTTCCGCCGCTTTTACGGCCAGGCGCTAAAAATGCGCGGTCTGACCGGTAATAATCTGCTGCAGATTCTGGAAACTCGTTTGTCCAATGTTGTCTACCGCCTTGGTTTTGCCGCCAGCCGTCCGCAGGCCCGCATTTTGGTGTCCCACGGTCATTTCCTGGTGAACGGCGAACGCGCGGACATTCCATCCTATGGAATTTCCGTCGATGATGTCATTTCTGTCCGTGAACAGTCCCGTGATACCATCTATTTCAAGAATTTGAGGGAAGAAGCGGAAGGCAGAAGCGTGCCCAGCTGGCTGGCGCGTGACCTGACTAACCTGAGCGGCAGAATGCTGCGCTTACCTGAACGTGTTGAAATTGACGGTAACCTCAACGAACAGTTGGTCGTTGAATATTATTCGCGCTAATCACCGATTTATTCAGTCTCTCTTATCAAGAGACTGGCGGAGGGGCTAACCGTGAGTGTAAGAATGGATATGGTAACACCAAAAGTAGAAGGTAGTAAAGAAACCCGTGAGACGGGGCTGTTCACAATCAGCCCGTTGGAACGCGGTTTTGGCATTACCCTTGGCAACGCGATTCGCCGTGTGCTGCTTTCCTCTTTGGAAGGCGCGGCGATCACCGCTGTGCGCATTACGGACGTGATGCACGAGTTCAGCACCATCCCTGGCGTCCGCGAGGACGTTATCCAGGTTATGCTGAACCTGAAACAGATCCGCATGAAGCTTTATGACGTGGATGTGGCGCACCTCCAACTGGACGTGCGCGGAGAAGGCACCTACACCGCGGCAGATATCCTCTGCCCGCCGGAAGTTGAAATTATCAACCCGGACCTGTACCTTTTCAGCATCACCGATAACGCGGCGCATGTGGAGATGGAATTCACAGTTGAACGCGGACGCGGATACATGCCCGCGGGAGACCGCGCAGAGCGGCTGCCCATTGGCGTTTTGCCTGTGGACGCGATTTTCTCACCGGTTCGGCGCGTGAATTGGTCAGTCGGCAACGCCCGTGTGGGTCATAATACAAATTATGACAAGCTGGTCCTGCAGATTACGACCGACGGCACAGTGCCCCCGGAAACCGCGCTGCAGAGCGCGGTCGATTTGCTCGTCCGGCAATTCAGCTTCATCAGCGGCGATGCCGAGGACATCCTGGACACTGTCGCCGAGGTGGAAGAAGTTGACCGTCTGGGAGGCATTGAAGCAGCCGAGACGCCCATCGAAGCGCTTGACCTTACCGTGCGCGTATATAACGCCCTGAAACGCACCGGCGTTTCGACAGTGCGCGATGTGCGTGAGATGCTGGCAAAAGGGGAAAACCACATGCTCTCTATCCGAAATTTTGGGGAGAAGAGCCTGGTTGAATTAAGAGCCAAAATGATTGAAAAAGGCTACCTAAAAGACGAAAAAGCGGAGTAGTAAGTTATGCGACATCAGGTAAAAGGATATCGCCTTGGCAGAAGCGGCGGACACCGCACGGCCATGCGCAAGACGATGATTATGCAATTATTTGAACATGAAAAGATTCAGACTACGCTGGCAAAAGCAAAGTCTATTCAGCCCGACGCTGAGAAGATGATTACTGTTGCCCGCAACAGCCTGACCGCGAGCGAAGTGGAAAAGCTGAACGCCCGCCGGCAAATCGCCGCTGAACTTGGTAATTCCAGCGCGGATATCGTCAAGAAACTCTTTGATGACATTGCCCCGCGCTTCAAGACCCGTCCCGGCGGCTATACCCGTCTGCTCAAATTGGGACCTCGCCTCGGTGACAACGCCGAAATGGTTTTGCTGGAACTTGTTTCAGAGTAACGCGGCATGAAGGGTTTTCGCCTTTCGGGCCCTGAAAGTTGAAAGGCATGGCACATTACAAACTTATTCTCGCTTACGAAGGCACGGAGTACCACGGCTTTCAGCGTCAGAAGAACAACCACAGCGTTCAGGCGGAATTTGAAGCCGCGCTGCGCAAACTGGGGTGGCAGGGCCGGGCAGTGATGCCTGCCGGCAGAACTGACAGCGGCGTACACGCCCAGGGGCAGGTTATCAGCTTTTCCCTGGAGTGGAAACACGGAACCGATACCCTCGTGACCGCGCTGAACGCTCATCTGCCCGCGGATATCGCGGTGCTGGCTGCCGAAGAAGTTCCGCTGGCGTTTCACCCGCGTTACGACGCGCTGAGCCGCAGCTATCGCTACCAGGTTTACGCGCAGACCGCGCGCAACCCGTTGGTGGACCGCTTCTCCTGGCGCTTGAACAGCTTGCCGGACCTGGAACGGATGAACCGGGCGGCCGAAATGCTGCTTGGCGAACACGATTTCAGGGCTTTTGGAAAGGCTTTGAAGGAAGACGCGACCACGGTGCGCAGGATTTACGGCGCGCGCTGGGAAGCTAGCGGCCAAACGGCTTCTTTTAGCATTTGTGGAAATGCCTTTCTGTACCATATGGTGCGTCGGATTGTGTTCGTGCTTGTGCAGATCGGGCTGGGCAAGCTGCCCGAAGATATCGTAAGTCGAGGTCTGGAAAGCGGCGAAACGGGAATCGTCAGCTTGGCGCCTGCCAGGGGATTGACCCTGATGGAAGTCGCTTATCCAGAGAATGAGTGGAAATAAGCTCTGGCAGCTACTGCCCGAGTGTGGATTTGATAAAACGGAGAAAGTAACAGTGGAAAAAACATACGTTCCAAAAGGACAAACTACCGGCGAGTGGTATCTTGTGGATGCCGCCGGCGAAACGCTGGGCAGACTTGCGACCAAGATCGCAATGCTGCTAACAGGCAAACACCGCGCGGATTACACCCCTGGCGTGGTTTTGAATGACCATGTGGTAGTGATTAATGCCGCTCAGATCAATTTCAATCAAACCCGGGCGGAAGAAAAGAAGTACTATCGTCATTCACAGTATCCAGGCGGTCTTAAAGCTGTCACCATCAAGCGCCAGATGGAACTGAAGCCGGAAGCGGTCATTCGCGCGGCTGTTCGCGGCATGCTGCCAAAGAACCGTCTGACTGTGCGCTTTCTGGATAATCTGAAAATCTATGCCGGTCCCGAGCACCCACATCAGGCTCAGGATCCGAAACCGATCGCTGAGTAATTAAAGAGGTATTATGGCACAATATTTTGAAGCTGTTGGACGACGTAAGGAAAGCACCGCCCGCGTCCGCGTGACTGCCGGGAGTGGTGTGTTTACTGTCAACGAGAAACCGCTGGAAGTGTACTTCCCCCGGACTGGCGACGCCCCGATGATTCTGAAAGCGCTGGAAGCAGCCGGACAAAACCCCACCCTCACCGACGTGAGCGTTAAGGTTGAAGGCGGCGGTGTCTCCGGTCAGCGCGACGCTGTCAAACTTGGTCTCGCCCGCGCTCTGGTCACCATGGACGAAGGCGCCCGAGGCGGCCTGCGCGATAAGGGTCTGCTCACCCGTGACGCGCGCGTCAAGGAACGCAAGAAGCCCGGTCTCAAGCGCGCCCGCAAGGCCCCGACCTACACCAAGCGTTAATCCTACTTGCGGGAGTGCCCCTTTTGGTGGCAAAATTCCGCAGGCATTAATGGGATACAATATGAAGGCTGTCCGTATTCAGCATATGGGCAGCCTTTCCCTGTTTCAATAGGGATAATCGAAATTCGCTGCCTTATCGTGTGAACTAATGAATAATCCTGGAATTGTGATTGTTGGACTTGGCCCCGCCGGCGCTGAACTACTGACCCGGGAAGCGTGGGAGTGGCTTTGCCAGGCAGAAGAAGTCTACCTGCGCACCAGCATGCATCCTTGCGCGGCGGAATTACCCCAAACCCTGCGCGTGAACAGCTTTGACGCGCTCTACGAGCAGCATGCAGCCCTCGCGGATGTTCTGCAAGAAATAACCCAGACGGTGTTGCAACTGGGTGAACGCGAGCAGGGCGTGACCTATGCCGTTCCGGGCAGCCCGTGGGTGGCGGAGGAAACTAGCGCGCGCATCCAGGAGCGGGCAGCGCAGCTTGGTATCCCGGTACGTATTATCAACGGAATGAGCTTTGTTGAGCCCGTTTGCGCGGCGCTGGGGATTGACCCGGCCAACCAGCTGGTGTTGATTGACGCCCTGCAGCTGGCGGAGCAGAACGTGCCGACCTTCCCGCCTTCCTGCGGGGCGCTTGTTCACCAGATTGGCACCAGGCTGGACGCGACCGAAATCAAGCTGACTCTCATGAGCAATTATCCCGACGATTATCCAGTCCGTTTGGTACACGCTGCCGGCACGGCTCAGCAGAGCGTTGAAGATTTACCACTGCACGCAATTGACCAATCAGTAAAACTGGGTCTCCTTTCCACGCTCTATGTGCCCCCGCGCGAGCATGGATATGCCTTTGAAGAATTCCAGGAAATTATCGCGCGGCTGCGCGCCCCGGAAGGCTGCCCCTGGGATCGCGAACAAACGCATCTCTCCCTGCGGCCTTACCTGCTCCAGGAGAGTTATGAAGTTCTGGAAGCGCTGGACCGAGAAGACCCGGATGAACTGCGCGAAGAATTGGGCGATTTACTGCTGCAGATTTTGCTCCATGCTCAGATTGCCACGGAAAATGAAGACTTTAGAATGGCTGATGTGATACAAGGGATTAGTTCCAAGCTCATCCGGCGGCACCCGCATGTATTTGGGGAATTGCAAGTTAATTCGGTGGATAATGTTCTCCAAAACTGGGAAAAGATAAAAGCGAAAGAACGGGAAGAAAATGGGAACAGCCACAAAATCGGCATGCTGGACGGCATCCCTCTGGCTCTGCCGGCCCTAACACAGGCCGATCAGATCCAAAGGCGCGCCAAACGGGTTGGTTTCGATTGGAATACCATTGAACCTGTGATTGCCAAAGTGCGCGAAGAGTTGGAGGAACTTAATAGCGCGGAGAATGCGAAAGAGCGCCAGGCTGAAGCCGGAGATTTGCTTTTCGCGGCGGTCAACCTCATTCGCTGGCTGGATATTGACCCGGAAACTGCGCTGCGGGAATGCAATCTGCGCTTCCGCAAACGTTTCGCTTATATCGAAGCCGAAGCCGCGAAGGCTGGCAAAAACGTGGAGGACCTGAGCTTTGAAGAGATGGACGCGCTTTGGGAAAGGGCGAAAAAAGCGTTCTTAGCCCAGGATGAAAATTGAGATGACTGAACAAAACCAGGAAACCTTGCCAGGCGCCGAGGACGCGCCGGTTTGCGCTGCCCAGGCAAGCCCGAAGGGCTCTGATTTCAGGATAAGCGGCAAAGGGGAAGGCGCCGAGCTTGCCAGTCGGCAAATCGCGCGGGCAACTGGCATTGTGATGATCGCGTTCATTATCAGCAGCCTGGTTGGGATAGCGCATCAGGTTGTGATTACCGATGCGTTTGGCACCAGCGCGGCTTTGGATTCGTTTAATGCCGCCAACCGCATCACCGAACTGCTCTTTAACCTTACGGCAGGCGGCGCGCTTGGTTCGGCGTTCATCCCGCTCTTTACCGGCTTCCTGACACGTGATGACAAAAAAGGCGCCTGGCGTTTGGCCTCCGGCGTGGTCAATGTTGTTTTTCTCGTCCTTATTGCTGTTTCTATCCTGGCTTGGATTTTCGCTCCGTGGATTGTGAAAAACGGTTTATACGCCCTTACCGCCGATTCCAACATGGGTCAGCTTTCAGTAACCGTGCGCCTGCTGCGCATCATGCTCCCGACCGTAGTAATTTTTGGAATAAGCGGGTTGGTGATGGGCATGCTAAACGCCCACCGGTCATTCCTGATTCCAGCGCTCGCGCCTGCCATGTACTCGTTGGGCATCATCTTTGGCACGCTTGCGCTGCCAAAAAGCTGGGGCGTTGATAGATTGGCAATCGGCGTTGTGCTGGGCGCTGCCGGGCATTTGCTGCTGCAAATTCCCTCTTTATTAAGGCTGCCCGCAAGAGCCTATTCCGCCGCTGTCGGCCTCAAGGATAAAGCCGTCCGGCAAGTATTAAAGTTGATGCTGCCGCGGCTGGTTGGGGCGGCTGTAGTTCAGCTTAATTTCGTCGCAAACACAATTATCGCTCTCAGCCTGGGGGAAGGCGCAGCCAGCTCCGTCGCTTTGGCTTTTGCCTTGATGATGATGCCCCAGCGCGCCATCGCGCAATCGGCAGGGATAGCTTCGTTGCCAACGCTTTCGGCGCAGGCTGAGATGGGGCAGTTCGCGCATATGCGCCACACCATTGCCAGGATTTTGCGCGGCATTATTCTGCTCTCTTTGCCTGCCAGCCTGGGCTTGATTCTGCTGCGGGTTCCACTGGTGCGCGTGCTGTATGAGCGCGGGGAGTTCGGGGCGGAGTCCACCCGCCTGGTGGCTTGGGCGCTGCTGTGGTACGCCGCTGGGTTGGTGGGTCACTGCCTGGTAGAAGTGCTCAGCCGCGCGTTTTATGCCTTGCACGATACGCGCACGCCGGTGCTGGTTGGGGTTGGCGCGATGAGCTTAAACATCGGGCTGTCCTTCTTGCTGGCGGCCTGGTTCCGAAGCATTGGGTGGATGCCGCACGGAGGGCTGGCGCTGGCTAATTCCGTCGCGACCGGCTTAGAGAGCTTGCTGCTGCTGGAGCTGCTGCGCAGAAAACTGAAAGGCATGGAAGGCAAGAGTATTCTCCGCGGCGCGTCTGCCGCCTTGATTGGCTCAGCTTTAATGACATTGACAGTTTTCGCTTATTTACGGCTGATGCCTGGGGAGCAGGGAGTACTCGCGTTGTTGGGTGGGATGCTGGCTGGCGTGGTAGTGTATGGGTTAAGCTTGCGTTTGCTGCGCGTTCCGGAACTGGATTCTGTGCTCAGGATTATAAAAAACAAGCTGAGCAGATAACTTTCATTGATACAAACGAACAATTAAGTGATAAACCCTAACTGAAAGCACTCGGTTTTTCTTTTGGTTAACTTTTTAAGGGAAGTACACTTGTTACGCTGGCGGCATTAGCAGGCGGATGACAACCGCGACGGCAAATCCAAGCAGCACGCCAGCGAAAGCTTCCCCAGGGGAATGGCCGATGCTTTCGCGCAGTTTTTCCCATTCCTGCTCTGGAACTTTTCCGGTTTCGATAATCTCATGCACGATCAGGTTAATCCTGGCTGCCTGTAAACCAGCCTGTCTGCGCACGCCGGTCGCGTCGTAGACCACGATAATCGCGAGGGCAAACGCCAAGGCAAAAAGCGGACTGCCCCAGCCCACATAAAATCCAATCGCGGTCGTGATGGAGGAAATCAGCGCTGAATGGGAAGAGGGCATGCCGCCTGAATCTAAAAGCAGCGACCAATCCACCTGCTTGCTGCGCCAGTAACCAAAAGGGACTTTGAGGATCTGCGCCAGGAAGAGCGCGACCATGCCTGTCACAGCTACCGGGCTTCTAAATACATCCCAGAAACGCATGTCTCTCCTATTCCTCTGCGGTTGGGGGTGGGGTCTGGTTGACTTCGTTCAGCGCGGATACGCGCAGCTGCGCGTTCTCCAGGATGGAGGCACACAGCGCGGAAAGGCGTTTGCCTTCTTCATACAGGCGCAGCGCTTCTTCCAGTGGAAGTTCTGTATTATCCAGCTGGGTGATGATGGTTTGCAGCTGCGCGAAAGCGGTTTCGAAGCTGGGTTGATTATCAGGGGTTGCTTGCATCTTTTTCTGCTCCTGTTGGCATTGTTGTCACTTGCGCCGGAATAGTCCCGTCCTGCACACGCAGGTAAACTCCTTGCGCGGGGTGGGTTTGTGCCGCGCGGCTGATCAGGCTGCCGCTGGTTTGATCGGTGATGATGGCAAATCCTCGCCGCAGGACCGCTAGCGGGTTTAGGGCGTCCAGCCGGTTTTCCGCGTTGGCCAGGCGCAAGCTCCTGATTTCAAGCTGGCTGCGGCCAAGCCGCTCGAGCCGGGCATGCACTTCATCCAGGCGCTGCAGCGCGTTTTGAACACCGGCGCGGGGAGATGCGCGGCGCAGTTCCGCCTGAGCCAGCGCTAGCCCCTGGCGGGCAGTATTCAGACGTCCGTCCAGGCGCGCGTCAAGCGTTTCTAAGGCGGCCTGCAGACTCAAGCTTAATTCTTGCGCGGTGATGGGCGTGGCCAGTTCCGCAGCCGCGGTGGGAGTCGGCGCGCGCAGGTCCGCGACAAAATCAACAATTGTGAAGTCAGTTTCGTGACCTACGCCGGAAATGACCGGAACGCGGGAGTTGTAGACCGCGCGGGCAACATTTTCGTCGTTGAAAGCCCACAAATCTTCAATGGAGCCGCCGCCGCGCGCCAGAATGATCAGGTCCAGGTCGGGCAATTGGTTGAGCTGCCGAAGGGCAGCAATGATTCCAGGCGGGGCTTCGACTCCCTGCACCGGTGAAGGCGCTACGCTGACCCGCAGAATGGGCAGGCGCCTGGTTAATGTCTGCAAAATATCTTGCAGGGCAGCGCCGGTGGCGGAGCTTACCACGCCAATATGCCGCGGAAGCCGGGGCAGGGGGCGTTTATGAGCAGGGTCAAAGAGCCCTTCCGCGTCCAGCCGGGCTTTAAGTCGCAAGAATTCCTGGTAGAGGGCGCCTTCTCCCGCTGGGCGCATTAGGTCGAGATATAGCTGCACCTGCCCCTGGGCGGGGTATACGCTCATGGCGCCGTGCGCTTCCACCTGCATGCCGTCAGATGGAGAAAAACGCAAACGCAGGGCGGCATTTTTCCACATCACGCAGCGAATCTGGGCTTCACTGTCTTTTAGCGTGAAGTAGAGATGACCGGAGCGCGGTTGAGAAAAGTTGGATATTTCACCGCGTACCCATAAATCCTGCAGAATCTCATCTGTTTCCAGTAGTTCACGCAGGTAATTGTTGAGAGAGCTGACGGAAAAAACCAACGGTGCGTTGAAGTCGAACGCGTCCATGGCGGTAAGGATAATCAAAAGAAAGACGCTTGTCAATTCGCAAAGCGCATTTTATGGCAATTCCTTGGGGGCTGGCTGGATAGAAATCAGCAGGGCAGCCTTAAGCTCTCGACAAGGACACGGCATTATAATTAGGAGACGGATGGTCCGTGGTAATGGCGAGAGCTGTGACAATCAGGAAAATGAGCAGGATTTTTCGCGCGGTAACAACGTTTACCATGCTGCTATTGCTGTGCGTTGGATGCGCGCGCGCGGTGCCACTTAAGCCCGCCCTCAGCGTTTCGCTTGACGGCGCGAACAGAATTATCGAGATGGGGCGCAGCTTTGACATTACCCTGACAATCACCAATACTGGCGCTCAAGAAACAATTGTAGAGGAAATCCGGCTGCCGGCTGGAATCTTAAAAGCCTTCAGATATCTGGGCAGCTTGCCGGCAGTCACGCTTGAGCCTCTCGCGGACGGCTCGGGGGTGCTGCGGACCCAGCTTGTCATTCCGCCTGGTGGCAGCGCGCAGTTTATCCTCCGTTTTGCTTCGGTTTATTCAGGGATTTACGAAGAGGAATTCTCCGTGTTGACGGAAGACCAACGTATCCCACTCCCTGCGCGGGTAGAAGTGAGAGGCAGTATCCCCGCGGGTTGGCAACCTGGCGCGGCCGCGCCGCGCGGGCAGAGCGAGCCGGCTGCTGGCTTACCGACGTCGGCGGTCGTGCGCGTAGGAGCCCTGGTGGATGTGGGGGGAACACTGGTCAAGGCCTGGTCTGCCAGTGGGGTTATCATCAGCAGGGATGGATTAATCCTCACCAGCGCGCGAGCAGTTTTGGGCAGCAGGTTTTATCCGGTTTCTGACCTGATTATTGGACTGCAAACCGCGCCGAATACCCTGCCGGTGGACGCGTACCTGGCGAGCATTGTCCAGGTGGATGAAGCGCGCGACGCGGCGTTGATTAAACCGCGCTCAGACCTGCTCGGCAACTTGATCGCGCCTGGTACGCTCTCACTCCCAGCGCTCCCGCTGGCTGATAATCCCAGCGTGGCTGTTGGTGAGACGCTTAGTCTGATAGGGTATGGACAGAACGCAGAGGCTTTGTCGCGGGTTCTCCCTGGCGCTGTGCTTGGCTTAAGCCCTGAAGACGGCAGCGCGCCTATAGAAACCATCCTTATGGAGCTTCCGGCTGGTGGGGATTACTTTGGTTGGGCCGCGTTGAACTCCCGCGGTGAAGTGGTAGGACTTGCCAGCGCGCCGACAACTGCTGGTGGACTGGAATGCGGCGCTTTGGCGGATACTAATCGGGACGGAATTGTGGATGATACTGACCATTGTCTGCCCGCGGGCGGAAACCTGGGTGCACTAACATCGCTGCAAGCGCTGGACGGCATGCTTACCGAGGGGTGGATGGGCGAGCTTGGGCTGCAGCGAGTAAGCGTGCTGGATTTGCCCTTCGTGGTTGAAGGCAAGTCAGTCTTTCAAGCGGATTTCTCCGCGGGGACGCCTGGATGGAAAAGCACCGAAATGCCGGGCACGCAAAGCGCGTATGAAGACGAAGCCTTGGCGTTAACAATCAGCGAGCCGCGCAGGCTACTATTCAGCACTCTCGATTATGCTTACGACCAGCTGACAATCAGCGCTGACGCGCGCCTGAACGCAGGCGGCGGCGATGGTAGTTTTGGACTGGTTTGCGCTTTCCGGGATGCCAATCACTTCATCGCGTTGGAAGTCAGCGAGGATGGATACTTTTCCATCTGGAAGCGCGCGGGCACTGAAACGACATATCTGATTGATTGGACTTACGCGGATGCGTTTGACCCAAGCCAAAGCCTGCGCCTTACCGCGCAGTGCGGCGCGAATGGGTTGAAGCTGGCCGTTAATGACAGGCTGCTGGGAGGAACTATCGATCCTGATTTTTCAGTTGGCTTGGTGGGAATTATAGCCGGCACTTACGAAGGCAGCCTGCTAAAAGCAACTTTTGATAATGTGGAAATTTTTATTCCAGGAGATGAATAATGGGCATTGAGCTTTTGAATGTTTACCACTTGGTCAAGAGTGAAGACTTGAACCACCACCGCACGCTTTTTGCGGGACGCGGCGCGGAATGGCTGGTGGAGGCTGGGTTTATCGCGGCTGCCAACATGCTGCCGCCCGAGTTCATCCTGTGCGTAAAAATCCACGGAATGGAATTTCGGAGGCCAGTGCGTCCGGGTGAAATTGTGCGTTTTACCAGCAGCATTGTGCTCACCGGGCGCAGCCGCCTGATTGCCGTTATTCTTGCTGATGTGAAGGGCGAGCAGGCAGTGGATGGGTTTATCACCTTTGTGTACGTGGATGAACACGGCAAACCACGTCCGCATGGGATTGTTATTGAAGCCGAAACTTCGGAAGAAGCAGCCCTGCAGGAGCGCGCAAAGAGCCTTTAGCCGCCTGATACCCAGCCGTCTGCGAGCGTTTGCGAAAGCTTAGTGAAAAACAAAAAGGCGCGGTGAGTATCCACCGCGCCTTGTCATAGCTGTTTTATTGGCTGAGCTGAATGTACCGATTAATGCGTTCGGTAATCACATCCAAAGAGCCAGCCCAGAAGGCCTGGTCGCGTATGTCGATGCCAAAGCGGGCAGCCAAATCCGCGGCGGAGGCTTCGCCGGTGCTCGCGAGCAGCTGCATATAATCCGGCACAAATTCCTCGCCGCGCTTTTGGTAGATGGCGTAAAGACCGGTAGCAAAGAGCAGCCCGAAGGCATAGGGGTAGTTATAAAAAGCCAGGGACGCGCTGTAGTAATGCGGTTTCCAGGTCCACATGTATTTGTGCAGGACGTTTTGGTCCAGACCGTCCCCGTAACTTTGGCGCTGCGCGTCCAGCATGATTTCGGAGATTTCATCCGCGGAAAGGGCGGATTGTGCGCGGCGGGCAAAGAGTTCTTTCTCGAACAAGAAGCGCGAATAGATATCCACGATTACTTCGCCGCTGCCGGAGAGATTGCTCTCAAGGATAGCTAGTTCTTCCTGAGGATCGCTTATGCCGGCAAGAATCGCGTTAAAAACGATTGTTTCGCACATGATCGAGGCAGTTTCAGCAAGGGTCATTGGGGTGCGTGTTTGGAGCGGCGTTTTATCAGCTTTGAAGGCGCAGTAGTTGTGGAAGCCGTGCCCGAGCTCGTGGGCGATGGTCATCACCTGGTCGAGCGAGCCATCAAAGTTGCACAACACCCGGCTTTCTTTCAGGGCGGGTATCTCCATGCAGTAAGCGCCGCCGCGTTTGCCAGGGCGCTGCTCCGCGTCGATCCAATGCTGGTCAAAGGCAGCGCGGGCAAAGCTCTCCAGCTCCGCGGAAAAGCTCCCGAAATGAGTCAGAATCAGGTCCCGGGCTTTTTCAAAGCTGAAGCTTTGGCTGCTCTCGCCCAAAGGCGCCAGCAAGCTCCACCAGGGCAGCTTTTCCATGCCCAGCAGGCGGGCTTTTGCCTGGAAGTAGCGCCTAAAGCTGGGGAGAGAGGCTTTGATGGCGGCAAGCATCGCGTCGAGCGTTTCCTGGTCGATGCGCGCCATATCGAGGGAGGCATGCAGGCTGTCACGTCGCCCACGGTGCTTATCGAGGGTGATGGTTTCACCTTTGACGCCATTCAGGCAGGCTGCCAGGGGTTCTTTTAGTTCTTCCCATACCTGATGTTCGGCCTGGTAGGCGCGTTCCCGAATTTCCGCGGAGGGATGGCTGCGCAGGTTGATAAGAGCCGGCATTGGCAGCTCTTCCACTTTGCCGTCCAGCTCAAAAGGAACGGTTTTTTGCGAGGTGAGCGTGCCCTGCAATTTATCCCAGGCGCTGCCGCCCGAAAGCGTCAATTCATTGGCTAGCAGTTCTTCTGCTTCGGACATCTGGTAGCGGCTTTGCTCCGCTTCTTCCAGCAAGATGAAGGCATGGTCTTTGGCGCTGCCGGGCGCCTTGAGCGCGGTGGGTAAGGTCTGGCCAAGTTTGCCAAACCAGGCACGCAGGCGCACGAACAGGTTTTGGAAAGGAACCCGCGCGATTTCGAAGCGGGATTGCATTTGTTCTGCTTTTTTATCGAAGGAGTCTGTGGTGATGAGACCGTAAAGGTAAGCATCGATGGTGCCGCTCTTGAGGATGAGCGCGTTCAGGTCCTCCACTAGCTGGTTGAGAAGCGGATTGAGAGTTTCGGGTAGGGCGTTTTCGGGGGTAAGACGCTGAAGCTCGGTTTCAAAGCGGGACTCCACGAGCTTGGTTTGTGTCTGGATCCAGTCAAAATCTGCCGCGAGGCGCGGGTCATCCACAGATTCATAGATGTTGGCAAGATTCCAGCGCGGAGGGGTTTGTGTCATAGGTTTCTCCTTAGAAAATGATAGGGGCAATTATACCTACAGCAGCGGGGTTTAGGCGAATTGAGCTGCATGAAGGGCTGTTGGCAGCGCTGGCATTGTTATTTCGTCTGATGTGAGATTGAAAACGATGCTTCAGAGTGCGCCGGGTGTCAATATTTATCAAAAGGCAGACTGCCGCGCTGCGCTCGCTCCACTCGCAGTGACGAATCTGGGGACATCCTGAGCGGGGTGGTCCAGAGGATAGTCGAAAGGCGGACTGCCGCGCTGCGCTCGCTCCGCTCGCAGTGACGAATCGGAGGCCATCCTGAGCGCAGTAAAAAAGCCCCTGAGACTCTCAGGGGCTGCAAATTCTTAATCCTACCGCTATCTGCGGCGACCGAG
>JAGOML010000063.1:0-8606 GCA_017993575.1 Anaerolineaceae bacterium | reverse complement strand
TGCATGCCGCGGATGTGCACAAACTAATCGAAGTCTTGCAGTCGTTGGTCAGCACTGGCAACACCGTTGTGGTGATTGAGCACAACCTGGATATCATCAAGGTTGCGGATTGGGTCATCGACCTGGGACCGGAAGGCGGTGACCGCGGCGGCTACCTGGTGGCGGAAGGCGTCCCGGAAGAAGTCTGCCTGAACAATGAGTCTTATACCGGCCAGTATCTGCATAAGTACGTGGCAGCGCAGCACCAACGCGAGTGCACGTAAGGCGTTCCTCACCGCTAAGGGAGAGACTTTTCATCCTGAGCGCACTTTCCTGTCATCCTGAGCGCAGCGAAGAATCTTAGCTCGCCTTTGCCAGGACGCTTCGCCTGCGGTTCAGTCGGATAAGTATTCGTCATCGCGAGGAACGAAGCGATCTCCCTGTCAGCCTACCTTCACGTTCTCACTGCTGTCCTCACCAGCGAGCGTGGTTGACCGCAGGTCTCCTCATCCTGAGCGCATCTGCGTGTCATCCTAAGCGCACTTTCCTGTCATCCTGAGCGGAGCAAAAAACACCAACCAATGCAGCGGTCAATCTAACGATGCCCTACAACCCGTCATCCTGAAAATGGTATACTTGACAAAAGCTTCAAATCACGAATAATTGGATTTGAACAATCCCTTGCATGTGCAGGCCGAAAGGAAAACCATCATGGCAAAGAAGAAATCTCAAAGCCCACTGGCTTCTTACCGGAGAAAACAAAAATCCGGGAAAGCGTTCGTCGGCGTTCTGGCCGGGCTTTTCATCGTGGCTGGCCTCGCGCTCATCGCCCTGTGGGCCACCGGCAATCTTGCCGGCACCCCCGGTTGGTTCGCGACTAAAACCCCAACCCCAACCCCGACGCTCACACCCACCCCCGTGACGCCAACCAACACCGCGACGCATACTCCCACCATCACCGAAACGCCGACGATAACACCCACCTTCACGCCATCCGCGCCGTTTGAATACGTCGTCCAGGAGGATGATAACTGCGCCGTGATCGCCAAAAAGTATGACGCCGACGTGGAAGTGCTGCTCTACCTGAACAACCTGGACAGCTCCTGCATCATCAACGTCGGGCAGACCATTCTCATCCCCGCGCCCGGCCAGGAACTCCCCACCGCCACGCCGCTGCCCACCGACATCCGCCGCGGCACGATTATCGACTACAAGGTCCGCTCCGGAGACACTCTCGAAGCTCTGGCGACCCGCTTTAACTCCACCGTGGACAAAATCCTCTACGAAACGAACCGTTGGCGCCGAAGCCAGGGCCTGACTGAAATCAAAGACAGCTCCAGCCTGTTCATCGGCGATATTCTGAAGATCCCTGTGAATCTGGTTACCCCTGTCCCGACCGCGACAGCCACGCGCACGATGACGCCTTCCCCAACCCCGTAAAAGGACGCCTGATAACACACAAAAAGGATACGCACAAGCGTATCCTTTTTTTATTGCGCTTTAATGGCATTCCCGCTGATAAACGGATACCGCTACTTTTCGTCCTCTGTTTGTTTCAATTCATTCAAAATATTGTATTCGCGGATAACTTCGATATCATGCTCGAGGAAGAAATTCACCAGGACCCGCAGCAGGATAATGGTGAACAGAACAATGATAGTGGAAAAATTGGGCGAAACAGCCAGCCTCAGGATGTCGGACGCCATAGCGAATTCGAGGCTGAGACTGAGCTTGTGGCCAAGACGAAGCCGGGTAGCCTCTGAACCTTTGATTTGGTTCATCAAATTGCGGTCCAACAGCCGCCGGACATAGCTGGCCAGGGCGTGCGCCGCGCCGGTCACGATCACAAAAATGGCAGCTAGCTCACAGAAAAGCGCCGCGTAACCAACAATCATATGCAAGAGCGGCTCCTGCGCGATGCAGCTTTCCGGCGTTGGGACCGGATTGGTTAATCCGGTGGTCATGATGAGAATCAGTCCGATGATGAGCAGGGTTGGCAAATAGTAGCTTGCCAGTTTTGTCCACAGGGAATAGTTGGATGGTTTCGGATCAGACATGCTCTACCTCAATTAGTTTGGTGTGGGGGTTAAGGAAACCAAACGACCGCCATCAATCAGTGATTGGAAAAGCGCGTCGATGACCACTAAATTATTAACGGAATCTGCCAAGGGGAATAAGGGAGCTTCCCGACTCATGACAACATAATAAAAATGTTCAATCATTTTTTCGTATGCGTTTTCCCTTTTGACGCTTAACTTCTTGGTCTCGCCGTCTTTTGTCAGGGTCATCTGGCTTGCTTCCGCCTTGGCACCAAACGGGTCCACCACATCCAACACGCCTTCCGTGCCAATAATGCGCGTGTGCTGCTGTCTGAACGCATTGAAGCCTACGTCAAAATGGCCGTACACCTGTTCGCCAAAATCCAGGGTGGCTGAAACCTGTAAGTCCACACCCGTATTGCCCTGGTAACTGAGCGCTTTTACCCGCCTGGGTTCGCGACCGACAAGAATGCGCTGCAAGTCCACGCAGTAGCAGCCCAGGTCATAAAGCGCGCCGCCGCCCAAATTCGCGTTCAAGCGGATATCGTCCGGATTTGTCAGCGGAAAGCTCATGCTGGATTGGATAAAACGAAGTTTACCCAATGTTCCTCTGCGCACAATCTCGAGTATTTGCCCCAGGCGCGCGTGGTAGCGGTACATAAACGCTTCCATCAACAGGACTGATTTTTCCAGCGCAGTACTCACCATCATCTGGGCTTCGTCAGCGTTTACCGCGAAAGGTTTTTCCACCAACACATGCTTGCCGGCTTCCATTGCCCGCACCGCCCAGCGGCTGTGTTCGCTGTTTGGCAGCGGAATGTATACCGCCTGGATATTCTCGTCATTGAGCAGTTCTTCGTAAGTGCCGTAAGCTTTGGGGATTTCATTTTCCCGGACGAACTCCGCGGCGCGAGTCAGGTCCCGGCTGGCAATCGCAGCCACGTTGTTGTGCTTGCTCGCTTTAATCGCGGGAATGAGGGATTTAGCGGCGATACGGGCTGTGCCAAGAATGCCCCAGGTCAATCCGGACTTAGCTAAAAATGAAGAATTCGGCAGTGAAGATAAAAAGTCCATTTACCACCTCGATTTTTATTAATTCAACAGACAAATGCAAATTAATTATACCTTGTCATCTACACATTCTGAGCCGCGGAATCCTGCGCGGTCGGTTTCGCCTTATTTTGCTCCACTAATGACATTTGCCCAAAAATATCTCAATTAATTGCCAGCTATCAGGATGAGATTTATAATATATCCAGAATTACATGTCCGACGGCTCAAATTACAGCTTTTGGGTTAGCTTGCATAGGAGAGCTGCTTTAGTCCCTATACTTTTTTTTGCACCGGGAGTACAAATCTTTTCTCACCCACTTTTTCATAAAGACCAATGATGTAAAGGAGAAATTATGCGCAGTTTTTGTGGTCGGGACATTTTGTCGCTCAAAGATTTTGAACGAAATGAGTTCTTCAGGGTTTTCGAAGTGGCTGAGGAGTTGGAGCCAATTGCCCGCTCGCGGCGCAATTCGGATTTGCTGGCGGAAAAGACGCTGGTCACCGCTTTCTATCAACCCAGCACGCGCACCCGCCTGGCGCACGAGGCAGCTATGCACCGCTTGGGCGGCCACGTGACTGGCTTTTCCGATGTCAAGATGACCCGCGCCGGCGATTTTTACCAGGAATCCATCAAGGATACGGTCAAAATGCTGGAGTACTACGGCGATGTCATCGTGATGCGTCATTATCAGCAGGGCGCGCCGCATGAAGCTGCCAATTGGGCTTCCATCCCGATTATCAACGGCGGCGATGGTTGGGGCGAGCACCCCACCCAAATCCTTACGGACCTGTATACCGTGCTGCGCGAAAAAGGCCGCATTGATGGGCTTAGGTGGCTGGCAGTTGGCGATATGCGCATGCGCACCATGCACTCCCTGGCCTATGCCCTCACCCAATTCGACTGCCCCATTACCTTCGTTGCCCCGCCCGACATGTCATTGACACCTGAATTTAAAGAGGAAATCAGCAATTACAGCCTGAATTTCAAAGAAGCCGAGCACGTGGAACAGGTGATTGCCGAGGCGGATGTCATCCTGGTCGAGCCGGTTGTCCAGCCCGATTACACCAAGCACCGCGATGTTCGCGGCGATGAAGTGGCGCTGACCCCGGATAACTACAAGATTACACGCGAGCTGCTGGCCAATAAAGCCAAGCCCGATGCCATCCTGCTGCATTCCCTGCCGCGCATGGATGAAATCCCGCTGGACGTGGACATCACGCGCTGGTCGCGCTACTGGCAGGAAGCCTTTAACGGCGTCGTGATGCGCATGGCGCTGTTATCATTGGTGTTGGGTAAGATGGAATAACCCGGAAACCGCACGAAATTACATTTTTCCAAGGAGAGAATAATGCAGACTTTTTTACACGGTAGAGACCTGATTGGCGATCTTGATTTCAGCAAAGAGGAAGTTGAGACTGTTCTGGACGTTGCCTGGGACCTCAAGCGCAAACGCGCCTTGAACGAACCGCACCCATACCTGCGCGACAAAGTGCTGGCGATGCTTTTCTTTTTCAGCAGCACCCGCACGCGCGGCTCCTTCGAAGCTGGCATTTCCCAATTGGGCGGGCACGCGGGCTTTATCGAGAGCAAGTCCACCCAGATTGCGCATGGGGATACCCCCAAGGAAATCGGGGAAATCTTCGGCCGCTATTACGACGGCATCGCCATCCGTCACTGCGACTGGGAAGTCGGCAACGCCTACATCAATGCGGTCGCCCAAGCTTCGCGCGTCCCGGTTCTGAATATGCAGTGCGATATTTACCACCCCTTCCAGTGCCTGGCGGACCTGATGACAATCATGGAGAAGAAAGGCCGCGATTTGCGCAAAAAGAAAATCGTGGTGTCCTGGGCGTATGCCGCTTCGTACCTCAAACCCATCTCCGTACCGCAGTCACTCATTCTGCAAATGCCGCGCTTTGGGCTGGACGTCACGCTCTCCTACCCGGAAGAATTTCGTCTGATGCCGGAAATCGAGCAGCAGGCGCGCGACGAAGCCAAAAAAGCCGGCACTTCCTTTGAAATTGTGCACGATATGGATGAGGGCATGCGAGGCGCTGATATCATCTACGCCAAATCCTGGGGTCCCCTGCTCACCACCGCGGACGGCGTGGAAGGCAAGCGCATCCAGGATTCCTACAAATCCTGGCTGATGGACGAACGCCGCCTGGCCCTGGCTAAGGAAGATGCTATCTACATGCACCCCTTGCCGGCGGATAGGAACATCGAGGTTACGGACGGCGTGCTGGATGGGCCGCACTCGGTGGTCTTTGACGAAGCGGAGAACCGCTTGCACGCACAGAAAGCGGTCATGGCGCTGACCATGTCCTGAGTTTTCAGGCGAATCGAATTGTTGGGCGGGTGAAAACCCGCCTTTTTTTATGACAGTAGATATGCTTACACGGCAGGGAAGCCTAAACTACCCCTCAATCGTGAATTGCCGTGTCAATCCTCCCGCCAGAGCCGCCCATCAGGCTGCTGTGCGGGTAATGTGTGTTATCATAATCGGTGCGGCTGGCACACTTCTAGTTAGGCCGCCCTGAAAATTTGCCGGGAGGCGGAAATTTGCTTCTGACGGTATTTTTTTACCGAGCAATTACATGTTAAGGAGCGGCTTCACTCATGAATCTTGTTCAGGAAATCAAAACCAGAGTAGAACAGAATAAAAGCGATATCATCCAGTTCCTGCGCGATATCTGCGCCATCCCCTCGATGGACTCTCTCATTGGACCCGTGGGAGAACGTATCCAGGCCGAAATGGTCAAACTGGGCTTTGAAGAAGTGCGCTTCGATAAAATGGGCAACACCATTGGCCGCATCGGCAGCGGTCCGCGCGTTTTGCTGTACGACTCGCACATCGACACCGTCGGCGTGGGCGATATCAGCAATTGGGAATGGGATCCGTTCGTCGGCAAAGTGGAAGACGGCAACTTTTACGCCCGCGGCGCCTGCGACGAAAAAGGCAGCACCCCGGGGATGATTTACGGCCTGGCGATTGCCCGCGACCTTGGCCTATTAGACGGCTACACCGTTTATTATTTCGGCAATATGGAAGAATGGTGCGACGGCATCGCGCCAAACGCCTTTGTTGAGGTCGACCCCGGTATTCGGCCCGATTTTGTTGTGATTGGCGAGCCAACCCGGATGAACGTTTACCGCGGGCACAAAGGGCGCATCGAGTTGAAAATTGTCGCCACAGGCCGCTCAGCGCACGCCGCCACGCACTATCTGGGCGACAACGCGGTTTACAAAATGCACGCCCTCATCTCCGAAATCCAGGAGCTGGACCGGCGCATGCGTTTCGGCATGTTCAGCCACCCGGTGCTCGGCCATGCCTCCATCACCGTCACCGACGCGTTTGCGCGCACCAATTCGGTCAATGCTGTCCCCAACCAATTCACCATCTTTCTTGACCACCGCGTTACGCTCAGCGAATCGCGCGAGGATGCGCTGAAAACCGTCAGGGGGCTTATCGCGGATTATATGAATGAGGAAATCACGGTCGAAGAGTTGTACTACGACACCCCCTCCTACACCGGCTTCAGCTTCCCCCTGGATAAGTTCTTCCCGGCCTGGTTCGCGGAAGAGTCGCATCCTTTCGTGCAGGCAGGGCAGCGCGCCATCAAAGACATCTGGGGAGTGAGTCGCCCGGCTGGCACCTGGGATTTTTCTACCAACGGGACCTACTGGGCAGGCAAAGCGAATATTCCCTCCATCGGTTTCGGGCCTGGGAACGAAGTCTACGCGCACTCTATCGCAGAGCATGTCCCGCTGCAGGAAGTCGTGGACGCCACAGCGTTTTACGCGCTACTGCCAAAGAACCTGAGCGACATCATCGATTACTATAAACAGTTCGCGGGCATGAAATAAACTTCCCTGTTTTCGCTGAACCCGGACAAATCCCTGTCCGGGTTTTTACTTTAATCAGAGCAAGAAGAGTCAGCGCTGCCCCGGAAAATCCAGAGAAATTTGTGAGGGAAGAAAGACTATAATAATAGCGTCCTCCAGTGCTTTCCGCGTTAGTTTTTCACCAGATAGATACATCAGATGCCGTATGAAGAAAAAATGTGCCATAACCTTCCTTCTGCTCGTTTTGCTGGCTGCCTGCAACTTCCCAGCTGTGACAGATGTAAGACCAAAAACAACGCCCTCAGAGGCTGCCACAACCACACCCACACCCACCACCACGGCAGATGACAGTTCACTCGCCCACTACCCCTCCAAAGCCAAATTTCAGGTTTTCATCCTGAACCCGGTGCGCACCTGCCTGGCGGGCAACGATTTCGCCAGCGGCAATGTTTGCTTCGGCGAGAAATGCGGAGACTGCCAGTGCAACTGGGAGGACTTTGACCCGCCCACGCCAATGACAGGCATCCCCCCCGGGCGGATAAACGACCCGGAATACGCCGTCTACGCGCACCGCGTTTGCCTGGACATCACCCTGACGCCTGAGGAAGTGGCAGCCATAGAGCAGGACATGCGCCTGGTCGCGGAGAAGGTGTTTGCGTGGAGCGAAGGCGACCTGGAACTGCAACTGTCCTTCACGGAACTGCCCATCGACTATGCTGGCTTCGTCGCGCCTGATTTCGTTTTTGGTCCTTTTGAGGTGGACGACGAACTGCTGAACCCCTACGTTGGTGTGGATACTGATTTCGTCTATGTTGTCACAGGAGTGACTGACCCCCAACAGAACCTCAATCTCGCCTACGCCTGCGGCGGGTCTTACGGCGAGATGAGCATCCACGGCGCAGGCTACGCCAACATCCAGTACTGCCCGGCCTGCAACAGCATCATCATAGATGGGAAATCCGTGTACGAACCGCTCATTCACGAGTGGTACCACAACCTGGATTGGGCGCTCCTCAATATCAACCAGGTGCCCGACGCGCTGGAAGGCAAGAACCCGGACTGGTCGGCCTGGAAGCGCGGCTCGCTGCCGGCTTGCGGCGCAGCTTTGACCGGGCTCACCTGGTTTCCCTCAATCGATTTTTGCGAGTGGGACCCGGACTGGATGGATTGCAACAACACCCAATCCGCGGGCAGATGCGTGCACGCCGGCGAACTGGATGGGGAAATGTCGTGGTATGAGCATGTCATCCGCGCGCACTACCCGGGCGCGATTCGCTTTGTTGGCAATTACTGCCGGGACGGCCGGCAGGATGTTTCTGAAACGGGAGTGGACAGCGGCTGGCCTTGCCCGTAAACTTGCCGGGCTGATGTAGGAGTGTAAGGTAATCTAATCTTTCCTCATAACCAGAGTTAAGAAAACTTACCTGTTCACTCCGCGGCACAATAGAATAGGCACGCTGAACCGGCCGACTCGTTTAGCTAGGCTTTTTCTCAAATATTAAGGTCTTAGAACTCTTTTCGATCTTCCGGTTGTGAAGCTACGTCTCAGCAAACTTCAAACCAGCCTCGCTCCGCCGCCCGGCCGGGCGCAGAGCACCTGTTCCACCCCGGGCAGCCCGCGCAACTGCGCTTCAGTCCAGTCTAGCTCGCTTTCCAGCGCGATTACATGCACATTCGGGCCGGCGTCC
>JAGOML010000008.1:28885-40529 GCA_017993575.1 Anaerolineaceae bacterium | reverse complement strand
CTATACAACGCTAGATTACCTACTTTAAAAGCATCGGCAAATATATCTTCGCCTCTGGGTACGAGCCGTACTCATACGCACCCATATCGCAGCGCGCGCCGTCCGATCCATCGCCATCAAACGGCCGCATAAAACCGCGCTGGTCCACATCCGGGCAAAGCTCCGGATTGCCCGCGTCCACGGCCGGGCTGTTGGTTTGTAGCCCCACCGTCTTTGAGAATCCCCCATTATCCGCCAAAGCCTCCAACAGCGGGTCTACCGAGGTATTCCCTTCGCCTCCAAAGCCGCCCTGTATCGCGCTGTAGGTCGCCGTCCCCCCACCGACAATCTGGGTCGGGGAATTGCCCCACACGATGGCATTGCGTAAGGAATATCCATTGGTCGTCGAATTGAAAATTCCGCCCCCATCCCCGTACACAGTAGTATTGTTCACGAATGTGACGTTCACCATGCTGAGGGGGTCAATTACTGCCCAGCTGCACATTCCGCCGCCGTTCTCGTTGGCGGTGTTGCCGTAAAACGTCACGTTTTCCAGATCCGGGTAAGCGGCAGTATTAAACAAGCCTCCGCCGTGGTTATCCGAAAAATTCCCCGTGAAAAGCACGCGCCGCAGGAGGGCGAACGTCGCCTGATTGTTGTACATCCCGCCGCCATCATGACCCGCGCTGTTTTCCTGAAATACCACATCGGTCATCGTCGGGCTGCACCAATCATAATTGAACATCCCACCCCCATCTCCGTAACTGACACTCGATGCGACATTACCAAAGAATACGACCCGCAGAAGGCTTGGAGTGCTGCGATCGGTATACGTGCCAGTGTTATACATACCGCCGCCGGCTTTCAGCGAAGTGTTGTTGGAAATCGTCACGTCTTCAAGCTTTGGGCTGCTCGAAACGTTGTAGATGCCGCCGCCATAGCGCGTTACTGATTGGTTGGCGTGGATGGTGACAAATTTCAGGGTTGGATTGCTGAATTTGTTGTAGAGCGCGCCGCCATCCCCAGCGGTGGCTGTGTTGAATTCAAAGGTAACGTTCTTCATCTTGGGGTCGCTCATTCCTCCACTGACACCCCAGCTGTACATGCCCCCGCCCTCAGCGGAGGTGTTATCAGAAATGAGCACCTCTTCCATGATCGGACTGCTGTTGTAATTCATAATCGCGCCGCCGTATGTACCCGAGCTGTTGTTCACAAAGTCCACGCCTTTCAGATAGGGACTGCTAGTAAACCAGTTGCTCATCCCACCGCCATTGAGCGAGGCAGTGTTATCTTCAAATACCGCAGCCTGAATTGAAGGATTGCTGCCGTCGTTGTACATGCCGCCGCCGTATCCCGCATGGTTTCCACTAAATGTCGCGCCTACGATGATTGGGTTACTTAATCTGTTGGACATCCCGCCGCCCAGGGCTTCCGCGGTGTTATTTTCAAAAGTGACGTTGTAAAGGCTGGGCGCACTGGAATTGTTGTACATTCCGGCGCCGTCCCTTTCGCTGTAGTTATGGCGCAGAATAATATCTCTGAAGACCGGGCTTGCGTTGTTCAGGCAGTAAATGCCTCCACCGCGCACGTCCGGGTCCGACCAGTAGGTGTTTCCATGCTCGATAATGAAGCCGTCCAGCACAGCGCTTGCGTCCACGCCATCGGCGCGTACGACGTGGTAGGTATTATCGGTGTGGACCTCAGGGTTGCCAATTTCACCGCTGAGGATGGTAGGGTTGGACTCCCAATCTCGCTGCTCGCGGGCAGTTTCGCTTCCCAAAAAGCCGCCATAAATCGCGACCCCGTTTTTTAGGACAAAGGATATCGTGCTGTCCGTGCCAGTGGTGGCTTTGTAGATGCCGGCTTGCACCCAAATTTCATCGCCAGCCGCGGCCAGTCCAAGCGCAGTCTGCAGCTCACAGGCATCCGCCCAGCTAGAACATGCCGTACTGGTTCCGCCAGGCGCGGCAAAAAGAATTCCGCCTTTCCTCTGCGGTTCTCGCTTGGCGGAAACAACTGAGGAATGCAGCGCCAAAGTTAAAAGCAAAACACCAAAGAACAGGATTGCAGCGATTTTTCTCATGGTTGCTCCATTACAGGATGAAAAATACGGGATAATTGATTATACGCTGAGCGGTAAAAAGTATGGGGATATTGGTATGAATTTTGTGTTTGTTCTTCAATAATCAATTAGAAATGGTTTGCTCTACGCTGTAAAAGCCTTCCATATTATGGTAATTATGATGAGTGGTTCCCGGACGCGAAAACAGGCATAGATGCGAACTGGAATGCGCGGACCGGATGCTGAAATTGATGATAAAATACTGCAGCTTGACTGTCAGCGTTACTGACCAAGCAGCTTTGTATAAGCCCCCGTAGCTCAACGGATAGAGTGCCTGACTTCGAATCAGTCGGTTGTGGGTTCGAATCCCGCCGGGGGCATTTTTTTCTGCCTTCGAGCTCCTAGCGCAGCACACCCGTCAGGGTGCAATCAAGGGCAAGTGCAAGTCGGTTGCGCGTTTGCCCCTGCGGAGTACAGGCGAGTCGCGCCGGGGGCATTTTTGTTGCTCTTGCTGCCTTCGAAGCTCCAATAAGGTCGGATGTGTCAGTCGGTTGCGCGTTTGCCCCTGCGGGGTACAGGCGAGTCGCGCCGGGGGCATTTTGATTCTCTGATCGTGCCGGTGTCCACACCGAGCAAGTGATTTGACCCAAAGTCACCAAATGTGACTTCGAACTCCATCAGATGGGGCAAGTGTCAGTCGGTTGCGTGTTTGCCCCTGCGGGGTACAGGCGAGTCGCGCCGGGGGCATTTTTTTTATTGCTTATTTGATTTACTGCCTTTGAACCTCCGTGAAGGGGATAATAATCAGTCGGTTGCGCGTTTGCCCCTGCGGGGTACAGGCGAGTCGCGCCGGGGGCATTTTTTGTTCAAACTCCAAATCATGCGCAGCATAATTATCAGAGGGCGGAAAATTTCCACGCTAGCCAAAGCTAACGATTTTAAATCGCGCCGGAGGCGAGTATTCAGATGAGCGTATTCTGACGGCAGCGCTTATCCGCTGGGTATTCCCAACTGCTTCAGCAGAGCCGGCAGCTCAAAGTAGATGCGGGCTTGCTGAATTAAACCGCCAGCTACGTCATACACCACGACCATGGGAACGCGCACATCTTTGCCAGTAGCAGGAATACCATTGAAGTCACCGATGTGCTTACCCGAAAAAACTGCTTCAAGCACAGCGTGGTCTTCATCAACCACAACGAGTCTGGGGATGGCAGTGGCGTCAAAGGCAATGTGATACAGATATGTGAACATTCCCTGTACCGCCTCCTTGCCGTGTGATTCATCTCCGCTTGCCATCAAAGTAAAGACGACGTCCTCCGCCATCATGCTGACATCGCCGTGCTGCGCGTTGAAGAACCGATTCATTGTTTCGCGCGTAGATTCAATGCTCATATTGCACCTCCATGGGTAGTTTCATCTCTTCTGAGAACTGGTTATTTTACACAATCGGTCCCAAGCGAAACCTCAGAAGCTTGAGATTATTGGAAACAATAATTACTCCATCAGCGCTTATCGTTAGCCGGAGTTGGACAAGTCTCGCGGCCGGGCTCTACAGAAATTGTTTCGAATAACCTTAATCACATCATACAACCTTTTAAGAGGATTTCACACAATCTGACAAACTCATCAGTCTCAAACAACGCATTGTCCTGCTTGATTACCTGAGAGAAAAATCATATTACCTCCTGAAACCCCGCACAAACTACAATGAATAGTCGACTGGTCTTTTCCGTAGATTTGCACATATGCTTCCGCCTGACGTGTTTCTGCCGAAGTATTATTGTTTAAAGTTGGCCACTTTATCCGTTCTCTTCAACTTTCGTCACTTTTTTGTATTAACGATATACATTTCCTTACGAAACGGGCTGGTTTGTTTTATAATTTATGCAGTAAGTAAAAATTATGAAACAACTTACACGAAATTTTTAGATATTGAAATTATCTTAGGTCTTTAGCAACAGAAATTTGTCTCATCCTAATATCATCCGCCTGAGCGAAGGAGCATAAAAATGATTGTCGGCAAAAGAATGTCTTCCCCAATTATCACAGTTCCACCAAGCATGCCGCTGAATGACGCGGTAACGCTGATGAAAAAAGAAAAAATTCGCCACATGGTCGTGGCTGATAAGAACAAAATGGTCGGATTGGTCACCCAGAACGATCTGGAAAACGCGCTGCCTTCCAAAGCCACCACGCTTAGCGTTTGGGAACTTAATTACCTGATTGACCGCATCAAGGTATCTGACGTGATGGTGAAGGATGTAATCACTGCCACGGAAGAGATGCCGGTGGAAGAAGCCGCCCGCCTGATGGCTGACCACAAGATAAGCAGCCTGCCTGTTTTGCGCGGTGAAGACGTGGTTGGCATTATCACGGAAACGGACCTTTTCCGGCTGTTCCTCGAGCTTTTGGGAGCGCGGGATTACGGCGTGCGAATATCGGCTCTGCTCAAGAATGAGCCTGGCGCGATAGCCAAGCTCACTCAAACGATTTTTGAGGCAGGCGGTGACATCATTGCTATCGGCACTTTCACCGGAGAGTCCCTCGCAACTCTCGAGATTACCGCCAAGGTCCGCGGCGTGGAAGAGCAAAAATTAAAAGAAGTAGTGGAACCGGTGGTTCTAAAACTATTAAACATTTACACAAGCTAACTTTCTGCCAGCGCCCCGCACTAACAATAAACTGCGACAAAGCGCCACTGCGCAGCCATACCTAATGCTTGTGCCTGGTAAATTACAAAGAGACCCACCAAACGGTGGGTCTCTTGATTCTGGAAACGTTTCTGATGCTTGTGGCGCCAAACGCGGGCGCGGTTGATGGCTTACGCAAACATCTACAGGTTAGGGACTAACTTAATCATATTGTTCAGTTCCCGGCCAACTTCCACAAGCTCCTCGCCAATAGTTTGAAGTTTTCCGCATTCCATCCGAAAAGCCGGGCCAGCAATTGCCAGTGACGCGATCGGTTTTCCATCCGCGCGGAATAATGGCACCCCAACCGCGTGAATACCTGTCTCAAGGCCTTCGCAATCAACGGAATAACCGCGCGCGCGCGTTGAACGCATGTCCTCGAGGAAAGCTTCAGTGGTCGGCACAATATTTGGTCTGAAACCAATGTTGGTGCTGCGCAAAACGCGCAGGGCTTCGTCTTCAGGTATCCATGCCAGGATGGCCTTTCCCGAGGCTGTGCTGAAGGCCGGCAAGCGCTGTCCCATTGAGGATGCCAATTTTACCCGCTGCGGGCTCTGGATAACATCTAAAAACAAAACTTCATCATTATCCAACACAGCCAGGTCGATTGTTTCCCGATACTTTTCGTTCAACATGCGCATAAACGGCAGCGCAAGCTGCCTGATTCCAATCTCCTCCTGGCTCAGATAAGCCATCTGAAGCAGACGGTAGCCAAGGCGGTAAATTCCGGTTTCTGGATCTCTGCGGACAAAGTCGCGTCTTTCCAGAGTCGCGAGCAGCCGGTGCACGGTGCTTTTATGGATACCAATCTGTTCTGAGATTTGGGTCATATTTAACGCGGGTGTCTGTGCCGTGAAGCATAGTAAAACATCCAACGCTCTGTCAACCGCCCGCACGGAATTGCTGCCGTCGTTACCTGTTTCGTCCTGATTATTCAAAGGATCCATAGCAACCGCCAAATAAGAGTGAGTTTCATTCTATGAAATATACCACGAAACAGATGTCAGCCTCTCCCGTTGGAACCAGAAGCATTGCTATCTTTTGAGGTGTTTATCCAGAAACGCATATACGACTTCCAGATTCGCGTCGGACTCAAAATAAGGGTCGGCGTGCATAATATGATTCTCAAAAACGTCCAGGTGCACCTTTTCCTTGCCGGCAGCTTGCTCCAGGGCGGCAGCAAACTTAATCGACTGCTGCACCGGCACGACCGGGTCGTGATAGCCATGCTGGATGAGGAAGTGCGGCACGTCCGGGTTAACGTAGGCCGCGGGGCTCGCTTTCCAGACCAATTCTGGTATGGTTGTAATCTGCGCTCCTAATAAGCATGATTCTGGCGACTCCGGCAGTGAATGATCACTTGGCCCGTTGCCAGTCTCAGCCAGCATAGGGTCCATTTCCAAAAAGCTGTAGGTGGGACCAAACCAATCGACTACCGCGCGGACCAGGGTATCTTCTTGTTCATTGCCGGTACTGAGGTCTTCAAGTTCTTTCACCCCCTCAGAAGTTGCCAGGAGCGCTGCCAGATGGGCCCCCGCCGAGCCGCCCCACAGCGCGATGCGGGTTTTATCCAGATGATAATCTTGCGCGCGAGCTTTTATAAATCTCAGGGCCGACTTGCAATCAAAAATTTGTGCCGGGAAAATCGCTTCCTGACTCAATCGGTAGTTAATGCTCACAACAGCGTATCCACGATAAATCCCTTTTAGCATCGGCATCAGCTGCTCGTCCCGCTTGTCGCAAATTTTCCATGCCCCGCCGTGAATAACAAAAATGATTGGGAACGGCCCCTCCCCTTCATCAGGCAAAAAAATGTCCATTTTTTGCGTCTCAGATTGGTGGGCGTATGGAACATCCAACCACTGCCGTTTCACAAAACTGGTATCCATAATAGGCGGGGGCACGCCGGGGTCCGCTTTTGAGATTGGGGGAGGTGCTTGCGTGGCTTGGTTTTTTTCGTCCATATTTTTTGGGTTACTCATTATGACAAACTCCAACCATGTATTTTGTATATTTCAGGGTCATTGCTCGTTGATTTTCACAAGATTTTTCGTCAGGCCGAACGCAACAGGCACCACCACACCTGGCGCGCAATTTTCTTTTAAGTATTTCTTTCCTGTAAATTAGCAATGGTGGTTCCTCCCAAAAGTTAACTCGGGGAGGAACCACCGTGCATTGGGTTAAGTTCGCAATCTGCGCTTTTTTTCACCACTAAAGAGGAGTTCTTGGCTCCTGGAGCATGAAAAGCAGCACTCTTAGCTGAGCAGATTAGCGTTCTTCAAAAGCCGGCGCTGGGTAGATTAATGGGGCTGTGGCGTGTTCAGCCGGCCATACCAGCTCCATCTTGCCGTTCTGCCATTGGATTAATGGATCCAACACATTGCCAGTGCCGTCCGCGTTGAAGGTCACGGAACCAATTACGGTTTCGAATTCACCAGCCGCAATTGTATCGCGAATAACATCGCGGTCCAAAGTTCCAGCTTCTTCTATAGCCTGGGCAAGAATCTGCACGCAGGCATAAGCAGGGCCGGTCAGCAGATCGGCTGGGCGGCCGTACAGCTCTTGGTAGCGGGCATTGAGCTTATCCACGCCATCAAATTTCGCGCCGTGGTGCCACCCAGGGAAGATCGTGACGTATTCGCCAATCTTCCCAAGGGATTCACCCCAGTTCACGCCTTCCGGTGCGCGGATGACCAGCGAGAATTTCGGGGTCCATCCAAGCTCTGCCATGGTTTTGAACATGCCGCTGCCGTCCGGGAAGATAGGCAGAGTGAGGAGCATTTCTGCGCCCGCCGCCTTGGCTTTCTGAATCGCGGCAGTCCAGTCGTTCACGCCAACCGGGTTCTCTTCATAAACCACGATTTCATATCCGTATTCCGGCGCGCGCTGTTTGACCAGGTCGCCCCATTCTTTGCCCCAGTCATCATTGTAGGCAAAGACTGCAACCTTGGTTGGTCGTTCGCCTTCCGGAATAGCTTCATTCAGGATTTTGAACACATCCTCGGTTTGGTTCGGGGACTTGGGGAATGGTGAGAACAGGTACTTGTAACCCTGTTGGTGGATTTTTTTCAGGGCGAAGGAGATACCGAGATAGGGAACTTTGTTCTTTTCAGCAATCGGAATGGATGCGGCGTGCATCGAGCTGCCGCCGCCGCCCAGATAAGCTGTCAGTTCATGTTCCGAGAACAAGGTTTCCATCTTACTAACCGCCTTGGTCGGATCAGATTCGTCGTCATAATAGGTCAGACGCAGAGGAATCTTGGTGTTGTATTCTTTGACGAATACGCCACCTTCAGCATTGATGTGTTCCACCGCAATCTGGTACCCAGGCAGGATCAAGTTGCCAAGCGAGCCGAAGTTTCCGGTAAGGCTGATGGATGATCCCAGATCAATAAATTCAGGCGCGGGCGGATAGGTTACTTCTTCAGTAACAACAGGAGCTTCGGTCTCGGCCGGTGCTTCGGTCGCGGGTGCTTCTGTTACCACTGGGGCTTCCGTCACAACAGCCTTTGGTGCGCAGCTAGTTGCCATCAAGCTCACCAAGAGCAAGATTACGAGAGCAACTCCAAATTTCGATTTCATTCTGAACCTCCTTTTTAACGCTTGCAAATGTTTCAGATGTCAGGACTAAGACAAAAAATCAATGCATAGGCAGCCTCCTGTGATCGGAAAGTTTCGGCTAAGGGTGAGATAATTCAGCCACGCTCTCCCGTTTCTTGTTCTGTTTGTCTCTAATCCGCTTCCACAGCCCCATAAAACCGCCGGGCAGGAAGAGAACAACAAGGATAAAGAGCACCCCGAAAACTGTGGGGTGAAACTCCGCGAGATTTAAGGACAATACTTCCTTTAGAACGACAAAGAAAATCGCCCCGATTATCGGACCAAGGATTGTCCCGGTTCCACCAATATACGCCATCATAGTTGAGTCCAATGTCCAGATTGGGCTGAAGGGATATTGTGGATAATAGCCAATCTGGAAAAAGGCAAAGGCTCCGCCCGCCAGGCCAGCCAGAAACGCGCTGATAACCAATGCAAAAAGCTTATGTTTGAAGGCATTCACCCCCAACGATTCGGCCGCGTCTTCCTGTTCTCGGACCGCCATCATGCCTAATCCCAGACGAGAATTCGCTATCAAATACGCGACAAGAACCGTAATCAGCGCGATTGCCAGGAACAGGTAGTAGCGCGAAACCAGGGTGTAGGACACTAAATCCTGAACTGGAAGCGAAGATATTTGCGGAAAAATGTTGCCAACTGTCGCAAAAAGGATTTGCCCCAGCGCGAGAGTGCCAATTGTGAAATAGGCTCCCCTCAGCTTGAACGCTGGCGAGCCGATAATGAGCGCGAAAACGATCGCCACAGCTCCCCCCACAAGCATGGCAAGCAGAACATTCCATCCCGTGAACCATAACAAACGTGTCGCCAGAGCGCCAAGCCCGAAAAACGCCGAATGACCCAGGCTCACCTGCCCGGTATAACCGCCCAGAATGTTCCAGGAGGATGCCAGCGAGATGTAAAGCAGGATCATGCACAGATAGGTAAGCAGGTTGTCCTTTTTAATGATGAGGGGGACAAGCGCCAGCGCGACTGTAAAGATAAGGGCGATGAGCAGAGTTTGGTTCTTTTTCATCTGTCACCCTCCTTAGTGCCAAACAAACCCTGCGGTCTGAAGATTAGGATGACCAGGAAGAGCACCAGGCCGGCTATCAGGCGGTAGTTCCCGCCGATGAAGAAGGCCGTCGCTGATTCCGTCACACCCAGGATGATACCGCCCACAAAGGTGCCGATCATACTTCCAAGCCCTCCCAGCACCATCACCACCATGCTCTTCAAGGTCCAGTTCAGTCCCATCGAGGGATCAATTGAATAACAAATACTGACCAGCGTTCCAGCCACTCCCGCCATCCCGCAGCCGAGCATAAAGGCCAGCAGGTAAACACGGTGAATGTTGATGCCCATCAGCGAAGCGGACTGCCAGTCTTCCACCGTTGCGCGGATTGCTTTGCCTGTGAAAGTTTTCTTGAGGAAGATTTGAAGACTGATCAAGACGACAATCGTGATGCCGAGACTGATCAACCTGACCGCTGGAAAGCGGATACCAGCCAGTTCGAAGGAAGTGCCTGAATAAGCGGTGGTTATGGAGCGGTCGTCAGCAGTCCACAGCCGCAGCGCGATGTTTTGCAGAATGGTGGAGAGGCCAAAGCCCACCAGAAGTGAATTCTGGATTTTTTTATCCACTTCCAGTTTAATCAGCCTTGAGAATATCAGACGATAGAGGATAAATCCTATCAGCAGAAGGAAGATGATGGTCAGCGGTATTGAGATAAACGGATCAATTTTCAGCCCCTTAAAAATCCAGAAACTGGCGTAACCGCCCAACATGAGCAATTCGCCGTGCGAAACGTTCAGGAATTTGGAAACCCCAAAGACTAATGAGAGGCCAACCGCAGCCAATCCGTAAAGCGCACCTATGAGTATTCCATAAACTATGTTTTGTGCCAGTGGTTGAAGCATAGTGTCCTCTCGTTAGCCTAGATAAGCGCTGCGCACTGATTCAAAGGAAAGCAGGGCTTCGCCGGAACCTTCACCGACGATTCTGCCGTTTTCAATTACATAAGCTCTGTCTGCCAGCTCCAAAGCCGCGCGGACGTTCTGTTCCACCAGCAGGATAGTGACACCCTGCTTGTTGATGCCTTTTACCATCTCAAATATCGCGTCGACCAAAATCGGCGCCAGACCAAAGGAGGGCTCATCCAACATCAATAGCTTCGGTTTCGACATCATCGCGCGTCCGATGGCGAGCATCTGCCTTTCTCCACCGCTCAGGGTGCCGGCACGCTGCGTTAGCCGTTCTTTGAGGCGTGGAAACGTTTCAAAAACATGCTCGATGGTTTCAGCGCGGTCTTTCCGCGCGCGCGCGCCGTAGGCGCCCAATTCAAGGTTTTCCATCACGGACATACCTGCAAAAACCCGCCCGCCTTCCATTACCATGGATATACCCAAATCCACAATTTTGTCGGGTGGAACTTTCAACAAATCGTGGCCGTCGAATGAGATATTTCCCCGAGCCGGCCTGAGCAATCCGGTGATGGATTGCAATGTCGTCGTTTTCCCCGCCCCGTTCGGACCAATCAGGGAAACCATTTCCCCTTCCTTGACTTCAAGGGAAATGCCCCATAAAGCCTGCAAATCTCCGTAGTAGGTATCAATCTCAGTTAGTTTAAGCATGGCTCTTCCCCAGGTAAACATCGATTACGCGCGGATCATACATGATTTGCTGGGCAGTGCCCTCGGCCACTTTCTCGCCCATGTTCAAGACGATAATGCGATCCGAAAGCCCCATGATAGCCTTCACGATATGCTCAACAATAAGGATAGTAATACCAGAAGCTCTGATTTCCCTGATGGTGTCCATCGCCTCGTCTGCTTCAGCGTGGTTCAACCCCGCCATTAACTCGTCGAGCAGCAGGAGTTTAGGCTTTGCTGCCAGCGCGCGCGCCAACTCCAGACGTTTGCGCTGCATCAAAGTCATATCTTTTGCCAACATAGTTGCTTTGCTCCGCAAACCAACTTTTTCAAGCATTGTCAGCGAGTCTTCTTCCGCCAGTTTCAGGTTCATCGTGGCTTCTTTGCCAAAGGCTCTGCCTATCATCACATTTTGTACAGCGGTAAGGTTTAGGAAGGGTTTGATCAGCTGAAAAGTACGCGCGATTCCGTTCCCGCACATGCTGCTGCGAGCGGTTCCAGCAATTTCTTTGCCATCAAACAGGATTGAACCGCTGTCTGGTTTTAGAAAACCGGTGAGCAAGTTCAGGGTGGTGGTTTTTCCGGAGCCATTCGGTCCAATCAGGCCGACGATTTCGCCGGTCTGGATTGAAAAATCCACATTATTTACTGCTTTAAGACCCCCAAA
>JAGOML010000008.1:3048-28785 GCA_017993575.1 Anaerolineaceae bacterium | reverse complement strand
TCCTTCTGCCCCTGGGTTCCAAGCGGGTTTACTTCATTCCTGGCTCCAAACGCGTTGCCCGCGGTATGGTCCGCGCCCTGAGGGGAAGTGGCATAGGTGACGCCATTGCCTTTTAGCGCGCGTGGGTCGTAACCCGGCATTGCCTGGCCAAGCGCGGCCGGAACTCTGATGTTTCCAACGGCTATACCTGTCGCCACGGCGCCATTTCCGATAGCTTGACCCAATTCCGTGCCTTCCGACACCTGATTGAGGAGCGCGGCAATGCTGGCGTAATCGCCAAACCGCGCGAAGCCAGCTTCGATAGCTACGCCGAGAGCAGCGCCAGTCTCGATGGTATCCAGTCCCAGGTCATTGCAGATGTAATTCAACCTGGCAACATCATCGAGTTTGCCTAGCCCAAGGTTGGAACCAAGCAGCGCGATGGTCTCATACTGCAGCGTGGCAACTATTGGCGTGCCGTTCTCATCCACATAAACATTCCGACAGGCTATGGCGCAGCCGGGCATGCAATTCACGCCAACCTGGCCGCCTCTTTCCAGGATTGTTTTCCGCAGGGTCTCGCCGCGCAGGGATTCCGAATCTTCGAAGCGCCCATTACTGAAGTTGCGTGTTGGAAGCGCGCCCATTTCATTAACCGCTGCGACAATCGAAGCAGTACCGTAAAGATGCTGCGAGCCTTGTTTGCCTAATTTGGGGCTTTTAGTTATCTCGAGAACAAAATCCTTATTCGCGTTGCGGACCAGTTCTGGAACTGCCAGAGCTCTGCGGTTTTCTTCTTTTTCGATCACAATCGCTTTCAGGTGCTTGCTGCCCATCACGGCGCCAATGCCGCCTCGCGCAGACATATTGCAGCGTTGGTCATTAATGCCAGTTACCGCAACGCCAGCGCCGCGCAGCATCTGCTCGCCAGAAGGACCGATGGAGATGACGGAATAATCTCCCCCGTAGCGTCCTTGCAAGAGCGTTGAGGTGGCATAATTGCCTTTTCCCCTCAAGTCATCCGCTGGAAGCAATTCTGCCTGAAGACCCTTCCTCACGAGCAGCAAGTAAAGCGTGTCGTCGCTTGGCAGATCTTCAACAATTATCGCCCGAATACCATGACGACCCAGCACGTCTCCCGCGGTGCCACCGGAATTTGCTTCCTTGACGCCGCCAGTGAGCGGGCTTTTCGCTCCGATGGAGAGGCGCCCGCAGGCGGAAACGCCTGAGCCAGCTAACAATCCCGGCGCAATGACGAGTTTGTTTTCCCGGCCTAAGGGGTCGCACATGCCCGGAACTTCTTCGAGCAATACTCTGGCTATCAAGGCCCGGCCGCCCAGCCGTTCATAAGGCAGCGTTGCAGGTTCAAAGTGAACCTGCAACGTATTCATGTTTACACGGAGTATTTGCATAAAATTCCTCAGCAGAGCTTATCGATTTACGGGGGGTACGCTACGGTATATATGTGCGTGCCGCCGTTTAGCGGACCTTTCAGGAGCGCGTCTATTTGCTCCTTGGGCCGCATGGTGACTTTTTCAGCGGGGGGCAGTTCCCCAGCCGGGAATTTGGTCATGATATCCCCGATGAGGCGCACCATGTAATCCAAGAGCGCGTTCAAGCCGGGTTTTGCTTTTTCCGCGTCCGCAAGAGTTGGCCGTCCGATGACGCCTTCAGGGTAAACAAGCACTTCCGCGCCGCCCAAACCAACATGCTCATGTCCCTTTATGGGGGCGTGATACACCTCTCCGCCTTTGTCCACGTGTCCGGGCGGCAGAAAGCCTTCCGGCTTGGTATCCACAACCAGGCTCATATCCATGAATTCCGGGAAAAGCGCCAGGGAGTAAGATCCTTCTGCCTCGTCAGCATGCTGGAAAGGCGTCTCGAAGGGGCCGCCGTGCGCTTTGTCCTTGAGGTAATCATGGATCACGGTCGGCCAATGCAGGGAAATGAGAACCGCGGGCACCTGGTACTTTTTTCCGAATTGCTGCAGGGCAAGCGGAATGACTTCCTCCTGCCCATGCCCATTCAGAAAGATTTGCTTGCGAAAACCCATGTTCCACAAGCCGGCGATAATAGCCCGCAGGTTTGCCAAAAACGCATCTTCCGGCACAACAACGGTACCGGGCATACCCAGGTGATTGAAAGGATGGGATCCATACCAGACAGGTTCCGCAATGGTGCAGCCTGTTTTCAAGGCGACCTGTTCCGCCATGCGCGTCACCAGGAAGGTGTCCTCACCCAGAGGTTGACCAGCTCCATGGCATTCCGTACTGCCAACAGGGATGATAATTAAATCATTCGTCTTTAGCCGTTCTCTGATCTGCGTCATGTTCATGGTCTGCAGATAGAGACCTTCAGCTTTTTCCATTCTGCCACCATCTGGTGGGAAAACCCATTCACCCATTGAAGAGTCCTTTCCTAGACTGCGGGAATGCACATATCGGGGGTGTTCTTACCGGATTGGGTCAGTTCGGGGTAGTACCTGGTCAGCATTTCGACAACGATGGAAGCCTGATCAGCCATTTTCTTGCCGTCAGAGGCGGAGGTCAGCGAACCATGCGCGGACACAACAGAGTTGCCGGTCTTGCAGTGCACAGGAGCAGCTACACGAACAATTTCGGGAGCTTCGTAAACGCGGATGAAGCCGCCGGAAGCAGGAGGATTATCGGTATGAACATCCAACGGTACCTGGACAGCCGCGCGCAGCGCCGCGATCATCGGGATTTGCAGGTCGCGCACCGGGTTGATGGAATCAGCGCCCAGGCTTTCAAGCAGTTTGAACGAGCAGGGGTTGCACTGACCGAGGTGAGCAGAGCACTTGAATTTGATGTCAGCAGGCAGAGCGCCGTCGTGACGCATCTGGTTGACGAGCCAGAGCATGCCCTCATCATAGATGAGGAAGCCGCGGCAGCCGTATTCATAACCGCGCTTGATGTCTTCCACAGCGCGCAGCACCTGTTCCATACCGCGCAGGCGGTAGCTAATGCGAATACCCTGGGAGGAAAGAACCGTCGCGCCGGTATCATAGGTCGCGCGGGGACCAACGGAGAGCAGCAGCTCGCAGCCGTAATCATGGCACAGCCGGCAGTATTCCTTGATTTCTTCCTTGGTATGACGGAACATACCGTAGGTCTCGGTCACGCGGTTGATGACGATGCCGTTTTTGGTTGCGGTTTCCAAAAGGGCTTGCACGGATTCAGCCGTATTAACAGTAGGAACTTCAATGCGGAAAGCTGCGCCGTCAGGAAAACGCAGGGTGGAAGACGGCATATCGAATAGGTCGCCTTCAGGCAGTCCAAGGGTCTTTACATACTTGCGGGTTTCTTCAAACATCTTGTTATCTCCATTTCTTGATTAATTATTTCAAATGACTTGGAAGCGGTGGGCAATATACCCAGACTAATTTCAGCGGTTCATCGCCGATGTTTTCAACGCGGTGCTTTTTGCCAATTGGCGAATAAAAAGCGGTCTCTGGCCCAATTTCCCACTCGCCTTCTCCCTCAATGACGAGTTTGGCCCGACCGCTGATCAGGAACAAAACTTCTTCTGATTCCGTATGGACATGATCCGGAATCATGCTGCCAACTTCCGTGATATTCATCCCCATAGAAACGTTAATAACGCCTCCGAACTTGGGAGCTAAGAGCAGTTTCGACCTTCGCGGTGGTTCGCGATACTCCCCCTCAACATCGGATGCTTTGACAAAAGGTAAGTCGGCCATCAATATCTCCTTTTCGTATTAATCAGGGAAATGAAACTTGTACCATTCTATAAAACTGGGTTTCATTGCTTGGATATTAACATAGAAATTTCAGAGTGTCAAGACTACAACGCCAAAATGGTTTTTTAGCACAACATCCTTTCGGTCAAATTCTATTGACAGAGCGCTAAATCCGTGTGATAATAGTGTCATTCTATAAAATAGTGTTTTATTAGATGAGACGAACCTCATTAAGTAGCAAATGAACTCGGAACAATCGAAATGCGACACGCAACCTCACCCTGGCAGTCCATATTTCATTACTAAAGGAGAGCAAATGTCTGATACATTCACTCTGGCAGAGGCCACCTTAAAAGCCATCCAGGATCGGCGCAGCATCCGGGAATATTCACCGGAACCGGTTTCGGATGAAGATCTTGACCTGATCCTGGAAGCAGCCCGACAAGCCCCATCAGGAGAAAACGCCCAACCCTGGCGCTTTATTGTTGTAAAGGATGAAGCCACCCGCAAGAAACTGGGAGATATCTCCGGCGGCGGCAGCGGAAGAAGATTTACCGCGGAATTCATGACCAAGAAAATGCAGCAGCGCTTCGCGACCCTGGAAGATGAAGCTAAAAAGAAAGCTGCTTATGAGAAGTTAACCTCCGGCGCGGTCTCAATGTTTGCTGCCACAGCTCCCGTAAACATCATCGTCATTGGCCGCAAGGATGTTTGGGACCTTCCTTTTGATACCTCGGCCGCGATTGAAAACATCTTGCTGATGGTGACAGCCCTTGGCCTGGGAGCCTGCTGGGTCATCGCCCCTTGCATCGACGTTCGCGATGAAATACGGTTGCGCAAGTTGCTAAACATTCCTGACGAATATAAAGCGGTCAGCCTGATCTCCATTGGACATCCGACGCGGCCCCACCGCCCCCGCCCCCGCCTGGCGTTAAAGGACATCGTCTTTGACGAATCATTCGGCAATCCCTACTACAAGGAGTAAGATGAGCGACAAAGCCATTTCTCACGATTATCTAAATGGGTTGGTTTTTGAACTGGAAAAAGCCTTTTGGGATGAACGCGGGCGCGGCTGCCGATTCCGTATGATGGAGGTCGGTAGAGGAATTTATGAAAACGACTGCAAGGATCGTATCCCTGGCCCAGAAATCCCTGCAATTGTCCAGGTTGTCAAAGCAGTCCTGCTGGAAAAAGGCATTGTTGGTGATGTCAGCTATGCGCAAGAAGACCTCACCTTACGGATTTCAGTGCAGGGTTGCCTCCACCTCCCTGTGGAAGAACGGATGTTAGCAAAAGGCATCGAACCTTTTACATGCGTGCCAGCCAATCTGATCATCATGGGCATCGAAGACAAGCTCAACCGCCAGGTGGAACTCGCGGAAATCAAGTGCGAGAATGGCGTTTGCCAGCTGTTGCTGGTTGTTTTCGACCGTCCTGCTTTGGTTGTGTAAGATGAACAAGCTGAGCAGCTTACACGACGCAGTCGCAAGCATCCCACCTGGCTCGCACGTCGCGCTGCCCGGTTTCGCCATCGCGCGCTGCGCGATGGCCTTTGCGCATGAAGTCATCCGGCAGGGTATCAATCACCTGACGCTCTCGCAGTGCGTGGGCGCTATGGATGCTGACATTCTGGTTGGCGCAGGCATGGCTGACCGCCTCATTTACGGCGGCGGCTCGCTGGACCGCTTTGGCCGGCTAAGCGGCGTCAATCGCGGCATAGAAACAGGCACTTTGGCTGCTGAGGAATACAGCAGTCTTTCGGTGACCTTCCGGTATCTGGCTGGTTCCTTAGGTCTCCCCTTCATCCCAATCCGCTCATTGCAGGGCTCTGACCTGCTGGTCAACCTGCAGGAGAAGCACCCCGAAGACGTCGCCACGGTGACGGATCCTTTCACTGGCGAAGAATGGTTAGCGCTCAAACCGCTGCTGCCAGACGTCGCTGTTGCGATCGTTTCCGCCGCGGACTCGGAGGGTAACGCGCAGATCAATGGACCGCGTTGGGATAATCTTGAACAAGCCCGCGCGAGCAAACGCACCATCGTGTTGGCGCATGAAATCATCTCCACAGAAGAAATTCGCAAACATCCAGAGCGCAATGTAATCCCTGGGTTCCTGGTTTCCCATGTCGTGCACGTCCCATACGCCGCGCACCCATGCTCCCTTTACCAGGCTTACGATTACGACGCTGACCACATCCGCTTATACGCGGAGGCAGCCCAAAGCCCTGAAACGATGCAAACCTACCTGGATGCTTACGTTTACGGCGTACCGGACCACGAGTCTTATCTTGCCAAACTGGGCGGAGATGAACTCCTCAAGAAAATCGCCGCGGACCCACTGCGAGGTTACTAAGATGACTAGCGAATACTCCCCCTCAGAATTAATGGCTGTGGCTGGCTCACGCGAACTTAAAGATGGCCAAATTGTGGCGGTTGGCCTGGGCTTACCAGTGGTTGCGTCATTCCTGGCAAAACAAACCCATGCCCCCAACATGACCATCCTGTTTGAATTGGGCGTTGTGGACCCCGAGCCGATAGACAGCGGCGTCGGTCTCGCTGACCCTCGCGTTTGGTATCGCGCCAAAGTCCTGAGCAGTTTTGTGGATATTCTTGGTACCGTTTTGCATAAAGGTCGCGTTGATGTGGGCTTCCTGGGCGGTCTGGAAGTTGACCAGTTTGGCAACCTGAACACAACTTTGGTCGGTGACCCACGCGGGAAGTTCAAGCATATGGTTGGCAGCGGCGGCGCGAATGACATCGCCTCCTGCGCGAACAAGACCGTGATTATCATCCGCCACGAAGCCCGCAAATTAAAAGAAGCCATTTCGTTCGTCACCAGCCCAGGCTATATCAGCGGCGGGAGCGCGCGAGCGGACCTGAACATGCGCGGTGGCCCGGAACGCGTGATTACGGATAAAGCCATCTTTGGCTTTCACCCAGAGACCAAGCGCATGCAGCTGCTTTCGATCCACCCTGGAAACGCTCTTGAGGACGTCCTGAACACCATGGGTTTTGTCCCGGAGATGAGCGGAACAATCCCGTTTACCGAGCCCCCCACCCAGGAACAGCTGCGCCTCATTCGGGAGCAAATCGATCCCACAAGAATGTATATGGGATAAGTTTTAGAAAGGATTTTTATGCCCTATATCGTGACCAGTGACTGTATCCTTTGTGGAGCCTGCGTGGCGGGCTGCCCCAGCGAGGCGATCACCGAAGATGAAACACAATCGCACATAGACCCTGAAATTTGTGTCGAATGCGGCAGCTGCGAGGCTAACTGTCCCGTAGGCGCGATTTACTTTGCCGAAGAAACAGATCAATAAAGACCTGCCGGTATCAATATCTCATCTTAAAAGAAAAGGACCCATTATGCCCGCAATCACTAAAGAAGCTGCACTCGAATACCATCATTTGAATGGGGTTCCTGGCAAAGTCGCCATGGTACCGACCAAACCTCTGGATAACCAGTATGATTTGGGCCTCGCCTATACTCCCGGCGTTGCCTGGCCAGTCCTCGAAATTGAAAAGGACCCCCTGCTTGCCTATCAGTACACCTCCAAGGGTAACCTCGTGGCGGTAGTTTCTAATGGGACTGCCATCCTGGGGCTGGGAGACCGCGGCGCGTTGGCTTCTAAACCCGTTATGGAAGGCAAAGGTGTTCTGTTTAAGTCTTTCGCGGATGTGGACGTGTTTGATATTGAGGTCGATTCTCACGACCCGGATGTAGTTATTGAGGTAACCCGGGCTATCGCCCCCAGCTTTGGCGGTATCAACCTCGAAGATATTAAAGCCCCCGAATGCTTTTATATTGAGACCAAACTGAAGGAAATGCTGGATATCCCGGTCTTCCATGACGATCAGCATGGAACCGCTATTATCACCGGCGCCGCGCTGCTGAACGCGCTGGAACTAACCAATCGGAAAATCGCAGACATTAAAATTGTTTTCGCCGGGGCTGGTTCTGCGGGCATGTCCTGCGCGAATCACCTGATCCGCCTCGGTCTCCCCCGCGAAAACATCTACATGGTGGATACCAAAGGCTTGATCTACAAAGGACGCACCGAATCCATGAACCCCTATAAGGTGGCCTTTGAAAATGGCGATGGTCCCGCGACCTTGGGAGAGGTAATGGAAGGCGCGGATGTCTTCTTTGGTCTCTCAGCCGCGGATATCGTGAGCGAGGAAATGGTCAAGCGCATGGCGCACGACCCGATTATTTTCGCCATGTCCAATCCAAATCCAGAGATTAAATACGAGCTTGCCCGCCGCGCGCGCCCCGATTCCATCGTGGGTACCGGCCGCTCCGATTATCCCAACCAGATCAACAATGTGCTCGGCTTCCCCTTTATTTTCCGAGGGGCGCTGGACGTGCGCGCTAGCCAGATCAATGACGAAATGAAACTGGCAGCCTCATATGCCCTGGCAGAATTGACCAAACAGCCGGTGCCCCAGGATGTTCTGGACGCCTACGGCCTTGACCATTTGGAGTTTGGTCCGGATTACATCGTCCCCAAACCGCTGGATAAACGCGTTTGCCTGTACGAAGCCCCCGCGGTCGCCAAAGCTGCTATGGAGACGGGCGTCGCTCGGATGCCTATCGACCTTGAAGCCTACAAAGCGCATCTCATTGAACGCATTGTGAACAAACGCAAATAGAGGTGAACCAGTGCGCGATATAACCAATGAACTTGTCGAACTCGTCCGGCTTACTTCAACCGACCTGCCAAAATCCATCCAGGACGCGCTCATCAATGCCCGCCAGGCTGAAGATAAGGGTTCCGCGGCAGAAGCTGCCATGGTTTCTATCCTCGAAAATGTGGAAATGAGCCGGCGCAACCAGACCCCCATCTGCCAGGACACCGGTACGCCGCTGTTTTTCGTCAAATACGGACAGGGCTGGGAACCAGGCGCGCTCAAAGCACAAATCCGGGCAGCAATCGCCGAGGCTACCAAACGCTCCTACCTTCGCCCAAACGCGGTGGACTCCCTGCATGGGAAGAACACCGGCAACAATCTCGGGGATGATAATTTCCCGACTATTCACTTTCAGGAAGTTGCGGGGGACGGTCTGACCATCGACCTGATGTTGAAAGGCGGCGGATGTGAGAACGTCGGCAGGCAGTATTCGTTGCCTGATGTGGGCCTTGGGGCTGACCGCGACCTGGAAGGCGTGCGTAAAGTTGTCTTGGATGCGGTCTACCAGGCCCAGGGTCAGGGCTGCGCGCCGGGTTTTTTAGGCGTGGCCATTGGCGGAGACCGGGGCAGCGGATATCTGGTATCTAAAGAAGCTTTGCTGACCGGTCTGCACGAGGACAATCCAGATCCCGAACTCTCGGCCTTGGAACAGCGGATTACCGAAGAAGCCAATACTCTGGAAATTGGACCAATGGGTTTTGGCGGAAAATCGACTGTGCTTGGCACAAAAATTCGCGCCTCGCACCGCTTGCCTGCCTCTTACTTTGTGACGATTTCCTACATGTGCTGGGCATACCGCCACCGCACTCTGACAATTGAAGGGACTCAGGTGAACTACGCATGAGCGCCAAAGAACTCAAAAGAATTACCGTGCCCATCTCCGATGAAGCCATCCGTGATCTGAAAATTGGTGATTCCGTGCTCCTTAGCGGAATTATGGTCACAGGACGGGACACGGTCCATAAATGGTTTATGGACAATTTCATCGCGAAAACTGTCCCGGTTTCAGCGGAAGACGCGCTGGTGTACGAAGAGCTGAAACGGCTGCTCCAGGATGGGGTCATCTATCACTGCGGTCCGGTCGTTAGCGGCCTGCAGGACAAGAATTATCGCTTTGTAGCTGCCGGACCAACGACCAGCATCCGCGAGGAAGCCTATCAAGGCGCCGTGATGGAACACTTCCATATGAAAGGCGTGATTGGCAAGGGCGGCATGGGCCCAAAAACGCTGGCTGCCTGCGCTAAAATCCCGGCTGTTTATTTTCATGCCATCGGCGGGGCTGCCTCTTTGATTGCCGAATCCGTAAAAAAAGTGCTCGGCGTCTATAAGCTGGAGTTCGGCGTGCCGGAGGCGTTGTGGGTGATTCAAGTAGAAGACTTTCCCGTGGTGGTTACGATGGATTCGCACGGCAACAGCCTTCATGATGAGATTCAAAAGCAGTCACTTGAAAAGCTTGAATCCATCTTAGCGAAATAATTTGCGTTAAGTTGCATAGCGCCAGTAGTTGGAGACTCACTCCCGGCTTCCTGACGAATATACATGGCAGGGAAGCCGGGATTAGCTTAAGGTAGGTAGACAATGAAAGTAAGACGAGAAGACCTCTTTAATGCCTCGCAGGTGCTGCTTGTGGCAGCAGGGGAAAGCCCGGAAGGGGCTGCACTGGTCGCGGAGACGTTTTGTAAAGCAGACGCGCGCGGAATTACCACGCATGGCTCGTATTTGCTCAATCCCATCTTTAACCGCGTCAAGGCCGGACAATTGACCCTCCCTACAAAGGCAACGCTCGCGGTGGACAATGCCGCTGTCGCAGTCGTTGACGGTGGTGACGGGCTTGGTCCGGTCGCGGGAAAACTCGCGGCAGATTTGGCTGTCGACCGAGCGAGGCAGTTCGGGGTGGGGCTTGTACTCATTCGCAATACCAACAGCGTGGGTTCCCTGGCGTACTACACTGAAATGGTGGCTCGGGAGGGCATGATTGCCCTGATGAGCAGCAATGCCGCGCCTTCGATGGCGCCCTGGGGCGGCGCGGAAGCATTTACCGGAACCAACCCGATTGCCATTGCGATATATACAGGTCAGGACCTCCTATTCTCAGCGGACATGGCTACCAGCGTGGTCGCACGAGGTAAGATTCGCCAATCCGCCCGGCGCGGCAAGCCGATCCCGGCAGATTGGGCCATGGATGAGAACGGCAACCCAACCACTGACCCCAACGAAGCGCTCAAGGGCACACTTCTGCCCATGGGCGGACCCAAAGGCTCTGCGATTGCTCTTGCAGTGGATATTCTCTCCGGCCTGGTGGCCGGAGCAAAGCATGCTCCGAACATTCAAAGCTTCCATAATCTTGACGGCGCGACAGGCGTCGGCGCTTCGCTGGCAGCGGTTGATATCTCTAAGTTCATCAGCCTGGACGCGTACAAGTCCGAGATGGACGCGTACATTGCCAGTCTAAAAGGCATGAAAAAGGCCGGCTCTGCTACCGAGATTTACCTTCCAGGTGAAATCGAGTACAACAAAGAGGTCGAGAGCCGGCAGACAGGCATCCTGCTGGATGATGAAGCCGTGAACGCGCTTAACCAACTGCTTGAATCGGTGGGCTCGGCTTTGCGGCTGACGCCCGTCAATTAAGTTAGGAAAGTATACTGCAACGCTTGCTTCCATATTGCCAATTTGTTATCTGTACAAAATACGGCTCTCGCCGTATTTTTTTTCCATAGTTTTGTAATGAAAATTTCGTGACAAAAAAGCTACAAAGCTCTGGCATTATTGTGCTTGCTCGTTAGGATGTAATTAAAATCAAAGGCAAAGCGATTCTAAGGGAGATATTCTTTTCTCGAGAGTAGATCGTCTCGAGTGCTATTCTCAATATATTCCATTGTGGTAATTATTATGCTGAAAAATGAATTGCTTTAGAACCCCTGTCCTTTTATAATTTTGGTACATAGTAATTTGGCATTTTTGTATTTTATATTTACAAGCCCCATTAATGAAATCAGAGGAGTATATATCATGACAAAGGTTGTTGTAATCGGCGGAGGAAGCGCAGGAATCGCTGCGGCTATCGGCGCTCGAAAAGCCGGCGCGGAAGTGGTGCTGCTTGAACGACAAGACCAGCTTTTAGGCATCGGCCGGATTGCCGGCAGTATGGATGTAGGAGGACGTTACCCACTGCATCTTGAAATTCTTGAAATGGGCGCGCCTGAAGTCAACGAGGTCTTGGACGAAGTCAGCCTAGACAATATGGACAACTACCGTAATTCCCACTACCCCTGGCACAGTCTCCCGGGCTCCGAGGAGATGACAAAACACTCCTGGATTTACAATGTGATGACCGCTGAGCCAGCGCTTCGCCGTCTGCTAGAAAAATGGGGCGTTCAAATAGTCTGGCGCTGCCGCGCTGTGGATCTTGAAAAAGAAGGTCAGCGCATCACCAGGGTAAAAGTGAAGATCGACCGTTACAAAGACGCCTGGATTGAAGGAGACGCCTTCATAGACACAACTGGCTCAGCTGGCGGAATGAAAGACTGCACCAAAAACGTCGGCGGCTGCACCATGTGCCCCTGGATGCAGTGCCCGACTTTTGGGGACCGTGTAAATCTGGCGGGAAAAGCAGGCGGAAAAACCTGGAGCATGCGGCAGAAAGACGGCACACCAGGGGTTAAATATAACGGCATATATCTATACAAAGAATCGCTTTCCCAAGAGTGGAAAGACGCGCTGGCGTACAGCCATCAAATTTTTGTTCCCTTCAGAGATGAGGTGGACTGGGACACCGACCCCGAATGGAGCTGGGCTACCCGCGGACAAGACGGTAACGATGGCGAAGGCCACCCTGCCGACGCTGAAACAAGCTGGAGAGTCTCTCCGGATACCGGCCGCTTCCGCCTTTTAGATCGCGGAATCTTTGCTGGAGGAGCTGGGCCCAGCCCAATTCCACTCGAAAAGCTTCGCAAAGTGCCGGGCTTTGAAAATATAGTTCCTGCTGCTCCCGTCGGCGGCATGAATCTCTGGTCACTTGGACACGATCTGGTATTCTGCGAAAACACCCTGCGCGTGCCTCCGCTGGAGAATTACTTTACCGCCGGCAGTAAGGCTCACATCGTGGATATTCAACCCTGCATTAACACCGGCTATCTAGCTGGTTTCAATGCGGTTCGCAGCGCAACCGGACAAGTACTTATAGAACTTCCACGCACAACCGCTACTGGTGACATTATCGCCTTTACTCAGGAATTCCTTCAGAACTCCGACGGCGGACCCACAACATTTGTCAGCGCGCACGCTGGGCATTACCTGCGCCGACTCAAGGATACCGGCATTTTCCCGGACAATGAAGAAAAAGCTAGGAAACGTGTTGAAGATGCCGGAGTGACCAATATTTTCGCCTGACCTTTTCTGAATTCCCTCCTTTGCAAGGAACAGTCTCCTGATGAATCCTCTCCAACATAATTCACTAGTCAGGAGGCTGTTCCACTTAAGACCAATGCAGAAAAATCGGAGAAAACAATGGCGAACATAATATGGGAAACCCGCAAGGTAAGCGGCCGGGATGAAGTTCTAAGGGATATCGAAACGCGCGCTAATGCGAACGCAGCATCCGTCGTTTCGGACGTACGGTCAGTGATGCACGATTACGAGATTGACATGTACCGCCTCGTTCTCTCCATCGGCAGGCATTTCGGCATGGAAAAAGCATACGAAATCATGAGTGAAACCGTCGCAGAAAAACGATTGAAGTGGTTCGAACAAAACATAAACACTTCAAACCTACTAGGCTCAGATGTGGAAAAAGGCTTTGCCATTTACATTCAATATTTTCATCCAAAAGACGAAGACTTTTCTGTGGTTGATAGGCAGCCGAAACAAATAAAATTCAGACGGAAAGATTACATCAATGCTATCGCCTATGCCTGCCAGGTTCTGAGCTTGGATATTGTCGAAGTCAACAATAAAGTCTATGCCAAAGCCATGAATCAGTTGTTCGCGAAAATCAACCCAAGTTTACGCCATAGATTTATCCGCTATTCAGACGATTGGTACGAGGAAACAATTGAGCTGTCGCAAGAAATCGAGACCAATTGAATTGTGGAGGAGTGTGTAACGATGCAAGAAACATTTGACATGAACAAACAAGCACACATGCGCTTTGAGAAGTATCCTCCGGTGGTGAACCAGGACCGAAGCGTCACGTTTAGACTAAAAGCCCCGCTGGCTCACAGCGTGCAAATTGAACCCGTAAATGGACAACCAGAAAACAACGGTTTCAACGGGCTTGGAAAAGAGATTTATGAGCTTACACGGGATGAGAATGGAATTTGGAGCATAACTACGCCCCCTGCTGTTCCAGGTTTACACACTTACTGGTTAGTTGTTGATGGCGTGCGTGTAAACGATACTACCTCCAAAAGTTACGGCAGCCAGGTTATGCAGGCCTGCGGCGTGGAAATCCCAGAACCAGGCGTGGACTTCTATGATATCAAGGACGTACCGCATGGGGAAGTTCGGATGAAGTGGTATTACTCAGAAATCACCAACATGTGGCGGCGCGCTTATGTGTATATCCCGGCGGAATATGAAGCCAAGCCTGAAAAAAAGTACCCCGTATTCATTCTTAGGCACGGCGGCGGAGAAGATGAAACCGGTTGGGTGGAACAAGGGCGGGCAAATTTCATCATGGATAACTTAATCGCTGAGAAAAAAGCACCGCCGATGATTGTCGTGATGGACTGGGGTCAGGCGCCAATTCCCGGGATGCATGTCCACATCCCCTCAACCCCTCCTCCGCAGGAAATCATTGATGTCACGATTAAAGAACTCATCCCTATGATTGACGCCAGTTATCGGACCATTCCGGACAGGGAGTACCGCGCGATGGCAGGACTCTCGATGGGCAGCGTTCAAACGCTGTACATTGGCCTTCAAAACCTGAACCTGTTCTCCGCGCTCGGCATATTCAGCCGCAGACCAATGGATGAGAAGGAATTTAACCTTGAGTATTCTTTTGGCGGGGTTTTTCAGAAACCTGAAGAATTAAATCAGAAGTTGCACTTATTTTGGTGGGGCGCGGGAACTGCTGAGGAAGGTATTTACTATTCCGCCAAAAAGAACCTTACACAGCTGGCATCGGTTGGGATTAAGACAGTCTTCGTGGAATTTCCAGGGACATCACACGAATGGCAAACCTGGCGGAAATCACTATACGACTTCGCGCCGCGTCTATTCCGCTGGACCGAGGGTATATAGGCACTTAGGGTTTCACCCGCAACCAGAGAGCCTGAGCAAGAGAACATTCTGATAACTATGCGCAATGATGAACTCTCAGGAGCTGTTTTAGGCTCTCGAGACTTTGTTATCTTAGACAAATCTTCGGTTTAACAGTCTGCGTTTGTCTCCCCGGGAAAACGATATGGGTAGCGTTCAAAATACGGTATGCTGAGATCAGGATGCCATGCTCCCGGGATTCGGATCCTGGAAAGCTCCATTTTCCCATCTTTTTGCCCGATTTTGGTCCACGCCAGCCATTCGGGATCATGCCGGCTCGGAAAATCCTCACGAAAATGGTTCCCGCGGCTTTCAGTTCGAAACAGCCCGGAGCGTAGACGCATTTCAGCACTCAATAACATGTTCCTGGTCTCGTGTGCCAGCCGCAGCTGGTGCAGGTCCCGGGCAAGAATCTTGGGAGCCAGCTGTTCCTGATAATACAGTACCATAGAAAGAGCCAATTCAAGACGATCAGCGCGTTTTATGTATGAGATAAAATATGGCATTAAGGTATTTTGCAGAAGTTGCGTTACCCACTGTGGACTAAAACCGCCTCTGCGCTCAATAGGCCCACGGACATAGTGCGTCGCCCGGGAAATTTCCTCCTCTGGAATATGTACCTGCCCAATGGACAATGCTTCTTCTGCGGCTGCCGCGCCGGCCAACGCCCCTGTCACCGCGCCATTCGCGATTGCTGACCCGGTCAAGGCATACGCAGAACCGTTTTGCATCGTTCCCAGCGCATCTCCAGCCGCAAACAGTCCGGACAGCGTCGACCGGCCATGCAGGTCAGCCGGCCAAAGCCCATCCGCTTTACGCAAAGACATCCCCAGGCAGGCGCCGCCAACCATTTCCCGTTCTCCATCCGGAGCATCGGTGTAGATTGGAGCACGCCCGGCATGCACCTCAAATTCTGTTTCGAGGTACGTGAAAGAATACTTCGAGCTGCCATCCGGGCGCGGGGAAAGCGAATTCCCCTCTGCATTATTAAGTTTTCGGCCACGTTTAGGCCCATCCAGCCCGACCAACGCAGCTGGCACCGGATGTTTGCGCCCCAACATATTGGGGATCCCAACTGGAATGTCTCTTCGGGAAATATGCGTATCCACAAATTCCTTGCCGAGGACTTCCGCGCCAGCACGATACGCCATAGCTTCGCCATCACCAGTCAGCTGGACTATTGGCGGATAAGCCACGGGTTTGTACCCGCAAGCGCCTACGCACAACACCGTAGCGCTTGCAGCAAACACATACAGAACCGGGTCATCCACCGATAAACCGATACCCCCAACGACGCAATTATTGGCTCTTAATAGCTCGGTCAGCATGATGCGGTCTAATATTTGCGCCCCAGACTTCCTTACTTGCCGCCTGAGGACCTGAACATAATCCCCGTGTTTGTCCTCCTCAAAACGCAATTGTTCCGTCACCCCGGAAGGTCCAGGAAATCGCGTCGGCTCATCTTTTGAATTACCAGCAAACCGAACTCCCCACTGCAGTAAATCGAGATAACGTTCATATGATCCGGTGATGGTCAATTCAGTCCAAGCTCGATTGTTCACATACTCGCTGGTGCGGTTCACCAAATCCATCCAAGCCTGCAGGTCATGCCCCCAAGCAGGATTAAAAACCATAAAGCTGCCCGCGTAAGGTGATTGACCGGATTTCCCAACATAACCCTTATCAATCAGCAGGACTGACGCGCCTTTTTCCCGAGCTTTTATTGCGGCGAAGCACCCAGCAATTCCCCCGCCAACAACCAGAACATCACATTTTATCTGTCGCTGTTCCCATATGGTTTCCATTCTCACCCCCAAGTGGTGAATATGCGAGCAGTGAGGTTCGGCGTGAGAGAAATCGCATCCGTCGGACATTCCGCGACGCACCAACAGCAGACCACGCAATCCTCAGGATAAAGGACGATGGCATTATTTTTCGTTTTATCCATACGCAAGACGTCGGCTGGGCAGCTTAACACACAAATTCCGCAGCCGTTGCAGAGTTGCGGATTAATAGATTCGACAGCCATGTTCACTCCTCAAGCCCAGGAAAAAACTAGCCCATTTCCAAGTTTTACCTAAAGTTGATTAATTTCTCGCACACGGCAGCATGCTACAAAATGGTTTGGAAGGATTTCTTCAAGCTGCTGCGGCGCGTCGCATTGGTCGGTATGGTAAATGCAGCGTTTCTTAAAGCGACAGCCTGGTTTCGGATTAATCGGAGAGGTGATTTCACCTTCCAGAATGACGCGCTGTTTTTTGTTGTGGATATCTATCGTCGGAACTGCGGAAATGAGCGCTTGTGTGTAGGGGTGCAGCGGATGCCGGAATAACTCCTTGGACGCACAGGTTTCCACCAGTACTCCCAGATACATCACACTGATATCGTCGGAAATGTGCCGAACCACCGACAAGTCATGCGTCACAAACATATAGGTTAGCTCGTACTGATCCTGCAGATCTTGCAGTAGGTTCAACACCTGTGCCTGAATAGAAACATCCAGTGCCGAAACCGGCTCATCGCAGACGATAAACCTTGGATTCAAAGCCAATGCCCGGGCAATTCCCACTCTCTGCCTTCTGCCTCCATCCAATTCATGCGGGTAGGCCAGCCGCAAACGCTGGTCAATGCCGACCATATCCATCAGCCGTTCAGCCTCGGCGCTACAGGCTTTAGAGGAGTATTTTCCGGAGATGAGTAGTGGTTCCATTATCGTCTGTTCAACAGTCAGGCGAGGGTTCAACGAAGAATATGGGTCCTGGAAGATGATCTTCATATTTTCGCGCAGTTTGCGAAGTTGCCGAGCATTGGCGTGAGTGATATCTTTGCCCTCAAAATAAATATTGCCGTCGGTACTATCCAGCAGATGAATTATGACTCTGCCCAGCGTTGATTTACCACAACCCGACTCACCAACGATCCCCATGGTTTTTCCGGTTTCAATCGAGAAGCTGACGTCATCCACAGCGTGCAGCATCCCGCGAGGTGTTTCAAAGTATTTTTTAAGATTCTTTACTTCGACTAACGCGGACATATCAGTTCTCCATTGCTGCAACTTTGATACAACGGCAGTAATGACCGCTTTCAATTTCTCTTAATTCAATTTTCTCAATTTTGCATTGCTCATCAGCCAAGGGGCAGCGCGGATGGAAGTGACAACCAATAGGCAGATTAGACGGATCCGGTGGTAAACCGGAGATAGGGGCCAACCTTTCTTTTTCTTCATCCAGCGTGGGCACAGCCGCAAAGAGCCCCTGCGTGTATGGATGCGAGGCGCGGTCAAAGATTGCCTCTTTGCTGCCGCGTTCCACCACTTCGCCGGCGTAGATCACTGCCAGATCATCACAAATCTCAGCGACCACTCCAAGATTATGGGAAATCATGATCATCGATGTATCCAGTTCCCGCTTAAGCTTGTTAATCATTTCTAGCACCTGTGCCTGGATGGTCACATCCAGCGCGGTTGTGGGCTCATCCGCAAGCAGAAGTTCTGGATTACATGCCAGCGCCATTGCGATAATTACCCTCTGCTTCATCCCTCCGGAAAATTGATGGGGAAATTCGTTGAACCGATCGGCTGGAATCCCTACTAATTCAAGCATCTGCGCGGCTTCCGCTTCGGCTTGTTTGTTGGTGGCTTTGTTGTGCAGCTTAATGACTTCCGCTATTTGCTTCCCAACTTTCATGATTGGGTTGAGCGCGGTCATAGGATCCTGGAAAATCATGGAGACTTTGCGCCCGCGTATTTTGCGCATCGCTTTCTCGTCGAGCTTTAGTATATCTTCCCCTTCGAGAAGAATTTGTCCTCTGCGAATTTTGGCAGGTGGATCCGGGAGAATTCTCAGAATTGCCTTGGCAATGGAAGTTTTTCCTGCGCCGGTCTCCCCCACCAGACCAAAAGTTTTCCCCCGTTCAAGCGAAAATGATACCCCGTTCACCGCATGAATAACAGATCCCTCGGAGGTGTATTCCACTACCAGATCATTCACAGTAAGGAAAGATGTGCCTTCTTCAATCATCGCTGTTTCTATCCTTATTTCTTCAACTTCGGGTCTAGGGCGTCACGCAGACCATCGCCAAGCATATTGAAAGCCAGTACCGTTAGCATGATGAATATTCCTGGAAACGTAACCATCCACGGGCATGAGCGAATCAGCGCTCGCCCGCCCGATATCATTGCGCCCCATTCAGGCGTTGGAGGTTGGATTCCCAGCCCAATGAAACTGAGCATCGCTGCAGACATGATCACATTTCCGATGCTCATGGTAGCGCCGACCAAAACAGGCGCAAAGCTGTTTGGGATCACATGTTTGGTGATTATCCGAAAAGTGCTTGCGTTGTTAGAAACCGCTGCTTCCAGAAACTCCTGATGGCGAATGCCAAGCACAGACGCACGCATCAGGCGGCAAGCCATTGTGATAGCGCCAAAACCCAGCGCAAGTAGTGTGTTGATAAATCCTGGTCCCAATACAACAGAAATTGCGATGGCTAGTAGGATTCCTGGGATAGATTGGATGATATCTATCAAACGCATAATTATGTCATCGACCAGGCCTCCAAAATAGCCGGCCAGCGCGCCTAATGTCATCCCAATGAAGTTGCTGAACAACACCGCCAGAAAGCCAATACTCAACGAGTAACGACTGCCGTAGACAATTCGGCTGAAGATATCCCGGCCAAGCTCATCTGTGCCCATGATATGCTCGGATGATGGGGCTTTGCGCGTACTGAGCAAGTTCTGTTTATCATAAGGAAAAGGCGCTATAAGCGGCGCAAAAATTGCCATAAGGACCAACACAACAACAACAACCAACCCTATCATGGCTGATGGGTTCTTAGACAAACGGCGAAGTACGACAGTCAACTGGCTTTGTTTTTTGGAGGTCCTGGGAGTTGCAGCAATTTCAGTGCTGTTAAGCATGCTGGCTCCTTTTGTGCTTCCGCGCAAACTGCGCTTTGATACGAGGGTCGATAAATGCATATGCAAGGTCGACGAGTAGCATAATAAAAGTAAATGCGAGAGCCAGGAAGATTACCGAACTCTGCACAATATTATAGTCACGCGAGTTTATCCCTCCCACCAGGTACATCCCGATGCCCGGAATCGAAAAAATGGATTCAATCACAACTGTTCCCGCGAGCAGCATTCCCATGCCATTGCCAATAATTGTGATTACAGGTAAAAGCGCGTTGGGTAGAGCGTGTTTTAATAGGATCTGGGTTTCAGACATCCCCTTAGCGCGGGCGGTCGTGATGTAATCCGACCGAATTACCTCAAGCATGCTCGAACGCGTTTGTCTTGCTTGGGTGGCTATGCCAGGAAAGGCATTGGCAATACAAGGCAAAATGTAATACTCTAAGCCGCCAATTCCAAAAGGTGGCAACCAACCTAAGCGTACTGAAAAGAAAAGCACTAACATCAGGGTAATCCAGAAATTAGGCAGTGAAATGCCGAACAAGGCGATAAACATTGAGATACGATCCCCCAACCCATTCTGATTCACCGCCGCGACGATACCTAATGGAATCCCGATCACGATTTGAAGCCCGATACAAATTGCGGCAATCGTGAGTGTGCGGGGGAAGCGGCTGACCAGTTCTTTGGTAACAGGTTGGTTATAAACCCAGGATTCCCCAAAATCAAACCGAAAAATAATCCCACCCAGGAATTTCCCCAAACGCAACAGATATGGATCATTAAGTCCGAGTTCTTCGCGTTTGGCTTCGACCTCTTCAGGCGTGGCTTCAGGACTCAACATCATCTTTGCTGGATCACCAGGGATCAGGTACATAATCGAAAATACCAGTATCGTTACCCCTAAAACAACTGGTATCATCCAGATCAACCGTTTGAGGATGTATCTTCCCATTAAGCGTGCCCTTTCCGCCAGAACTTTGCCCAATCCACATTGATTATCCCGCAAAATGCGGTAAGCGTTGAGAAACAACACCAAATTGAGCTGTTAATGCTTGCGGCACTGCCTTCGATACTGGTGTCGTATTTTCCGGCAGTGCCGCCTCTTTTGGGGTTTACCAAGCTCGCACTTTAGCGAGAGTTGGTTGAATTACTTATTGAAATCCGCAGCGTATTCACATGCACCTGGAATAACCTGTCCGCGAGTATCCCGTACAACTTTCAGAACGCCTGAATCCGCCACAATAATGCTGTTGAAGGATAACAATGGGTACGAGTAAAGCTGTTCTTTTGCATACTGATGGAACGCTTCCACATTTGCTTCATTGAATCCTTCCAGGGAGCTCACAGTCACCAGAAGCGACTGTAATTCATCATCCTTGAAGAAGTTGGATGTTGCGCCGTTGTACCGATTCTGATCGTAAACGAGCTGCCATGGGCTGAAGATGAAATCTCCACCAGCAGACATGGCCAGGAGCAAGTCATAAGCCGTGGGATCGTACTGAATCTGATTGTACACAGCCGCTTCGACCTGTGAAATTTCAACCGCGATACCAAGCTCAGCCAACTGCGCCTGAATGATTTGTGCAATCAAGCCGGAGCGCGCGTCATTCTGGGCAAGTAGTTTGAAGCTAAGTTCACCCTCAGAATGTCCTGATGCGGCAAAAAGCTCCTTGGCCTTAGCGAGATCATACTGATAGTATGGTTCAGACTCCCACTTCTTCAGGAATCCACCAAAGTTGGCGTTCCCAAGTGTGTACGCGGGAGTACAGGCGCCAGGAGCAACAGCTTCGCACATCGCGTTTGTATCTATGGCATACGCGATGGCCTGGCGGAGCTCTTTATTGGTCAGCGGGTGTCCTTCAGAGCCGTTGAACTGCAAGTTTTGGGTCAGATTATCAAGGAAGTTGAAGGTTGTATAGGCTGGGTTGTCCTTAAAGCGGACCAAATCATCACCGGTAACGCCAGCAGCAATGTCCACGTTCGCGGTTTCAAGCGCGATAGCGTTCTGGGCGGCTTCGGTAATGACCTTGAAGACAACCTTCTCAACATTCGCCTGGCTGAAAAGAGTGCGATACTGGGGGTCTGTCTGCCAGTAATCCGCTCGTCGTTCAAATGTCAAGCTTGAACCTGGAACGTACTCGGTCAGCAGATATGGGCCAGAGGTTACCGGCGTCGTCGCAAAGCTATCCGCGCTTCCTTCGTAAGCCACCTGGCTCACAATCGGGCACTCAGAAAGCACTTTCTCAAGTCCGCCAGGGCCAAAATCGGCTTTCACTTCCATATTTACGGTTACATCATCGGCAGCTGAGATGGACACGACATCGCCTAATGGACGCAAGTTGCCGAGTTCCTTCGCAGTATTGTAAGACCAAGCAACATCTGCAGCAGTGACGTGATTGCCAGCGCTGTCGTAGACGTTATCAAAAATCGTGATTTTGTACATCTTGTCGCCGGTCTTTTCCCAACTTTTTGCGATCATTGGCACGGCAGCCCCGCCCATTGAATCGGTTTCGATCAGATACTCATAGATGGTCTTCAGAACTGCGATTCGGCCCATGCTCATCCCAACAAAGGGAGCCAGGTCAGCAGGATCCGCGCCAATAGCAATCGAGACCTCGGCAGGCAAAGCAGGCTCTTCCACTGGGGCTTCTGTAACCGCGGGGGCTTCGGTTGCTGCCGGTGCTTCAGTCGCAGCTGGCGCTTCTGTTGCGGGGGCAGCGGGTTCTTCCGTCGGTGCTTCGACTTCCTTCGCACAGCCTGACAGTACAGAAAGTAACATTGCCAGGGCGAGGAAAACAACTAAAAATTTGCGTTTCATATTCTTTCTCCTATAGGTACTTATCAGCGTGAAACCCATTTTTTCCACTTTACAGGTATTATGTATCGCAGATTAAGTTCTCCTTCTCTCTCAGATTTAACTTACTGAAAGCTCATGGAAATTTGACATACCGTGAGTCAAACACGAGGTTCGTATCAAGGTATTTTGAGATGCGCTTGAATTCCGGCTGAGGCATATGAAAATCAGTCGGACCACCAGGAGCCATAATCCACGGCTCACTTTGTTTGCCTGCCATAATCGAGTGATCATGCTCAAGATATCGGCTGATAATATCAGCCTCCACGAATCCATCGCCATGCCCCGAACAGATTTTGTCAAACCCATCACGATATCTGAGCAGTTTTTCCATGTTCAGCGCATGCTGCTCAACGTACGGCTGCGGATCGTTTTGCATCCAGATTAAAACCACAAAATCCGCGACTTCATCGCCCGAAAAAAGTATTTTCTCACTGCGATCCAACAAAGCTATTGAGCTGGGAGCATGCGCTGGAATTTCAATGACAACCAGCTTGCGCCCACCTAAATCAATCACGTCGCCATCGCCAATAACAGTGACAATGTAATCCGTGCGGTACTTTGCCGCATCCAAGCTGGGGTATGGAACCTTCGCGATTTCCAGAGCTTTCGCGCTCATATAAGCATGCTGAAACCAACCGTTGCCGCCTGTGTGGTCAAAATGCCCATGTGTATTGGCTACCATGTTCACAGGCACATCTATCAATGATTGGGCGTACTTCTGAATATTTTCGGTCGAAAAGCCGCTGTCAATCATCAAGCCTGAATTTTTCCCGACCAGGAGGTACGAGGTGCATCCTTCACCAAATATGATCCAAGTATTTTTACTGAGCATTCGCGAAGTAAAATTGTTATGTTCCATAAAGAAAATGGGACCTCCGTAAAGGTATATAGTAGCTGAAAGCCGGATGCCAGGAGGCAAAACAACCTAAGTTCCCATCAGGTGAGTTAATACAATATTAAGGTTTATTGTTATTAAGAGCAATTCGATTTTTCTATCGATATATTCCAATATGGAATTTATAAGTTCTTTGATAGCATTATCTTGCGTGACTTGAGAGAATATGACAGTCACACCTTATTAGGACTTTGGGGCTGACAATTGACGATTTTGGGTGCCCAGTATACTCTCTGCTCTATCTTGCGCTATAATATATTCTGAAATCGAATATATCTTTTGAAAGGAAGAGTCAATGGAAATCAAGTACTTCAGGGATTTCCTTGTAGTTGCAGAAACTCAGAATTTCCTTGAGGCATCTGCGATCCTTTACTGCTCACAGGCAACACTTACTAAGCACATCCAGCGTCTTGAACTCGACCTTGGATTGACATTGTTTGACAGGACCACGCGCAAGGTCTCCATAACAAAAAATGGAGAAATGCTTCTTCCGTACGCGCGCGAAATTACTGCCTTGTATGAGCTCCTCACCACCCAGGTGAAAGACTTAAAAAACGACAGCCAACAAACGCTAACTATTGGTTCAATCCCGGCTTTAGCGCAATACAACATCACCGAGCTTCTTGTTCGCTTCAAAAAAACCAATCCCAAAGCGACTATTAATGTTATTCAAGCCGGTTCGGAAGAGCTGATTGACCTGGTACGCCAGCAGAGATGTGACCTCGCCTTCATCCGAACATACGGAGAGCTTTCTCCCGAATTTTGCTATCTGCCTATTGCTGCGGACGAATTGGTCGCAATCCTGCCAAGTCATCACCCACTTGCTAATCAAAGTGTAATCCCGCTGGAAAAGCTAAGCCAAGAGAATTTTGTGCTTATCCCAGAGAACACCATGCTGCACCGCTTGAGCGTCCAATTGTGCCGGGAAAGCGGATTTGAGCCGAATATTGTTTTTACGGACCATAGGCTGGAAAACTTACTGGAAATGGTCATTAACGGCATGGGGGTCGCGCTTCTTATGAGAAAGCTGGCTGAGTACATGGCTCAACCAAAAGTCTCAGTGCTTGGCATCCTGCCGACAGCTTCCACCCGTCTAGACCTATGTTACTTGAGGAATGGCGAACTCACTGCTGTAGCTCGTCAATTTATATCAATCACCGAAACATTGCGCGGGCTTCAGCCAGATAATTAACTCTGGTTATGCTGCGCTGATCATATTCAATTAATCAGCTTACATAACTTATATGCGCAACCTAATCTTATTGAGGCAGTAAACTCTTAATAATTTAGTGATATTTCCATTTACGCAGGCGGTTCTAGCAAGAGAGATAATCATCGTGATAGTACCGCCTTAATTCCTCTGCTGATTATTTGCGGTCAATAGTCAAACCAACATGGAAAATCAGCCTGTAGTCTAGTCAGTAATTCCCAGCTATCTAAATGTTATCCAAGCTTGAGAACGAATTATTGCTGGCTACCTCCATATCCTAAAACAACAAAAGTCTTTAAAGTTTGAACTACCTGTTTACCGAGCAGTTCCAGGGTACTGTGTTATTCAATAACAAAAAGAGGCTGCCCTGACGGGCAGCCTCTTGACCGAAAATGTGGTGTTTACTTGAATAGAATTGGAATGTAGATCCTGGGTCCCTGGTAGACGATAATGCTCACCACCGCTTCATTAGAGTCCAGCTGGCCATCATTGACCTTGTAAATAAAGCTGTCCTCCCCATTCCAGTTGGGATCCGGTGTGTACGTGCAGTAGCGACCGTCGCATTCAAGCGTTCCATACGCAGGACCTGACACGATGATAAAGGTTCCAATATCCCCTTCGGGGTCTGTCGCGAGGAGTGTAATATCCACTGGGAAGTTTTCCAGGGTTTCCACAGTCATTCCATACGCCACAGGCGCGTCGTTGACCGGTGTGATTGTAATGGTCACAGTCGCTGTATTCGAGTCTACCAGACCGTCGTTGACCTTATAGGTAAAGCTGTCCCCACCATAATAGTTCAGGTCTGGCGTGTAAGTCACAACAAGACCATTGATGGTCAAATCACCATGCAAAGGTTGGTCGACAATGATGACTGTCAGAGGATCCTCTTCAGGATCGCTGGCAACCAAAGTAATGTCAACGGGTGTATCTTCAGGGGTCGTGACCTCTTGATCTTGCGCTGTTGGGGCAGTATTTACTTCTGTCACGGTAACGGTGATGCTTTCCTCATCGCACAGGACCGGCGTGCCGTTATCGCAGACTTTGACGGTAAAGGTGTATTCGCCAGGGCCTTGCGCTTCGGTGGGCGTCCAGGTGAACGCGCCAGTGGTTGGGTTTATTGATGCTCCAGCAGGAGCGCCAACCAGGCTGAAGGCTAGCGTGTTTGCAGGAACGTCCGCGTCAGTCGCAGTCGCGGTGAAGCT
>JAGOML010000008.1:0-2948 GCA_017993575.1 Anaerolineaceae bacterium | reverse complement strand
GCGTCAGTCGCAGTCGCGGTGAAGCTGAGCGCAGTTTCTTCTGCGACAGATTTGTCGCCAATCGCGCCCAGCACCGGAGCGACATTGACTTCGGTCACAGTGACGGTGATGCTTTCCTCATCGCACAGAACAGGCGTGCCGCTGTCGCAGACTTTGACGGTAAAGGTGAATTCGTCGGGGCCTTGTGCTTCGGTCGGGGTCCAGCTGAATGCGCCGGTGGCCGGGTCGATACTCGCGCCTTCGGGTGCGCCAACCAGGCTGAAGGTCAGAGTGTCAGGGGGAAGGTCCAGGTCTACAGCGGTCGCCGTAAAGCTCAATTCGACCAATTCCGCCACGCTTTTGCTGCCAATAGCCCCGAGAACAGGGGCGTCATTGACAGATTGTACATTAATCGTGACAGTAGCAATATTACTTACCAGGAAAGCATCGCTTGCCTGGAAGGTAAAACTGTCGGGTCCATAATAGTTTGCAGCGGGTGTGTACGTCAGGTTGGGAGCAGTGCCGGTTAGAATGCCATGGGTCGGATTGGCGATAACCGCGTATGTCAGCGGATCCCCATCCTGGTCCGAGCCAGTCAGAAGAATAGCCAGTGCAGTGTCCTCAGGTGTCGAAACCGTTTGATTGTTCGCAACAGGCGCGTCGTTTACATCCAATATTGAGATCACAAAGCTTTCTTCGTACCACAAGCCGCCTTGATCGGTCACACGGATGCGAATGCTGTAGCTATCCTTGGTTTCATAATCGAAAACCTGCGCTGAGAGCAGCTGGTTTCCAGTAATACTGAAGGCAGAATTGTCCGTATCTCCTGCTCCGCTCACAAGGCTGTAAGTAAAGCTGTCCCCCACGTTCGGATCCACCGCGCTTAGATAAGCGGTTATCGAACCTACAGGCAGGTTTTCAAGGATTGTCTGGTCCGTCAGCATAATGTCCGTCGGCGCAAGATTCGATTCTGTAACAGTAATCGTCACGGTCGCAACGCCGGAGTACAACGCGCCGTCATAGACTTTGTAGGTGAAGCTGGTTTGTCCGGTAAAGCCAACTGGAGGCGTATAACTAAACGCGCCCGAAGAAGCAAGCACCAGGGTGCCCTCTCCCGCGGGTATATCCGCCACCAAGACTGCCGTGAGCGTATTCGCCGGAAGGTCCGCGTCGCTGTCATTACCAAGCACGCCAGGCGCAGTGATGTTTAGCACCTGATTCTTGAGAGTGCTGTAGCTGTTGTCAACTGCGACCGGCGCGATGTTGACTTCGCTGACGGTCACAGTGATTTCTTCCTCATCGCACAGAACAGGGTCGCCACTATCGCAAACTTTGACGGTAAAGGTGAATTCGCCGGGGCCTTGTGCTTCGGTCGGGGTCCAGGTGAACGCGCCGGTGGCCGGGTTGATGCTAGCTCCTTCGGGCGCGCCAACCAGGCTGAAGGTCAGGGTGTTGGCAGGCAAGTCCGCGTCAGTCGCAGTCGCGGTGAAGCTGAGCGCGGTTTCTTCCGCGACGGTTTTATCGCCAATCGCGCCGAGAACCGGAGCAACGTTGACTTCGCCGATTGTGACAGTTATTGTTTCACATACAGTCAATGTTCCGTCACTCACACAAACATCAAACGTATATGTTCCAGGTCCCTGCGCTTCGGTCGGCGTCCAGGTGAACGCACCGGTGGCCGGGTCGATGCTTGCGCCAGTAGGCGCGCCAACCAGACTGAAGGTCAGGGTGTTGGCTGGCAGGTCCGCGTCAGTCGCAGTCGCGGTAAAGCTTAATTGCACAAGTTCCGCCACGCTCTTGTCGCCAATCGCGCCCAGAACAGGCGCGACGTTGACTTCCGTCACGGTGACGGTGATGCTTTCTTCATCGCATAATATAGGCGTGCCGTTGTCGCAGACTTTTACGGTGAAGGTGTAGTCGTCAGGGCCTTGCGCTTCGGTGGGCGTCCAGGTAAAAGCGCCGGTGGCCGGGTCGATACTCGCTCCTTCGGGCGCGCCAACCAGGCTGAAGGTCAGCGTGTTTGCAGGAACGTCCGCGTCAGTCGCAGTCGCGGTAAGGCTGAGTTCCGCCTCCTCCGCAATAGTCTGGTTGCCAATCGCGCCCAGAACCGGAGCAACATTGACTTCGCCAATTGTCACGGTTATCGTTTCACATTGGGTCAAAGTACCGTCGCTCACGCACACATCAAAAGTGTAAGTTCCAGGGCCTTGCGCTTCGGTGGGCGTCCAGGTAAAAGCGCCGGTGGCCGGGTCGATACTCGCTCCTTCGGGCGCGCCAACCAGGCTGTAGGTCAATGCGTCCCCATCCACATCCGTGCCCACGGCGGTGAAGCTCAGCTCCACGCCTTCGTCAGCGCTCTGATCGCCAATCGGCGAGAGCGCTGGCGCGTCATTGACGCCAGTGATAGTAATGGTCACAAGCGCGATGTTGCTGTCGCTTGTGCCGTCATTCACCCTAAAGCTGAAGCTGTCCGTCCCAACATAATCCAATGCCGGGGTGTAGGTGATGTCCGGAGCAGTGCCGCTAAGAGTACCATGCGCTGGTTGGTTGACAATTTCCCAGGTCAGACTGCCCGGGTACAAGTCCACCGCGCTCAGGGTAATATCAATTCCAGTGTCTTCCGCCGTGCTAACGCTCTGCGCTTCGGCCACCGGGATATCATTAAACAGAATGTCCACTTCAGCCTGGTCGGTGTAACCGTATTCGTCGGTCACGACCCCACTGAAGCTGTACGCCCCCGGCAGGTAGCTGCCATTGATTTTTAGGTAGCTTTCTACGCCGCCAAGTTGGTAGGTTAGTCCGTCTACCAGTTGGTAAGTCGGTCCCGCGCTCACCTTCAGGTAGAAGATCGGAGCGTTTCCATTGATGATGTCCCACATCACGCCCTGCCAGCCGCTTGCGCCAGCTACTACCCCCTTTGCCGCCCAGTAGTCAAAGAAGTCTGTTGGGTAGCTTTCGACGAAGAATGG
>JAGOML010000062.1:7610-8797 GCA_017993575.1 Anaerolineaceae bacterium | reverse complement strand
GTCCTGGAAGGCGAAAGACAAGCCCGCCGACTGATTATGATTCCCAGCGAAAGCAGTGCCCCATTGGCGGTGCGCGAATTGCTTGCCTCTCCCTATACCAACATATACGCCGAGGGCTACCCGCGCGCTGAAACCCGTACGATGAGCCAGTCGGAAATCCTGGATTATGCCACCCAATTGGGCACCTACCGCCGCTACAGCGACCTGCGCTATTACAAGGGTGTGGAGTACGTGGATATCGTGAAAGCGCTTGCTCGCCGGCGCGCGGCTGAGCTTTTCGCCGCCAACGCGTTAACCGCGGATGACCTATGGGTAAACGTACAGCCCCTCTCGGGCGCGCCCGCCAACAACGCGGTCTACACCGCCCTGATTAAACCAGGCGACACAATCATGGGCATGGACCTGCTGCACGGCGGCCACCTGACCCACGGCTCCCCGGTCAACCGTTCGGGCTTGTTCTACAACGCGGTGCACTACACGGTCAATCCCCAGACGGAACGCCTGGATTACGACATGATTGCCGACCTGGCGCGGGAAACCAAACCAAAAATCATCGTGGCTGGGTACTCATCCTACCCCTGGATTCCGGATTGGGAAAAATTCAAACAAATCGCGCAGAGCGTCGGCGCTTACTTGTTGGCAGATGTTTCGCACATTTCCGGTCTTATCGCCGCGAAAGTTTGCGCCTCTCCGGTTGGCATTGCCGACGTGGTCACGTTTACCACGCATAAGACCCTTTGCGGTCCGCGCGGCGCCGTGATTATCACCCACGATAAAGAGCTCGGCGAGAAGTTCGATAAAGGCGTCTTCCCCGGCGAGCAAGGCGGTCCGCATATCAATACCATTGCCGCGATGGCGCTCACCTTTGAACTCGCGCAGCGAGAGGAATTCCTGCAGCTGCAGCAGCAAACCCTGAAGAATGCCTCCGCGCTGGCTGCCGCCTTCCAGAAGAACGGCGTCCGGGTTCCTTATAACGGCACAGACAGCCACCTGACCCTGATTGACTGCAAGTCTTTCCGCGGACCGGAAGGCGTTCCGCTCAATGGCGACCTGGCTGCCCGCATTCTGGATTTGGTCGGGATTGTTGTGAACCGCAACACCATCCCGGGCGACCGGTCCGCCCTTTCAGCCAGCGGCGTGCGCTTTGGCACCACCTGGCTCACCCAACGCGGGTTTGTGGAATCGGA
>JAGOML010000062.1:0-7510 GCA_017993575.1 Anaerolineaceae bacterium | reverse complement strand
CATATGGGCGTTTTCCAGGCGGAAGGCCCGGACGCCGCGCTGTTCCTGGATTCAGTCTGCGCGAACGATGTCGTCTCGCTGCGCCTGGGTGAATCGCTTTATACCCATTTTCTCGACCCAAAGGCGGATGTCATTGACGACTTGCTCGTCTACCGCCGCGGCGGTCAAAAATACTTGGTGGTGGTCAACGCCGCCAATGAGGACAAAGACTGGGCCTGGCTGAACGCCGTGCGGGATGGCAAAGTGCTGGTGGACCCAGAACGCCCCTGGACGCGCTGCCCCGGCCGAAGGGCAATCCTCCGCAACCTGAAGAACCCTGCCGAAGGCGCGGATATGTTGGTAGATATTGCCCTGCAAGGCCCGCGCAGCCGTGATATTCTTCTGGCGCTCACGGAACCCGCGGAAGCCCGCAGAATTTTGCGCTTGAACCGCACCCAATTATGCGAAGCCGTGGTGGACGGGATGGATATGGTCGTTTCCCGCACAGGATACACTGGCGAGCGGATGGCATTTGAGCTCTTTGTGCACCCCGATAAAGCGGTGCGTCTGTGGAATGACCTGATGCGCGTGGGCGAGCCGCTCGGCCTCAAACCTTGCGGCCTGGGCGCGCGCGACTCACTACGCACCGAGGCTGGGCTGCCGCTCTATGGGCATGAAATGGGTGGAGATTTCAACCTTGGCGTGGCCGAAGCTGGCTTTCTGCCTTATGTAAAAATGAATACCACCTGGTTTGTCGGGCGACCGGCCTTCCGTGAGCGCGAACGCGAACGCAGCGGCGTGGTGGTGCGCTTCCGTTTCAACGACAAGGGCGTGCGCCTGGCACACCACGGCGACCCCGTGGTGGACGAAAAGGGCAAAGTGGTCGGAAAAGTGACCAGCTGCGCGCTGGACCAACAGGGTTACTTCACCGGGCAGGCCTATGTCGAACTAAAAGCAGCCCAGGAAGGCAATACCATTCTTATCTATCAGAGCGCGCCGGATAAAGCGCAGAAGAGCCCCGCCGAACTCACCATCGGCGACAAGGTTGTGCTGCCTGGCGCCGCGACGATTATCAGCAGATTTCTGAAAGTCTAAAGTAATCACTAAAAAAGGAGAGTGAAACAATATGCATACATCATGGGACCATCGATACGCTCACCGCACCGCGGGGATGACCAGCTCGTTCATCCGTGAGTTGTTGAAGGTCACCGCTCAGCCGGATGTTATTTCATTTGGCGGCGGGTTTCCAGCAGCGGAGCTGTTTCCGCTGGAGCGGGTGAAAGAAGCTTGTGACAAAGTGCTCACGGAGAACGGCGCGAAAGCCCTGCAGTACAGCCAGACGGAAGGTTACGCGCCCCTGCGAGAGGTCATCGCCTGCAATGTCTCCCGTTATGGAATCAAAGTCAGCGCCGATAACGTGCTCATTACCACCGGCTCCCAGCAAGCGCTCGACATCATCGGCCGCATCTTCATCAATCGCGGCGACCGCGTCCTGACTGAATCACCGACCTATCTGGGCGCTTTGCAGGCCTGGAACGCTTACGGTGCGGTCTACGAGACTGTGATTTCGGATGATGATGGGCTTTGCACCGACGATCTGGCCAAGGTCATTGGCAGCCACATCAAGTTCATGTACGTGCTACCCAACTTCCAGAACCCGGCCGGCGTCACCATCTCCCTCGAACGCCGCCAGAAACTGGTGGAACTCGCGGACCGCTACTGCGTCCCGATTGTTGAAGATGACCCGTATGGGCAGCTGCGCTTTGAAGGCGAGCACCTCCCGCCCGTAGTGGTGATGGATGACTCCTTGCGCGATAAAGCCAACCTCACCTACCGGGGCAATGTCATCTACACCAGCACGGTATCGAAAATTCTGGCGCCTGGTCTGCGCATTGGCTGGGTCATCGCGCCCAACGAGGTCATCAAGAAAATGGTGCAGGCCAAGCAAGGCGCAGACTTGCAGTGCTCCACCTTTGACCAATACGTGGCCTACGAGCTGCTACAAGGCGAGTGGATGAAAGACCACATTCTGACCCTGCGAACGGTATACAAGGAACGGCGTGACGCGATGCTGCAGGCCTTTGAGGACTTTATGCCGGAAGGCACCACCTGGACCCGGCCTCAGGGCGGTTTGTTCCTGTGGCTGCGCCTGCCAGAAGGCTGCAACGCCACCCAGCTCTTCCCCATCGCGGTGGAAGAAAAAGTAGCCTACGTCCCGGGTGAGCCTTTCTTCCCCAACGGCGGCCCGTTGAACACCATGCGGCTGAACTTTTCTGCCTGCAATCCGGAAACGATTCGCACCGGCGTGGAACGCCTTGCGCGTATGGTCCGGCGCTGTATTTAGCCGATTCTGATAAAAACTACGCCCCAGTCTGCTGGATTGGGGCGTTTTCTTTTTGCTGGCAAAGCGTCTGTAAAAGCTTAGGAACAGACGAGCTATTTTTTCCACAACGAGAATTCGGTCAGGATAGACCCGCCGATGAATTCGCGCAAAATGGAGTTGCCTGGAACGTATTCAGAGCCAGTCGGCAGGAACCATTCCAGAAACTTGAGCAGGCGCTTGGCTTCTATGTATTCCGGCGTGCCGAAAGGCACCTGGCGCAGCAGCGGCTCCACCAGCGGTTTGAGGGTGGTCAGTTCATACGCCAGCGCGGAGTTGAAAATCGCGTCGGCATGCTCCTGATATGGGAAGATGTGAACCTTCTCACCCTGCCGCACAGACTCCCAGCGCCGGATGGTGTCGAGCGCGGAATAGCCGCGGTCGCGCGCGTCGCGCAAGATGCGCCGCAGCATGCGCGTATCGGTGGTGGAAATGCGATTATGCCGGTCCAGGTTTAGCTGCGTCAGGCACGAAACGTAAATGCGGAAGGTGTTCTCGCGGCTGAGGTTCGGCATCAAGCCCGGATTTAGGCCGTGAATACCCTCAAGGATGATAATATCGCCTTTGTTCAGCTTGGCGCGTTCTCCTTCCAGGCTGCGGCCGCGGATGAAATCGAACTTTGGCAGCTGCACTTCTTTTCCGGCCACCAGGTCGCGCACATCCGCGTACAAGCGTTTAAGGTCCATTGCCTGTAAAGACTCGAAGTCCGGCTTGCCGTCCTTCCCAAGCGGGGTTTTTTCGCGGTCCACAAAGAAGTTATCCATCTCCATCGCGAAGGGTGTGATGCCGCGCGCGAGCAGCTGGATGCTGAGGCGCTTGGAAAAAGTCGTCTTGCCTGAGGAAGAAGGCCCGGCAATCAGGATAACGCCGATGCTGTCCTTGCGCTTGTCGATGGCTTCCGCGATTTCGGAAATCTGCATTTCGTGCAAGGCCTCAGAAACGAGGATAACCTCATCGATGTGCCCCGCCTTGATGGTATCGTTGAGGGCGCCAACAGACGGGATGCCGAGCTTTTTCAGCAAGTCGCCGTAATCCCTAAAAGTCTTCAGCAAGGTTGGGTAGCTGGTCATTGGCAGCAGTTCGGAAGGAGCATGCCGGCGCGGGAAGCGCAGAATAAAAGCACCGTTTAGCATCTCCAGCCCAAACCACTTGAGATAACCTGATGAAGGCACCATATAGCCGTGGTGGTAATCCCGGGTTTCGCCCACGCGGTAGAGCACCAGGTCGTTGCGTTTGCGGTACCTGAGCAAGCGCACCTTATCGTCCTCACCAGCGCTAATAAAGTAATCAATCGCTTCCTGCAGGGGGACAGTTTCGCGCACAAAAGCAACATCCTGGCTCACGAGGTCTCGCATGGCAGCTTCCAGCCTGTTCAAGTCCGCCTTCGAGAATTCCGGCAAGCCTTCCACCTGGCAGAAATACCCGCCGGAGGAAACCGAATGGTCAATTGTCAGCACGCCGCCCGGGAAGCACTGCTTGAACGCGGCTTCCATGAGAAACGTGAGTGAGCGCCGGTAGATGCGCGCGCCGTCGGCATCGCTGAGAGTAAGCGGCGTGACGACCGCGTCCCTGGAAATCGGAAAAGTCAGCTCACGCAGATTGCCGTCGACGATCGCGCCGATAATCATCGCCTCCTGCGCGTTTTCGATTGCGCGCATAAATTCCCGCAGCTCAGCGCCGCGTCTGCCTGTGATAACACGACCATCAGGCAGGTTTAGCTCAACTGTCTCCCGCGCTTTTTCTGAAAGGTAAAATTCATCCTGTTTCATCTGATACTCCACCAAAGGTCTGCCGCCGGGCAGGTTCGCCTTTTTCTTCTTACTTATGATTGTCTTGTTAATTTTGGGCTGCCGCCGGGCATTACCTGTCTGCGCGCATCCACTTCAAAAGGAAAGTTCCTAGCAAAACCTCATGTCATTGTAATTGCAGTTCAATGCTTGTCAGCGGCTGGTGAGGGAGCGAAACTGCAGCGCGTGCCCTGCCAGCGTGTTCCCCAGACGCGCGGTGAGAATTCAAGGTTGGCTCAAGCGCGCGATGAAGGTTTGCCCGCCGTTCAACACAGGCGCGACCAAGAAATCCTGCAGAGAACCATCCGCTCCGAAGCTGATTTCATCGAATAACGGTTCTCCCCACAGGGTTTCAACCTGGTAAGTACCCGAGAGCGGGCTGCCTTCCAACGCGATGGTGCAATTTTCAGAGCTGGGGATGCCCGTGCTGGCAAGCGTCAATAAAATATCATCGCCTTCCTGCCGTAAAATCGCGTAGACTCGCCTGCAGTTGGATGTGAGCGGCAGGTAGCTGCCGCTGCGCAGCGCCGGGTGCTGGTTGCGCAGCTGAATCAAGCCTTTGTACCAGTTCAGCAGGGATTCCGGGTTGGACTCCAGGATTTCGACGTTCGTTTCTTCCCAGCCTTTGTTCACTGCTTCCCAAGGCATGCCGCTGGTAAAGCCGGCATTGGGCTTGGCGCTCCATTGCATGGGCGTGCGCAGGTTTTCGTCCGGTTTGCTGCCAGTCATCCCGATTTCCTCGCCGTAGTACACAAACGGCGTGCCGGGACCGGTCAGATAGATAAAAGCGGCCACTTTGGCTTTGCTCTCTTTGCCAAAATAAGACATCACGCGCTGCTGGTCGTGATTGGACAAGAAGGTGCTGAATTGAAGGTCAGAGAAGTACTTCAGCACATCCAGGTAAGCTTTAATCGCCATGGAGGCATCGCCAGAATAGGCCGCGCCTTTGATGTCCTCCGCCAGGTCGAACATAAACAGGCTGTCCAACCCTTTGGGGTCGCCATATTTCGCGGTAATCTGCAAATCAGTCCAGACCTCGCCTACCGTATAAGCCTGGGGATTTAGAGCTTTGTAAAACGCGCGCCAGTCCTGGAACCATTGGATAGTGCCCTTGGTATCTTGCAAGGCCACGCCCTCTTCGAACAGGTAGCGCGCCGCGTCCACCCGGAAGCCGTCCACGCCCAGCTCCAGCCAGAAACGGCTGGCATCCAGGATTGCTTCTGTCACCGCTGGGTTGTGATAATTGAGGTCCGGCATCTGATCCCAGAAAATGGCGTAATAGAACTCACCATTCGCAGCCCGATACCAGGAGCGCTGACCCCAGGGACCCAACTTGCCGGGGTCTGAGGCAGACCAGACGTAATAATCCTTGTATTGCGGGTCTCCGGCAGCGGCCGCTTTGAACCAGGGGTGTTGGGTGGAAGTGTGGTTTACCACGAAATCCATAATCACCCGAATTCCGCGCGCGTGGCAGGCTTCCAAAAGCTGCCTGAAGTCCTCCAGCGTGCCATAGTCCGGGTTCACCGCTTTATAATCTGTCACATCGTAGCCGTGGTAAGAAGGTGAAGGGTTAATGGGCATCAGCCACAGCGCGCCAACGCCCAGGTCAGTCGTGGTAGCTGGGTCGCCGTCGTTCAGGTAGTCCAGCTGCTCGATGATGCCCTGAAAATCGCCAACGCCGTCGCCGTCGCTGTCCTTGAAGGAGCGCACGAAAATTTCGTAGAAGACAACATCATTCCACCAACCTGAGACAGGCACTGCTTGTGGTGTTTCAAGCTCCGGCTCGGGCATGCTGGTTGCCAGAGGCATCTCCGTCCCCAGCGGCGCGGGCGTGGGTGTTTGCGCTGTGGCGCATGCGGCCAAAAGCAAGAGCAGCGCTGCCGTCATTCCACTCACTAATTTGTGCTGGTTCATTGAGGCCGTCCTTTTCTGTTTGGTGAGAGGTTTATTGTACATTAAAAGAGCAGGTTTGAAACGCGGGTTATCTGGGTATTCTAATGTTTAATGAAGAATATTACCTGAGCTGGCGAGTAAAGATATGAGCGCCCGGATACCTCTGCAAAATCATCCCTGGAGGGTCAGGCAGGCGTGCTCTGCACTGGCTCAGCGCACTCCGGGCCGTCCTGGCGAGGATTGTTCACCGCGCGGCTCACTTCCCAGGCGCGCAGCCAGTCTGCTGGCGCGGGACGCAGCAGCGAAAGCAGCGCGGTTTCGCCGCTCTCCAATAGCCAGTCCCACATAGCTTCGCCGCGCAGAATGACAGGCATGCGTTCGTGCACCGGGGAGACCGTTTCATTCGCGGCGGTCGTGATAATTGCGCAGGTGGTCAGAGCCGCTGCCGGCTGGTCTTTAGGCTGCCAGTTCTCCCACAGGCCGGCAAACGCGAATGGTTCGCCCGCGCGTAGGGAAAAGTAGAACGGACGCGAGCCTTTGTCGGATTTTTGCCACTCGTAAAAGCCGTCCGCCAGGATAAGGCAGCGGCGCTTGCGGAATGCGTTTTTGAAGGAAGGTTTTTCGTGGACGGATTCGGAGCGCGCGTTGATGAGGCTGTTCCCGATGGCGGGGTCTTTGGCCCAGAATGGCACCAAGCCCCACTGCAGCATTTCCACCGCGCGGGTCTCAGCGTCGCGTACAGCCGCGATATCCTGGGAAGGGGCGATGTTGTAGCGCCGCTTCCAATCCGCGGGCATCTGCCCCAAGGCCAGGGCGGTCTGAAGGTTATCCGAATCGATTGCCATGCTAAAGCGTCCGCACATGCCGGCTCCTTTTACTGCTGGTGTTACTTTAATTATACGCCAGCGGAAAGGGGCTCATGATAAGCTTCTCCCGTGGGGAAGGGCCCCCGCAAGCTGGTCTTTTGCCCTCCCCTGAGGGAGGGGCAGGGGAGAGGGTCTTTTTGCCTCCCCTTATCAGTCCTGCTGCGCGCCTCTCACGCACGAACTGACAGGCAGATTGCTGCGCGTCGCTCGCGATGACGAATGAACTGCTCGTTGTTGGGTAATGTGTCCGCAAACCAAAATTCATTCGTCACTGCGAGCCCCCGCTGCTGGAACGACCAATGTCTGGAGACTGCGAAAGGGGGCGCGGCAGTCTGCCTGTCTGCTTTTTTTGGACAAAGTAAACAAACTTAACTGCAGATCGCCACGTCGCTTCGCTCCTCGCGATGACGAATGAACTGATTGACATAGTGCTCTTTGGGTACCACCACCTCACTGGGGGGGCCCCCGCTGTTGAAACGCTCAATGCCTGGAGACTGCGAAAGGGGCGAGGCAGTCTGCCTGTCTGCTGAGGATGACGAAAATATGAAAAGGTCCTCTTCCGCCCTACGGGCACCTTCCCCAAAGGGGAAGGCTAAACGGCAGAT
>JAGOML010000061.1:4029-9103 GCA_017993575.1 Anaerolineaceae bacterium | reverse complement strand
ATGCCCCCTAAAATGGCGCCCCGCAACGTGACTGGCGCGGGCGACGCGATTATGGCCGGTTTGGCCTACGGCTTTTCGCAAAACATGCCGCTCAACGAGGTCGCGCTGTGGGCTGCCGCATTCGGGGCGGTGGTCATCTCGACTGAATGGTTGGCATCTGTATCAATAACAGACCTGCGAGACATGCTCCCTCGTGTGGAAGTTCGCACAGTCAACGTGATGTAAGCGATTTTCCCCTGTAGAGACATTGCCATGAGCTTGGTGTTCCGTGTCAATACGGCACGACTTGAGTCCCTGATAAAAAAAAGACCACAAACTACCCTGAGCCCCTTGCGGTTCTGGAAAATTCAGCGCCTTGTGCTGAGCGAACTGGCGCTTCGGCGATTTAAACAAATTTGTATTTTCGCGCCAGTCTTCCGCCTGGTATTTCCAGGCCTTTGTGCCGCACAGCCATTCTAAATACTTATTTCTCTCATTAATGATGAATTATTCTCAAAATTCTAGTGATTGACAAAACTGAGAATTTCGTTTATACTCAATTTATTGAAACGCGGTTTCACTCTACAAAACTCATAATTGTCCAGCATCCATCTGTAGGTGTTCGAAACTTTGCGTTTGTTGCCCAAATGTTAGGACTTGAGATTGACTGCTACATGCGTCTATCGCTCTTACCCAAGTTCCGTGACCGCTAAGATCGAAGGAATAATTTTTAAGGAAAGCAGGTGACGATTATCAAAGAAACAACCCAACTCCGCAAACCAACGCATCCATTACTATCCAAAAAGGAGATTTGAAAATGAAGCAAAAGTCCATTATTGTGTTCAGCATCCTGCTAATCGCAGCGCTCTTGATTTCTGGCTGCGCTGCCAAGGCGACTGAAGCCCCAGCCCCCGCGGCGGAAGAACCCGCTGAGGACACGGTAGTCACGATGATTCCGGCTAAACCCGGCTCCCCCTTTGATATCAAAGGCAAGAAGGTCTGCTATATCATTCCATCACTCGCCAATCCCTTCCTGAACGGCGTCGCCACCTCCGTCACCGAGCAATTTAAGGCTGACGGCGTCGAGGTGTTGGTATACGGCGCTGATGAAGGCGGTTTAAATCAGCAGTTCGACCAGATTGAGAACTGCATCTCGATGAAAGTCGACTACCTGTACGTCATGGCAGCTGGAGAAATCGACCAATTGCTGCCCGCGATTGAGCAGGTAAAAGCTGCTGGCATCCCGGTCATGGGCGTTCCTCCCCAGAAGCTTGCCCCATTTGATGCCATCATGCACACCAGCCAGTACGAAGACGGCCAGAAAGTCGCCAAGATGGCCTGCGATTTCATCGAAGCAGTCTATCCTGATGCCGCGAATGGCACTGTTGAAACTGCCATCATTGGCGGCGCGAGCTCCAATGTTGGCATGAAGCTGCGCGACGAAGGGTATGCTACCATTACCGATATTTGTCCGAAGGTAAAACTGGTCGCGCATCTGGACGTCACCGGTGACAGCATCCCCGTCGGACAGGCTGCGGCCGAGAACGTCCTGACAGCCAATCCAAACGTCAAGGTTTTCATTGGCCAATCAACAGCGCACGCGCAGGGCATTTCCAATGCCATCAAAGCGCTTCCGAATGTTGACACGACGAAATACGGCGTCTTCGCCGGCGACATGGACCCGTCCATGATCCCCACCGTTACCAGCTGCCAGGACCCCTACAAGGGCTTTGTCGCCATCGGCGGTACAGCGCTTGACATAGCGACCTACGAGCAAATTAAAAAGATGCTGCAGGGCGTGGAATATCCCAACATCATCAATGATGCCCTGGAACCTATCAACTGCGACTTCTCAACCCTAAAGTAGTCCCGGTCGCTGCTTATTGATTACCCGACCTGAAGGGGAGAGATGGAAAGTGCTCCATACCCTCCCCTTCAGTAGAAATTGAGGGAAATTAAGATGGATGGCAAGGTCGTTTTATCCCTGCAGAATGTAACCAAGCGCTATCCCGGCGTTCTGGCGCTAAACAATGTCTCCATAGACTTTCTGGAAGGGGAGGTCCATGCCTTGCTGGGTGAGAACGGCGCAGGAAAATCAACCCTGATCAAGGCGGTAGCCGGAGCCATTGAAATCGATTCAGGGACGATTTCAATCAAGGGCAACGCGTTCCACAAAATCACTCCCCACATTTCCAGGGAGCTTGGGGTCGAGGTTATTTACCAGGAGTTCAACCTTGTCCCCACTCTATCTGTGGCTGAAAATATCTATTTATGTGAAAAAAGCGAGAATTCAGCGCTTTATAACGCTGACGAATTTGTAAAAAAAGCTGCCGCGGTTTTGGCGCAATTTGATGTCAATATCGACCCGCGCGCGATGGTGCACGACCTTTCAATTGCTGATCAACAGATTGTTGAAATCGCCAAGGCTGTCTCCAAAAATGTGAAAATCCTGATTATGGACGAACCTTCCGCGCCGTTAAGCGTCTCGGAAGTTGAGATGATGTTCAATATTATCCGGCAGTTAAAGGCTAAGGGTGTGACGGTTATCTATATCTCACATCGACTGGAAGAAGTCTTCCGCATTTCGGACCGCGTGAGCGTGCTGCGCGACGGCTGCTACATCACGACGGTAAACACGGCGGATACCAATCGACAGGAATTAATAAAACTCATGGTTGGTCGCGCGTTAAAAGAGAGCTATCCCGCCCGTAAAAACCCTCCTGGCGAAATCGCGCTGGAAGTTAAGAACCTGACCGGAAATGGCAATCGGGATATCTCATTTGTGGCCAGGTCAGGGGAAATTTTAGGCATTGCCGGATTAGTCGGCGCCGGTCGCACGCAATTAGCACAGCTAATTTATGGAGCTGTACCAGCGCAAAAGGGCGAGATTCTAATAAGTGGCAATTCCGCGCAAATCCAATCACCCCTGGATGCCATTAAACATCGGATTGGTTTCCTGACGGAGGACCGCAAAGGGCAAGGGCTTTTCCTTGAAATGTCGGTCAAATGGAACATTGTTTTTCCCATTCTGAAACAGCTTTCAAAACACAGCGTTGTGGACACAAAAAAAGAAGACCAAATCGCTGGCCATTATAAAGACAGAATTAACATCAAAACCCCCAGCCTGACCCAAAGGGTGATTAATCTGAGCGGTGGGAATCAACAAAAGGTTGTCCTGGCAAAATCTCTCGCGGCAGAATCAGATATCCTGATTTTTGATGAGCCCACCCGCGGCATCGATGTCGGCGCCAAGCAGGAAATCTACCACCTGATGACGGAACTGGCTGACCTGGGGAAAACCATCCTGATGATTTCTTCGGACATGGAGGAATTATTGGGAATGTCTGACCGGATTATTGTCATGTCTGAAGGCAAATTAGCCGGGGAAGTTCAAAAAGACAATTTTGATCAACATTACATTCTCGACCTTGCATCGGGGACCAACTAAAACCGGAGGAATTCTCAATGACCGAACGCTCAGTTGCACTTAATTCTTTTGGCAGCAAAATAGGCTCCCTGATGAAAAAGAACGTGCCATTTGTCATCCTGATCTTCTTATTAATCCTGTTCTCGTTCATCGCGCCCAACTTCATGACCTTCGGGAATATCCGCACCCTGGTTCGCCAGATTTCCTTTGCCGGCATCAGCGCTGTGGGTTTGATGTTCGTGATGATTAGCGGCGGTATAGACCTTTCTATCGGCTCGCAGATTGTGTTCAGCAATGTGCTGCTCGCCATCATGATGGCCGATTGGAAATTGCCTCTTGGCGCCGCGATTCCCCTCATTATGCTTGTGGGAACCGGTCTTGGTCTGATTAACGGCTTGCTTTATATAAAACTCAAAATCGCGCCCCTGATTATCACCCTTGGGACCTCGGCAATTTTCAAAGGCTTTGGATATATCATCAACCACTCCCGCAACATCATGGGTTTTCCGGACGCATTCCGCTGGTTTGGACAGGGCTATGTCGGGGGCATCCCCGTTCCGGTCATCGTTATGGTTGTTGTCGCCCTGATTGGCTCATTCATCCTGACAAAAACCTACTTTGGACGCAAAGTTTTCGCCTTGGGCGGCAATGAAGAGGCTGCCCGACTGGCAGGCGTTAATGTGGATAAGATGAAGGTAATCCTGTTCATGATTTGTGGCTTCGTCTCCTCAATCACCACTGTTTTGCTGCTCTCGCGGGTCTTTGCGGGTCAGACCATCACCGGGCAGGGACTAGAATTTGACTGCCTCACGGCCGCGTTGTTGGGCGGCGTCAGTTTTAAGGGTGGTGAAGGAACCATTTTTGGACTGATGGTCGGCATCCTGATTATCGGCGTGCTGAATAACGCCATGCAGCTGGCCAGTTTCCCGGACTTTTCGCAGACGGTGGTGAAGGGCACTGTGCTTTTGATTGCGGTGGCATTTGATGTCTACCAGAAAAAACGCAAAGCTAAAGTGAATGTCGCGAGCGTAGCCGCGTAAAAAATTCGCTTCTCCTGTTTACAAGAATCCCACATAGTGGGATTCTTTTTTTACCTGCGTTTGAGTGATGAGGGTTCCGGGCATCAGCGGTTTTAAACAAACGGTCAAGCAGTGACAGAATAGTTTGTCTGTCCCTTGGCAGATTCAAGCGCCGTTCATCCTGTATTGACAATATATCGTAGTATAATCATATTCATGATTTTGAATACTATTACAGCAATCAAGACTGACTCAGACATCTTTAGCGGTCAAGCGGAACTTTTCAAGGCCCTGGCGCATCCTGCCCGCATACAACTGCTGTTGTTATTGCGGGAAGGCCCGCAGTGCGTATGCCACATCGAAGCCCATCTGGGCTTGCGCCAGGCATATATTTCGCAGCAGCTGGCAGTACTTCGCGAAGCCGGCCTTGTGGAAGTCACCAAGGAAGGCTGGAATGTTTACTATTCTGTTACCAAAGCGGAGATTTTCACGGCCTTGGATGCGGCGCAAGCAATGACTGGTGTCACCAAGTCGCCGGAATTTACGGAGGTCAGCCACTGCCCGTGTCCAAAGTGTTCTGTCAAAAACACGCCAATCACCGAAAATAGCGCAGTCAAGGAGCAAAAATGTTAAACATAAAAATTCTTGG
>JAGOML010000061.1:0-3929 GCA_017993575.1 Anaerolineaceae bacterium | reverse complement strand
CGCGGTTAATCCGGACATGGTCACCGCTCCGGAAAAAGTAAACAGCCAGCCATACGAAGAAGGTTGGGTCTGTGAGCTAAACCCCGAAAACTGGGAATTCGTCCGTCATAATTTGATGAGTCCCGAAGCATACTTCGAAAAAATCCAACAGGACGCGGCGAAAGAGCTGGAAAATGATAGCAATTAAAAAGGTAGTTATCGTCCCTTGCAGCGGCGTTGGAAAACCATTCGGCACAATCACGCGCGAAGCTGCTTATCAGGTTACTGAAGATGACCGGCCGGAGGATACCCGCATCATTCCGCTTTCCCTGCTCGTGCTGGGCGATGAAGAAGCCCAGGCCGCTCTCGTGGGCGCGGAGGTCATCAGCATCGATGGATGCGCGCTCATTTGCGCCACAAAAATGGTTCAGGAATCCGGAGGGAAAGTCAGTCGTTCTTTCAACTCCATGGAAATTTACCGCGCCAACCGCGACCTGAAACCCAAAGGCATCGCGGAACTGAATGAGGCCGGATTGGAACTGGCAAACAAGTTAGCGAAACAAGTCGATCAGACCGTGGATGAACTGACAGGAAAGGCAGAAGAAAATGCCTGAGTTAGCGCAAATGAAAGTTGGCATCATTTCCTGCTCGGGCGAGGAACTGCCTGAGGGCACTGTTTCCCGCTTAGCTGCTCTTAAAGTGCTGGAGGAGCTGCGCCCAGGCGAAACTGTGACAATTTGCCTCCCGCTCTTTTTGGCTGGCGGAGAAGGAGATCGCGCTTTCGCGAAGTTTTATCCGACCATCGCCATTGACGGCTGTGACAAGCGCTGCGCTTACCGGGCGACAGAAAAGTACTCCAATACACCCGCGGCAGGGATTGTGGTTTCGAACCTGATTAAAGAACAAGGACTGCAAGAACCGACAGGCTGCCGCCGCCTGGACCAAAACGGCCTCGCGTTGGTGGATGTAATTGCCGAGCAAGCCGCGGAAAAGGTGGACGCGCTGCTTGGCAAGCCTTGGAGCCGCCGACAGGGGCAGTTCATTCCGTCCGCGGACGCGCCAGAAGAAAAACCGGAACCCATCCAGGCGACATGCTCCTGCGGTTCGGGCATCCCCATCCAGAAGTTATTGGTGGACGGACAGGAAATGAGTTTTGTGGCGCTCCCGCTGATTTTTCAGGAATTCATAGACAACGGAAAAAGCCCAACCGAAGCAACCCTGGAAGAGCTTATGAGCGCTGTCAGGCTTTACAATCCCATCGCTCCGCAGCTGGAGGCCGCCACGACAGCCGCGATTGACGAGGCTTACAGAAGTTTTTGGAATAATGAAAGAGGACAGAATGGCTAAAACCGCAGTGTATCACACTACCACCAGCTGGAAGGGCGAGCATTGGGGGCATCTTGCCATGGGCAACGGACCCGAGATGGACTTTTCAGCTCCCCCTGAGGCAGAAGGGCACGCGGGTGTGTTCACCCCGGAAGACGCGTTTGTGGCTGCCGCCAATACCTGCGTGATGTTGATGTTCATCTGGGCGGCGGAGCGCTTCAAGCTAAAGCTCATCTCTTACGAATGCCGCGTGGAAGGCACTAAGTTGATTGAGCTCGATCGTACCGAAATATTCACGCATCTCAGATACTGGCCGCATATCAAGATTTCCGCGGGTGGCGAACCGCGCGAGCTGGTCTTATCCCGCGCCGATCGCGCGCTAAAAGCCGCCCAGAAGTACAGCCTGGTGGCCAACTCTGTAAAATCGGAAATTATCATCGAGCCGCTTATCGAGATTGTTGATTAATAGTCGCGGAGACAGAGGAAACAATGAACCAGGATGCAGCTGACTTGTATCAATCGCTTGAAAAGGGGTTTGAAAAACTGGGCGCTGAAATACCCGGACCAATGTCTGGTTTTAACCGTCTTCACAACAAAGCAGTCGAAACGAAAGCCCTGGATAAGAAGACCAAAGAGCTTATGGCGCTTGCGATTGGGATCGCGGTGCATTGTGAAGGCTGCATCGCGTACCACACGCACGACGCGGTGGAAGCTGGCGCGACCTGGGAAGAGCTCATGGAAACCATTGGCGTGGGACTTATGATGGGCGGCGGTCCTGCGGCGGTCTACGCAGTAAAAGCTCTGGATGCTGCGGAAAACTTTTGCCAGAAATCCGCAGAAAAATAGCTGATATAAACTAAGCGAAAGGCAAACGCAGAGATGCCCAGCCAGGCCATACCAATACAATGGACACACGGGAATCCCAAAGTAAGGTCAAACCTGCCCCCACAGCTTAGTTATGGTTTGGTACGTCGGGACTGAAGCGCAAATGAACGATTACGGCAATCAAACCCTCCCACTCAGTCTGATCGAGACCCAGATTGTGCAGGAATTTGAGCAACTATCCTCTCTGGATGAAAAATACAGCCGCCTCTTCGAGCTCGGCGAGGCGCTCCCACCCATGGAAGCATCCCTGAAAGGTGATGAGAACCTTGTGAAGGGATGTCAATCATCGCTTTGGTTTCACTTAGATTGCACGGACGGCCGCTGCTCGCTCCAAGCCGACAGCGACTCCATGCTCATCAAGGGCATTTCCGCGATGTTGGTACGGTTGGTTGATGGCCGTCCAATCGAGGAAATCCGCCAAATAAATCTGGATTTCCTGGATAAACTTGGTTTATGGAAAATGGCTTCGCGAGCCAACCCAGGCCTCGAGGCAATTGTTGAGCATTTGCATCATAACTTGCAGGATACCTGAGCGCGAGAGCAAGGAAAGATATGGACAAGCTTAGTTACCAACTTTTTATGATCGATGGGGTTCCCGCTGGGCTACTAGGGGTCAGTGAACTTTTCGAACAGCTCTTCCTTGATGGCGCTCTGCCGCATGCTCCGGAGTTGCCGGGATTGTTGATCGCTGGCGTTCGTAAGCAAAACTACGTACCAAAAACCGCCCTCGAGTCTTTTTCGGAAGCCCTGAAACTGGAGTATTTGCGTTTCTACCACCAACGCCTGAGTGGCAAGCCTCTGACCCCGCGGGATTACGGCCAGTGGGAAGGTCATCCCCGCGAGCAAATCCCCTGGTTTCCCACTGTTTCGAGAGAACTTTGCAACGGCTGCGGGGCGTGCATCGAGATATGTCCAAAACAGGTGTTTGCCAAAGAAGACTCTGGCAAGGTTTTTGTGGTAGACCCCTTCTTATGCATTGTTGGCTGCTGCTTCTGTAAGAGCGCCTGCGAACCAAAAGCCATCCTGATGCCAAAGCAGGACATGCTGAACACGTATCGTTTTGCCAAAAAGTAACGAGCGCCACTTATGCCTTCAACCATTCAGATAAGCCCGGACGGAAAATTAGATCTCCCAGAAGATATCAAAAAACAACTCGGGTTTTCCGTAAAAGGCCTTGTTCGCATTGATGTAAATGCCAATGAGGTAACGATTTCCCGTTCGATTAACCATCTCAACCAGGTTTATATCGAACCCACAAATGCCTGCAATCTCACATGCTCCACTTGCATGCGGAACGTTTGGGATGAACCCTTAGGGTTTCTCTCCAAAGAGACTTTTGAACGCATCCTGGAGGGATTACGCGCGTTCAGCCCAATTCCCAAAGTTTTCTTTGGGGGATTCGGAGAACCGCTTTTTCATCCTCAGATACAAGAGATGGTTGCCGCGGCTAAACAGCTTGGCGCGGAAGTTGAACTCATCACCAACGGCATCCTTTTAGATGATAAAGTGTCTGATTGGATGCTGAATCTGGGTCTGGATCGGGTTTGGGTTTCAATCGATGGGGCATCGCCCGAAAGCTATGCTGATGTTCGTCTGGGGGATGCCCTCCCAATCGTGCTTGAAAACATCCTGGGGTTGATGGGAAAACGCATCCGCCGCGAGTTGGTTACACCAGCTCTGGGCATCGCCTTTGTGGCAATGAAGCGGAACATCGCGGACTTGCCGGGCGTCATCGCGCT
>JAGOML010000060.1:0-9209 GCA_017993575.1 Anaerolineaceae bacterium | reverse complement strand
CGCCCAAAAAGCGCGGGGTTCAGTTCAGACGCTGCTGGATGCTGTAGAGGCGGTGGTAATGCCCTTCCCGGGCAATCAGCTGCGCGTGCGTGCCCAGCTCGGTGATGGCGCTGCCTTCCAGCACAGCGATTTGGTCTGCGCTGCGGACGGTGGAGAGCCGGTGGGCGATGATGATGGTGGTGCGGCCGTGAATCAAGCGCTCCAGGGCTTCCTGGATGAGCATCTCGGTTTCGGCGTCCACCGAGGAGGTGGCCTCGTCCAAAATGAGGATGGGGCTGTTCTTGAGCAGCGCCCGGGCAATCGCGATGCGCTGTTTCTGCCCGCCGGAAAGTTTGACCCCGCGCTCGCCAATCATGGTGTCGTAGCCGTCCGGCATGGCCGGAATAAATTCCTGCACGTTGGCGATTTTGGCGGCGGTGAGCATTTCATCCTCGCTGGCCAGCGGGTTGCCAAACAGGATATTCTCGCGGATGCTGCCGTGGAACAGGACCACATCCTGGAGTACCATGCTGATTTGGCTGCGCAATTCCTTGGTGTCCAGGCTGCGAATATCGATGCCATCCAGGGTAATCTTGCCGCCGCACACATCGTAGAAGCGCGGGATGAGGCTGGCAAAGGTGGATTTCCCCACGCCGGTGGGACCGACCAGCGCCAGGGTGGAGCCGGCCGGGATATCCAGTGAGACGTTGTTCAGGATGGTTTCCTGGGGGATGTAGTGGAAGCTGACGTTTTCAAAGCGCAGCGCGCCGCGCACGGGTTCCGGCAGGGGTGTCGGCTTTTCAGGCTCGGTGATGTCGGGGGTCTCGTTCAGAATTTCGGCTACGCGTTCAAAGCCGGCCATGGATTCCTGCACGGCTTCCCAGGCGTTGTTCAGGTTGCGCACGGGTTGATAAAAGCTGTCCAGGTACAGGAAAAAGGCAACCAAATCCGCGATTTGCAGGACGCCCCTGAGCGCCAGGCGGCTGCCAAAAAAGATCACAATCAATTGCCCGATACCCGCGGCAAAATCCAGGACGGGCGTGAAAATCGCCATGATTTTCAGAGCTTTCAGGTTCGAGCGCAGGTAGTTTTCGATGCGCGCGCCAACTTTGACCATGTCGATTTCTTCATGCGCGAAGGCTTTAATCTCCCGCACGCCTGAAATGCTGTCGTTTAGCACCGCGTTTAATTCCCCAAGTTCGCTTTGGCGGTAACGAAAGGCTGGGCGGACAAGCTTCGCGTAGATTATCAAGGTGAGCGCGATAAGCGGGATGGGAATCAGGGTAAGAAGGGTCAGCTGCCAGCTCAGGCTGAACAGGATGGCTGTGACCCCGATCAGGGTCACGATATTGACGAACACATCCGGCAGGGCGTGCGCTATCATGCGCTCAAAGAGCTCGGTATCGTTGATGACGCGCGACATGAGTTGCCCGGTTTGTTTGTCCTCGTAATACCGCAGTGAAAGGCGCTGGAGCTGCTGGTAGACCAGCTTGCGCGAGTCTGCGACGACGCCCCAGCCGGCAATGTGGGCCTGGAAGGAGCGCACGAACTGCATAAAGCCGCGCGCGATGAAGACCAACAGCGCGACGGCGCTCAGGCGGGTGATGGTATCCAGGCTGCTTTCAGCCAGGGCGGAGGATGTGAGCGTGCTGATGAGCGTGCGGATGAGCCAGGGGATGATTAGCTGTGCCGCCACCAGCCCAAGCATAGTGAGCGCGGTCAGCGCGATGGACCAGACGTAGCGTTTGCTCAGTTTAAACAGAAGGGAGAATGGCTTCATGCGCTCAGTTCATCCTGAGCTTCGCGCGAGATGAGAACGGTGGCATTCCGGCCAATCACAGGGAGCGGCGCGCTCCAAGCCCGGCGGAAGGGTTCATCTTCCATCCAGAAAAGCTCGGTATTGGCGTGGGCCCACGAGTTGATAAAGCCCCAGGGCGTTTGCAGAACGCCGTGGTTGGTGTGCTCGGGGTCGTAAGCGGCAAAGAGCATGGTATGCCCGGCTGTGGATTTGCTTTGGTTATGGTTCCGGGCGGTGGCTCCGCGGTAGATTGCAGGCGCGCGTCCGCGCCGCCAGTAGATGGTGACGAGCGCGGCCAGGTTGTCGTCATCCGGCAGGTTACGCAGAATTTCGGGGGCGGTGTGCAGCAAGCGGGCGCGGACTGGCAAGCCGCGCGTGCGCGCCAGGTAGTTCACGATGTTGGCTTGCATTGGCGGGGTGACGGCCCAGTTGGGCAGGACGCGGTAGAGTTTTCCGCGCCACCACAAGCGGTTCACTTCCGCGACCAATTGGTACGGAGGCAGGCGCAGCCCGGTCAGGAGTTCGAGCGCGGCTGAGATGGCGTGGAGCGTGCAGTCATTCCCCTTTTGCAGGGATTGAAAGCGCGCCAACTCCCATTCTGGCAAAGATTTGAGAAAACGTTTTTTCACACGCCAATTTTACAATGGAATATGCCTTGGGTGGGAGACCAGGACAATAATCATTCTACGCATTCTGATAGCGAGGTTTCAATTCGAAATAAGATTCAGGAAACTGTTTTGGTTGCTTAAAAAACGCAGAGGTCGGAGGCAAAAATGCTCGTACAGCCGTGGATTCACTTTGACAGTTCCCGCGCGTCATGGTATTTTTAACTGGCACATTCACAATCCAATTTGAGGTAACCCGATGCCCGGAAGCCAGGGTGTAAAGGTGGAAGCTGGTGCAAGTCCAGCGCTGTACCGCAACTGTAAATCGCAAGATAAGCCAGGAAGCCTGCCTCAAAATATGTCCTGTTGCGACCTTCTCGGATTTAGAAGGTGGGTATGTTATTTCAACACCAACAATAACCCAACCCTAATTCGAGTTGGGTTATTTTTTTGGAGGCAGTGTTGAAAAAAACAACCCGACTAATGCTTTTATTACTGGTACTTGTCCTCTCAGCTTGCGCCGCGCAGCCAGGCCCTTCAAACTCCGATACCGCGCCTGTCCTGCGAGCCTACCCGGTCCGTTACGCGCAGCATTTCACGCTTGAATATGGCGAAGGATATAAGAAACTAACGGTTACGCAGCCCTGGGCAGGCGCGACTGAAGCGCTAGTCTACTTTCTTATTCCGCGTGGTTCCGCCGCGCCCAAGGAAGCAGGCAGCGCGCAGGTGATCGAAACGCCTGTACGCAGTTTTGTGGCCATGTCCACCACGTATTTTCCGTTCTTGGAAAAGCTTGGAAAGCTGGATGCGCTTGTAGCGGTGGATGACGCAACCTATGCCTTTAACCCGGTAGTGCGCGAAAAAGCAGCCTCGGGCGCTATCGCGCTGGTTGGCGGCGGCGCGGGGGGCGGCAGCGTGAATGTAGAAAAAGCGCTGGAACTTCAGCCGGACCTGATTATGACCAGCGCCAGCGGTTCCCCGGAGTTGGACGCGCACCCGAAGCTGCTGGAAGCCGGCCTGCCCGTGGTTATCAACGCGGACTACCTGGAACAGAGCCCACTGGGGCGGGCGGAATGGGGCATCTTCATTGCCGCGTTTTTTGACCTTGAAGAGCAGGCTGTGCAGGATTTTGACGCACTTGCGCAGCGCTACGAAGCGGCTAAAGCCCTAACGGAGAACTTGGCAAGTAAAGTCAGCGTCTTTACCAACACCGATTATCAGGGGACCTGGTACGTCCCCGGCGGTGAAAGTTATGCGGCGCTGCTGCTTAAGGATGCCGGCGCGCGCTATATCTTTGAGGCTCAGCCGGGATACGGCGCCGCGCCGCTGGCTTTTGAGGCCGTCTTTGACGCCGCCAAGGACGCAGATTTTTGGTTAAATGTTGGTTTTGCGTCCGATTTGGAAAGTCTGCTGGCGATGGATGCCCGCTATGTTGAATTCAAAGCGTTCGAGCAGGGCAGCGTGTATAACTACAACGCCCGTGTGACTGAAAACGGCGGCTCAGATTACTTTGAAAGCGGTGTTGCCAACCCCGATATCATTCTGGAGGACCTGATCCGCATCTTTTACCCGGACCTGCTCCCTGAGCACGCGCTTTATTACTACCAACAATTAAACTGAGGCCACCATGGAAGCGCGACCAGGAATAATGCCCACAGTCCGCAAGCCCTCCACACGAAGCTGGGCTTTGGGCTTATTCGCGCTTATTCTGGTCGCGGCGTTTGTGGTCAGCCTGAGTCTTGGGTCAGTATCTATCCCGCTTAAAGAAGTTTTCGGGATTTTGCTGGGCAAACCCACTCTCAGGGCAAGCTGGACGACCATCATCCTCAATTTTCGGCTGACTAAGGCGCTAACGGCGGCGCTTGCTGGCGCCGCGCTCTCGGTGGCTGGCTTGCAGATGCAAACCATGTTCCGTAACCCACTGGCGGACCCTTTCATCCTGGGCATCAACTCCGGCGCGAGCCTGGGCGTCGCGCTGGCGGTGTTGGCAATCGGCGCGACCGGCAGCATTTTGCTGGCTGGCATCAGCACGGCGGGAGACCTCGGTCTGGCGCTTGCTGCCTCTATCGGGGCTGGGCTGGTGTTGGGCTTGATTTTATTGGTCGGAAGGCAAGTAAAAAACCCCACTACTCTGCTGATTTTGGGTTTGATGTTTGGCTACGCTGCCAGCGCGCTTACCAGCCTCTTGATTTACTTCAGCCTGCCTGAGCGAATTCAAGCTTATACCGTTTGGTCTTACGGCTCTTTCAGTGGAGTGACCTGGGGACAGCTGAAGGTGATGGCTCCGGTAATTCTGGCCGGGCTGGCAATGACCATCTTTTTGCCAAAACCGCTGAACGCGCTGCTCTTGGGTGAAGAATATGCCCGCAGCATGGGCGTGGATGTGCGTTGGACACGGGTGTTCATTTTGCTCAGCGCGTCCATTTTAGCAGGCACGGTGACAGCTTTTTGCGGACCAATAGGCTTTATTGGGGTGGCGGTGCCGCACCTTTGCAGAAACTTGCTGCGCAGCGCTAATCACAAATTATTACTGCCTGCCTCTGCGCTGCTTGGGGCGGCGCTGGCGCTTATCGCGGACGTCCTTGCCCAATTGCCGGGCAGTCAATTTGTGCTGCCCATCAACGTGGTAACCTCGCTTTTCGGCGCGCCATTTGTGGTGTGGGTCATCATCCGTCAGCGCAAGGGAAGGACTTCGTTTTCAATATGAACGCTCCAATCCTCAGCGCGCGCGATTTACAGATTGGTTTCCAGTCCTCCCATGGCAGCCGCAAGCTCATTGCCAGCGGTCTGAACCTGGAACTATGCGCCGGGGAGTTTGTTTGCCTGGCTGGGCCTAACGGCGTTGGCAAATCCACGCTCCTGCGCACGTTAACCCGCCTGCAGTCAGTCCTGGGGGGCGAAGTGCTGCTAAAAGATAAAGCGCTGCATGCTTATAGCAGCAAGGAACTCGCGGGCTTGGTCAGCATTGTGTTGACGGAGCATGTGCAGGTGAACGTTATGCGCGTCCGCGAGCTGGTAGGCTTGGGGCGTTCGCCTTATACGGGTATTTTTGACAGCCGCTCGCGGCAAGACGATGATGCGGTTCAGAAAGCATTAGCGCTTACTGATGTCGCTCACCTTTCAGACCGTTTTGTGCAGGAACTAAGTGATGGCGAAAGACAAAGAGTGATGATAGCGCGCGCGCTGGCTCAGGAACCGCTTTTATTGGTGTTGGACGAACCGACAGCGTTCCTGGACTTGCCGGGCAGGATTTCCATCATGCACCTTCTGCGGGATCTGGCCCGAGGACATCAACAAGCTGTGCTAACCTCCACGCATGATTTGGATTTAGCGATGCGCACCGCGGACCGCATTTGGTTGATGAATCGAAATGGCGAAATTTCACAGGGCTCCCCTGAAGACCTGGTACTGAATGGTCAGTTTGGACGCACATTCAGCCAGGCGAATCTGCGCTATAACGCGCTGACGGGTCAGTTCGAGGAGGAGGGTGGGAAAGCGCTGCCCGTGGTGCTGCGGGCGGAGGGGCTGGCTGGAGCCTGGACCGCGCGCGCACTGCGCAGGGCTGGGTATGAGGTTTTGGTCGAAGGCGGGCAAGAGCTACCGATAGTAGAAGTGGAAGGGCAGGGGGCCTCCAATTGCTGGCGGCTTACCTGGCAAGGGATTACCCGCGAAGTAAGCTCAATTTATGCCTTGCTGGCCGCTCTGCTGGAATTGGCTTAAGCTGCCGGCAAAAATTCTCCTACCAGCAGCGCGATTGTGGCAAGGAAGATAATTCCAGTTAACGCGTACCCCAGGTAATTTGAAAAACGATTATTCACCCATTTTCCCATGATGTTTTTATCATTTGCCAGCACGAGCACCAGGATGAGAATCACCGGCAGCAGGATGGCGTTCACGGATTGAGAAATAAGCATAATCTGGAACAACGGAATACCTGGAATTAGCACGAAAAGCATGCTGATGAGCATGATGCTGATAAAAATGGAATAAAACACTGGAGCGTCTTTAACCGGGCGGTTTAGCCCGCGCTCGAAACCGAAGGCCTCACACATTGCGTAGGTCGTGGAAAGCGGCAGTACAGAGACTGCCAGTAGCGAAGCTCCCAGCATCCCAATCGCGAAAAGAAGGCTGGAAAAAGAGCCAGCCAGGGGGCTAAGGGCCATGGCGGCTTCCTCCGCGCTGTTCACCAGGATTCCCTTTGGAAATAGGGTTGCGGCGGTCGTGATGATGATGAACGCGGAAATGATGTTCCCCCATACTGAACCGAACACCACGTCTATGCGCGTGTGCTTGTAGTCTTTAATGTCCGTGCCCTTATCCGCGACGGACGCCTGAAGGTAAAAGATGCCCCAGGGGGTAATCGTAGTGCCGATGACTGCCAGCACTGCCAGCAGATACTCGGCTCCTAACTCAATGGTGGGGGTAAGCGCGTCTTTGAGGATGATGCCCCAGTCCGGTTTGATGACAAAAACAGTGATGACATAACTGAAAGCTGAAAGACATAGAACAAGCAAAATCTTTTCGACGCTTTTGTAATTGCCCCGAAGTATTACTAAACCGATGATTAACCCTGCCAGGGGAACGGTGAGGTAGCGGCTGATGCCGAAAAGTTCTCCCACTGCTGCTACGCCAGCGAACTGCGCTAATGTTGTTCCTGTGTTGGCGATAAGCAGACAAGCCATGGCAAAGGCTGAGGTTCGGACGCCAAATCTTTCGCGGATTAGGTCTGCGGTGCCTTTACCAGTAACGGTTCCCATCCGGGCAGCCATTTCCTGCACGAGCACTTCGCCTACTGTGATGAGGAGAATAATCCACAAGAAGCCGTAACCATACCTTGCGCCTGAAATGGAATAGGTGGCGATCCCGGGCGCGTCATTATCCGCGCTGGCAGTGATGATGCCTGGTCCAATCAGGCTGAAAAAAAGGAAAAACTTGCGCAGCCAAAAAGGAAACCTTAGTTGCTTTTTCATGATCCCCTCCGCCTATTTCCCCGAGAATCTCGGCAGTTTCTTTTTCCAGGCGGTGGGCAAAACGGTATCCAGGGCGTCATCCACGGTCACGATGCCAATCATGCGATTGCTCTCAGGCTCGACCACTGGCAGGGCCATCAGGTCGTACTTGGCGACCAGGTAAGCGGCTTCTTCCTGGGGGGTGAGGGGATTCACCTGCGCGATGTCATCGTCTATCCATTTGGAAAGCGCTTGCTCCAGCGGCGCGGTCACCAAATCTCTCAGGCTGATCACGCCTTTTAGCTGCTGCTGTTCATCCAGAAGGTAGACGTAATACATGAACTCGTCCTCCATCGCTTCTTCGGAGGAACGCAGGTAGGTCAGGGCTTGTTCAACGTTATAGGTGTACGGAACCCAGGCAAATTCTGTGGTCATAATGCCGCCTGAAGAAGTCTCGGGGTAGCCAAGCAGCGTGCGCACCTCTTCGGCATCATCATCTTCCATCAGGGTAAGCAAGCGCTCACTGGTTTGGTCATCCATGTCCGCCAGGATATCCGCTGCTTCGTCAGGGTCCATTTCTTCCAGGACGTCGGCGGCGCGTTCCGGGTGCAGATGGGAAAGGACTGCCTGCTGAACTTCCTGGGAGCTTTGTTCAAGCGTATCCGCCAATTCTTCATTCGGGAAACCTTGCAGCAAGGCTTTGCTTGTGTGACTGTCCAGGTCATCGAGGATCGCGGCGATGTCCGCGGGAGGCATCTGCACCAACCTGGATTGGGAGACACTCAGGCGCAGCGGGTCGTCATGCTCAATCGATGCTACAAATTCCCAAGGGATGACGTGTGTTTTGGCTTCCTTCTTAAAGGTGCGGGCTATCGATTTCCCGATTTTCTCCAAACCCAGGCGGCGCAGCAGTCCATTCGCGCTGGCGTCCACGCCGGTGAGGAAGAACTGGTCGCCTTTGCGCGCGATTTGGAGGTCATTCACGCGCACCAGCCGTTTGCCTTCTGTATCCACGATTTGCTGGTCGAGCACGCGCTGCTTGAGCAGGAGTTCGTGGCCCTTTGGTGTGTAGGGTACCAGTTTATTGAGATCGGTTTTTAATGTAACACTGGGCCACAGGCTGGCGATTGACTGCGCGTCGATCAGGTTCTTGTTCTCTGGGGCGCTTTTTAGCACCAACGCTGAGAGCGGCGGCACGCTTTTTTCGGTCGCGTTGACCATGACGTCATCGATTTTTCCAACCACATGTCCGAATCCATCCCAGACTTTCTGATCAATAAGCTGACTTAAATAGATCATCACGCACCTCGCCTATGTATTGTTTTTCTATGCAGTTGGAAGAAAACACCTCAGGGGACAGGCAACCTATCCTTCCCCCGGTCGTTTTGCGTTAAGCGACAGCGGTGGAAGATGAGGTTGGATGCCCATCCTGACTTGCAGGACCAGACTGGTCGTCTGATGCGGGTTCGCTTCCGGCAGTAATTTCGGTTTCCATTTTCATCTCATCCAGTACTTCGTTTTTATTTTACTCCTAACAAGCCTGGCTGGGTAGTGTCAAGTACTTTTAGCTTATCCAGCATTATCCATGAAGATTTACTGCATTGTTAAAATATTAAAAATCGTTGGTTTTAAACATACCTCACCAAGTGTTCAATTGTCGAATTAAAATTGGGGTGCCTGATATATTGGAAGGTCCAATTAAACCATTAATGCGGCAATGGATTGGCGATAAAGGTCGAATTAGCAAAAAAAATAAATCGGCCTGCATGATTTAACCAGTATTGTGTGAAGGATTGAACGACTTTATCCCTATAAGCGATTGCGGTGCAAGCGCATTCGGTCAACCCAATCTGTCAGCTGAGAGTATGGGGTCTGCGT
>JAGOML010000059.1:0-9240 GCA_017993575.1 Anaerolineaceae bacterium | reverse complement strand
TCCAGCAGTTCCCGGGGGATAGTGCTGATGTAGTTGAAGAGCAGATAGGTCGCCAGCGGTAAGCCGAAGCCGGCATGCGCCAGCCAGATTCCGAGGAATGTCCCGTTTAATTCCAGCTTGACATAGTCCTGCAAAATCGGAACCAGCGCAATTTGAAGCGGCACGACCAACAAGGCAACAATAATCGTGAAAACGATATTCCTGCCCGGGAAGTCCAACCAGGCGAAGCCGAACGCGGCAAAAGCCGCAATCAGGATCGGGATAATCGTGCCCGGGATGGTGACCGCCAGGGAGTTCAAGAAGGCGCCGCCCAGGTTGTTACCCGTACGGGTGATGGTCTGCCCCTGCGCATTCTTGTAGGTAATGGTCTTGCCGGTAAGCACGTCCTTGTAGTTCTGAAGATTCAGGTTGGTGGCAAAACCCACCCACTTATTTTCGGATATTACCATTGTGCGGGTGCGTTTATTACCGAACCAGGTGGCCTTGGTGCCGTCCTCCAGCTGGATGCCGCGCTGCCATTCCTGGAAGGTCGCGGTAGTGCCGCCGTAGGTGATCGGTCCATCTACATTCACATTTTCCGGGATGATGACCCGGCTTATTTCCAGGTCTTCTTTATGCGGAAAAACGTTCCACCAACCATTCCTGAAGATTTCCTCGCTGGGACGGAAAGAGGTAATCAGGATGCCCAGGATGGGAATCATCCACATCACGCAAATGAAAATCAGAACGAAATTCGTCCAGAAGGTTTGCGATGACTTTTGGGATCTTTGACTTTTAGCCATTAGAACCCCCTTCTTTGTTGATTGAACGATCGCACGTTGTTGACAATCACCGGGGTAACCAGCAGCAGCAGCACGATAGCAATCGCTGAAGCTCTGCCCGCGTGGTTATAGGTGAAGCTTTGCAGGTAAAACTCGTTGGCAATCACGTTGGTGCCGTTATTGCCGCCTGTCATCACGCGAACGACATCAAAGGTCTTCAGACTAAAAATGATGATCGTGGTTGTCACGGTCAGGAGCGTGCCTTTGATGTAGGGGACGATGATGCTAAAGAAAATTTTGAACTCGTTGGCGCCGTCGATGCGTGCCGCCTCAAGCAGTTCCGCGGGTACGCCTTTAATCGCGCTGGAGAGAATCACCATGGCATAGCCAGTTTGCAGCCAGACCATGATCACAATCAGGAAGAAGTTGTTCCATGGCGTCAGGTTCAGCCAGGGCTGCGGCGTCCCTCCCAGGGCGGTGACCACGGCGTTCAACAGGCCGATTTCGCGGATGCCGATGCCGGTGCCTTTGTAGGTATAAATGAATTTCCAAATAACGCCCGCGCCCACAAAGGACAGGGCATAGGGCGTAAAGATTATGGATTTATACAGCACCTCTGCTTTGGAACGGTCTGCCAGGGTGGCAATCAGCAAACCGAAAGCCACGCTAAAGAAAGTTCCGAACACCAGCCAGAGCAGGTTGTTGCGGAATGTCTCGAGCATGCGCGGGTCCGTGAACGCGAACTTAAAATTCTCCAGACCAACCCACTCGGTTCCCAGATAGTTCCGGAAACTGGCAACCAGTGAGCGCACCACCGGGACAGCAAGGAACCAACCCATAATTACCACGGCTGGACCGACAAAAACAAAGGGTTGTAAGGTTTTCGCGACTTTTTTGGGGAGTTTCATGACCAGCCAGTTGGTCACGACATAAAGCAGTGCAACGCCGCCGACACCCCAAACAATCGCCACTAGCACCTGCACAATTTGGGGCGCTGCCGCCCGTTGTAGGAATAAGTACCCCTGCCATAAAACCAGAAAAGTAATTGCTGGTACCAGAACCGAAATGAACAATTGTCCAATCGTCGTTCCAAACCAGGAAAGAGCTTTCGCAATCAGATTATTGGCGCCGGGGCTTTTGGTTTGGGTAATACTCATAAAAACACCTCCTCAGCCGGACTTGATTAGGGGGCAGGAGAGCGGGCGGGAAATCTGCCCGCTCTCCGTTGTTTTACCTCAACCTGACGGCTTACTTAGGCCAGGATGCGTCGATCTGCTTCAGGGCTTCATCACGGGTGATGGAACCGCTGACGTAATCGGTCATGTACTTCCAGAATGTTCCAGCGCCAACCGCGCCCGGCATCATGTCAGAGCCGTCGAAGCGGAAGGTGGTCGCATTGCGGATGGTTTCGGCAACGCCGCGGGTCACAGGATCCACGTACCAGTCCAGGGAAGCGTCGTTGTGGGTCAGGATAGCGCCGCCGCTCTCAACCCAAACCTTGAGGGATTCGCCAGTTGAGAAGTACTGGATGACTGCGCGCACTTCCGGCCTGTCATTGAAGACAGCGTAAATGTCGCCAGCGCCCAGGACGGGCTTGCCATATTCTTCCTTGATGCCGGGCAGGTAGAAGAAGCTGTAATCTACACCAGCGACGGATTCTTCGGGGAAGAAGGTGGTTACAAAGTTGCCCTGGCGGTTGAACCAGCACTTGGGCGGATTTTCGAACATGGGTTTGGGGGCGTCACCAAAGTTGATGGTGGGGATAGCAGCGCGGCCGCCGTACACATAGGCATCGTTGAACCAAATGGCTTCGATGTAGTCGAGGGCTTCTTTTACCTCAGGTGAATCAAACTTCAGTTCGCCAGCCACCCACTTATCATAGTTTTCGCCGCCAGCAACGCGCAGCATCAGGTCTTCGATCCAGTCGGTCATGGTCCAGCCAGTCGCGGCGCCGGATTCGATACCGATACACCAGGGGGTGTCGCCGTCATCAGCAATTTGCTGCGTGAGGGCCATCATCTCATCCCAGGTCTCGGGCACTTTATAGCCGGCCTCATCAAAGGCCTTCTTGGGATAGAAGACGAAGGACTTGCCATTGGCGCGCGCCCAAATACCGGCAGCAATTTCACCGTTGGGGCCGGTCATCTTGGCCAGAGCTTGCCAGGCATCGCTGTAGTTCGTCTTGATCCAGTCAGGATTGATCAGGGTGTTCATATCGATGGCATAGCCCTTTTCCACGGCGTACTTGAGCAGACCGGGTTGCGGGTAGTCAACGATGTCGGGGCGGTCGCCGCCATCCAGACGAATGTTGATGTTGGCTTCAAATTCCTTGGAGCCTTCATACTGGATGTCAATGCCGGTCTTTTCTTCAAAAGCCTTGATGGAGTCGTTGAAAACAACTTCATCCTGGTCCGTGAAGGGGCCTGCCATGGTGACGACTTTCCCCTTGTATTGCCCGGCATAGGCATTGGCCAGCTCCTGCCCCTGGGGCAGAGCGGCTACGGTTTCACCCGCGGGTTCCTCAGCCGCAGGGGCTTCGGCGGTCTTGGCGCAGGCGGCCAGGACGATGCTGGCGACAAGCAAAATTGCGATGCTTGCCCAAATAAATTGCTTTTTCGATCTCATTGTTTCTCCTTTTAAATATTAGTGTTTCAAACTAAGTGAAATGGACGAGATTCTCTCCTTGCTTATCTTTTAAGCTCCTTTCTATCTCACACGTGGATTGGCGGGAGATTAATTCAGTGGGTAGGAAGATGGAAGTGTCCGCAGGCGGTTTACCTTTCATCAACTGCATGAGAAGGCGGCAGCTCTGCCTGGCAATTTCATTCGCCGGTACGCGGACCGACGTTAATCCCGGATGGTAATGAGCGGCTTCGGGGATATCATCAAAACCTACTATGGAAATATCCCTGGGGATTGTGAGCCCCGTTTCGTGGATAGCCGCCATGGCGCCTAGCGCGACGGCGTCGCTGCCGGCGAAAACCGCGGAAAATACACTGCCGCTGTCCAAAAGGTTGCGCATGGCGGTATAGCCGCTTGCGGAGTCAAAGTCAGCTTCCCGGATAAGGCTTTCGTCCAGGTCCAGGCCTGCGTCCACCAGCGCCTGGCGGTAACCCTGCAGCCGTTGGCTGGCTGAGGAGTAACTGAGTTTGGCGTTGGTGATGCAGGCGATGCGCGTATGTCCCTGTTCAATCAAATGGTTGACAGCCATGTGCGCTGCCGCGCAGTTGTCAACGTCAACAAAGGGCAAATTGGAGCCGGGCACCTGCCCCAGAATAACGCAGGGTATCTCCAGCTGTTCCAGCGCTTTTAGCCCAGGGTCGTCAAATCGCGGCGTAAGCAAAATCATCCCGTCGATGTGCTTGGCCTGAGTAAGGCTCAGGTAGGTGTGGGTTTGCTCCCCGGGCTCCACCCATTCAATCAGCAGGCTGATTTGTTTCTCTTTAACCACATCCAGAAGCCCACCGATAATCTGGGGGAGGAAGTTGTCCGCTGCAATGTAATGGGGGTCGCGCGTCATAACCAAGCCAATGGCTTTTGCCTGCTTGGAAGCGAGCGCCCTTGCGGATGCGTTCGGATAATAGCTTAATTTGCGGGCAGCCTCTTTAACCCTTTGGCGGGTTTCCGGCCGGACAAAAAACTGTTTGGTATCGTCAAACACAAACGAGACAGTTGTTCGCGAAACTCCCGCAAGCTCTGCTACATCGTGACTTGTGACCCTTTTTTCCATTCACCACCGAGGTAAAGAATCCATTAACGCGTGTTAATAAAGCTTTAATCAGTATAGCACATCTACGACGCTTGTCAACGAATTTGGTAAAAACAGCCAGATTTGGCTATTACGAGGCCAAAAGGCGCTGGTATTTGAGTGTTTTCAGCCGAGCACCCGAATGCCAGTACCTGCCTCAGCGGACCCGATCTCCCAGACCGGTGTGCCGCTTTGCTTGGCGGATTGTTGGAAGATTTCAAGCTTTTCTGACGGAACCGCGATCAGCAAACCGCCGCTGGTTTGCGGGTCAAACAAGAGCATGCGTTCTTCTTCCGGGATTTCATCGGCAAAACTTACGAGATGCTCAACAAACAACCGGTTGTCGCTGGCGCCGCCGGGGAAGGTATAGGCTCGCGCGTATTTCAGGGCGCAAGAAATAAGCGGCACAGCGCTCATGCGCAATTGCGCGCCGCAGCCTGAAGCCTCGGTCATCTCAGACAAATGCCCCAATAACCCAAAACCGGTAATATCGGTCGCGGCGCTGAGCTCGCATCCCCCCGCCAGTTCACCCGCTGCTTTGTTTAGTTTCTTCATCCACCCAACAACTTCGGCCAGTTCCGCTTCGGAGACCAATCCGCGTTTGTGGGCGGTGGTGGTGACGCCAAAACCCAGTGGTTTGGTGAGGAATAAATGGTCGCCGGGTCTCAAAGCGCCTTTGGTCAGGAGCGCGGTGGACTCAAGTATTCCGAGGACTGCCAACCCGAATTTTGGCTCCTTATCCTGAATGGTATGCCCTCCAGCGATGACTACACCCGCCTCGCGCGCTTTTTCCGCTGCCCCGCGCATGATTTCCATGCTAATTTCCACCGGCAGGTCAGGCGGGAAAGCGGCAATATTTAATGCCAGAAACGGCGCTCCGCCCATGGCATACACATCCGAAAGGCTGTTGGCCGCGGCGATCGCGCCGTAATCATAGGGGTCATCTACCACAGGCGTAAAAAAGTCAGTGGTAAAAACCAGCGCGCGAGTCTCATCCAGCTTCCACACCGCCGCGTCATCCGCGGAATCCAAACCAACCAGCAGATTGGGGTAATCTTCTGGTGAAAAAACTAAGCGTAGAGGGCGCAGCACCTGCGCCAGCGTTTCCGCGTTCAGTTTCGAAGCTCAGCCAGCGCAGCTGGAAAGGGCTGTGAGGCGGATTTTTTTCCCGGAATTGGGAATATCGGTTTCGCTCATAGCTTGATTCTACTCTACTAATTAGCTATCGCGCTTTATTTGGGCAACGGCCAAAACTGTGTCAGAAAGTGGGCAATCTGGCTTTGCCAGAAAAACCAATCGTGAATTCCATCTTCTTCTACGTAGGTCAAAGGAATACCCATTTCCAGCGCGTGTTGATGAAAGATGCGGTTAAGCGGCAGCAGCTCATCCTGTCTACCGCAGGAAGCATACAGGCGGGGATAGTCCAAGGGGTTTTTCGCGGCTTGCTCCAGCCAAACCAAGGGATCATCTTTGCCGCCGGCAGCCCGCTGAAGGTCGCCGAATAAATGCGTGAACTCGACCCGCATGCTTTCATCCTCAATCCTGGGAAGGTACTGCAGACCCAACACGCCCGAAAAACTGCCAGCCGCGGAATAGAGATCCGGGCGCAGCAGCGCGGCTTTGAACGCGCCGTAGCCGCCCATGGAAAGCCCGGCAATGGCGGTATTTTCGCGACTTAAGTTAAGATAGAACACTTTTCTCAGGTATTCCGGCAGTTCTTCAGTGAGATAGCTGAAGTATGCCTGCCCATTGTTCATATCGCTGTACATGCTGCGTCCACCGCTGGGCATGATGACAGCCAGGTCCAGCTCGCGCGCCAGAATTTCGATATTGGTATAACGCTGCCAGGCGCTGGCGTCATCAGATAACCCATGCAGCAGAAAAAGCACCCGAAAATCCGCCAGGGTCTTTTCTTTCAGGCTGCCCGGGCTGGGGAGGATCATGTAAAGTGGGAGATTGACTTTTACGCACACGGAAGAATGATCAACGCGAAAAAGAGCCATGTGTCACCGAACCTTTGTCTGAATGATGTTTGGTTTTGAAAGCATCCTTGCCTGATGATTATACCCAAAGGAAGCCCGGCAGCAGCTTGCACAGGCCGCGCGATAAAACGAAATCAGCGATATGATTAATTCACCGTCTTATCAAGAAAGGAAAAGTGATATGCCGCTTTCAGACGATCTTACCCACTATGCCTCCATTGTCTCCTGGAAAGTTAAACAACAGACGCAAATTCTGCACATCCAGGCGCAGATTCACGACCTGGAAAGCCAGATAGGGATCCAAAAGACTATCCTGGCTGAACGCACTTACGAAATGTATTCTCAGGGCGCTCTGACAGATGAGCCGATTCGGGCAATCTGCGAGAAAATCACCGCGCTGATTGCCCAAAAAGCGGAACACCAGCAAGAATTGGAAGTCTTACGTGCTCAGAATCCTCCGGAGAAGCCGCAAGGCGCCGCGGCGCCCTCCCAGGATGCAGCCCCAGCGCAGCCTGTAGAAGCCGATGTCATCTCAGAACAACCTGTTCCCGCGGAAGCCAGCGGGGAGTGGGTGGAGCCAGGAGCAGCGTTTGACACAGAAGCTCCTTCTCAGCCTGTTGAGCAAAGCGGCGGATGGGTGGACGCCAGTCCCACCTCTGAGACTCCCCCTGTGGAGCCCCCAAGGGAAGAGTAAAACTCCGAAGCGCGTAGAAAGCAATACGCTAATAAAAAGGCGCCCATTAAAAACAGGAGCGCCTTTTTTCATTGCGCAAAAATAAACGGCCGCTTTCGCCGCCGCTCTCCAGAACAAGATGACTTAGCTCTAACAACACACTGCGCGCGGCTTAAAAAGACGAGCGCCAGCCGCTTGCTGTGGTCAACTTTTGGGTAATAATTTTTGTTATACGCGCTTTACGTCGATGTCAAAGCCTGGGATTTTTGTCTTGCGTTCCATCCACTTTAACAGCGCGTTCAGGACAAAGACCATCACCAGGTAAACTGCCGCCACGGCCAGGTAACTGGCAATTGGGTTGTAGGTGATGGTGGCGGTGCGTTTGGCTTTTGCCATTAAATCCTGCACAGCAATCAGAAAGACGACAGCGGTGGTCTTGAGCAGAGAAATTGGCTCATTGGACCAGGAAGGCAGCGCGAGCCTGAGAGCCTGTGGAAGGATAATGTGGCGGATTGTCTGCCAGCGCGATAAACCAATCGAACGGCCGGCCATCATTTGGGAAGGACCGATAGCTTGAATCGCGCCCCGCAGGTATTCGGCCTGGTAAGCGGCGCTGTTCAAACCAAGAGCCAGGTAGGCGGAAAGGTTTTGGGATAAAGTGATTCCCAGCGAAGGCAAGCCGTAATAAATCAGGAATAGTTGAACAAGCAGGGGGGTGCCGCGAAAAAGCTCGATGTAAGCCGTGGCAATGCCGCTCAGCCAGCGCGGCGCGTAGACTTTCGCCAGCGCCAGGAGCAGCCCAAGCACAAAGCCCAGCGTAAGGCCAACAGCGGTCAATTCCAGCGTGACGCCGGCGCCCCGCATAAAATCGCTAAAAAACCTCTGCAGCAGCTGCAGCCATTCCATTTAAGATTCCGCTTCTTTCTTACCGTAGAGCTCGGTAATCTTCCACAGAAACTCACGCGTGCGCTCGTATTTCGGGTGGTAAAACAGCTCATCCGGCGAGCCTTGCTCAACGATGCTGCCTTTTTCCATAAAGACGATCCGATCCGCAACCTCCCGCGCGAAGCCCATCTCGTGCGTGACCACCACCATCGTCATGCCGTCCAAAGCCAGCTTACGCATCACTTCCAGCACCTCGCCAATCAGCTCGGGGTCCAGCGCCGAGGTGGGTTCATCAAACAACATTACGCGCGGGTCCATCGCCAACGCGCGGGCAATCCCCACTCGCTGCTGCTGACCGCCGGAAAGCTGGCCCGGATAATGCCCTGCGCGGTCTGAAAGGCCAACCCGGGAAAGTTCTTCCACAGCTTTTTTCTCAGCTTCTTTTTCCGGCATGTGCTTAACCCGCACCAAGCCCAGCTTGACGTTTTCCAGGGCAGTCAGGTGGTTGAACAGCAGAAAATTCTGAAAAACCATGCCGATATGCTGCCGCACATGATCCTCGTCCGTGCCTTTGGCGGTGATTTCCAGATCATCCAGCCAGATTTGCCCGCCGTCTGGTTTGGTCAGCAAATTCAGGCAGCGCAGCAAGGTGCTTTTACCAGTTCCGCTGGGGCCGATGATGACAATTGTGTCGCCTTCGTTGACGGTCAGGTCAATGTTCTCAAAAATGGTATTGCTGCCGTAGCGTTTGGTAAGCTGTTTGACGGTAAGGATAGGTTTGCTCATCGGAGGCTCCGGGGGCTAAGGGTTGACAGGAATGCTCAGTTTACGTTCGACCCGCCCCAAAACGCGGTTGGTAATGAAAACAAGGGTGAAGTAAATCAGCGCGGCGGTGATGTACGCAAGGAAAGGCTGTTGGGTGCTCGCGCTGATGAGCTGAGCCCGGCGCAGAATCTCAGGCACGCCGATCGCGTACACCAGCGAGGAGTCTTTGATGACAATCGCCGCCTCATTGGACCAGGACGGGATTACCAGCCGGATCATCTGCGGGAGAACGACGTAGCGGATGGCCTGCATTTTGGACAATCCAACCGCCCGGGCTGCCATCATTTGTTCACCGCTAACAGAAAGAATCGCGCCGCGAAAAATTTCCAGTTGATAGGCGCTGCTGATAATTCCCAGCGAAATGGA
>JAGOML010000058.1:0-9318 GCA_017993575.1 Anaerolineaceae bacterium | reverse complement strand
CTGGGGATTAAAATAAAAACATGGGCGCGAGAGGGCTCGAACCTCCGAACCTCACGGATGTGAACCGTGCGCTCTAACCAACTGAGCTACGCGCCCGAAGTGCACAGATTATAGCAAACCCCCGCTTTTTTGTCCACCCACAAATCCCGCTCCCAGCGATTAAGCTCAGGCGCTCCCACCTTTCGGGTAAAATTATCCTACGCACAAAACCCAGCATCGAAAGGACGCGCATGGCAATCTGGTGGATACGCCGGGACCTTAGACTGACTGACAATCTCGCTTTCCAATCCGCCCTTCAGGCTGGCGGCGCATTTGTGCCGGTTTTCGTATTGGACCCAAGCTTGCTGGCAAAGCCCGCCGAGCGCCGGCAGGCGTTTTTGTTCGCCGGCTTGCGCGCATTGGCGGAAGACCTGCGCGCGCTCGGTTCAGGCCTCCTCATTCGCAGCGGGGACCCGGTCGAAGAAATCCCACGCCTGGTCGAAGAACTTGGCGGAGTGCCCGTTTTTGCTGAGGAAGACGCCTCCCCTTGCGCCCGCGCGCGCGACCGTGCCGTGGGCAGCCGCGCCAACCTGAGCCTTCTGCCTGGGGTGGGCGGCCAGCCCCTCGGGTCTGTTCTCAAAGCAGACGGAAGCCCCTATACTGTCTTCACTCCCTTCAGCCGCGCCTGGAAAGCCCTGCCAGCGCCCTCAACGCGCGCCCAAAAGCCCCGCGCGCTTCCAGCTCTTCCCGCGCTGCCCACCGCCGCGCTGCCGGATATGCCAACCCCTGCAAATTTCCCCGCGGGCGAAAAAGAAGCCCTGCGCCGCCTGGACGCATTTCTGGACGGACCAATCTATGCCTATAAAACCGACCGGGACCGCATGGACCTTGATGGAACCTCCACGCTCTCCCCATATTTGCGTTTTGGCATGCTTTCTGCCCGCCAGGCTGCCCAGGCAGCACGCACAGCATGGGCGGGCGCGCAAACAGAAAGCGCTCGCGCCGGCGCGGAGACCTGGCTGAATGAGCTGATTTGGCGCGAATTCTACCTTTCCATCCTCTACCATTATCCCCGGGTGCTAACTGAGGCTTTCGCGCCGGCTGGGAATCAAATCCGCTGGCGCCAAGCCCCGCAGGACCTGGCAGCCTGGCAAGCAGGGCGCACCGGTTACCCGGTGGTGGACGCCGGCATGCGCCAGCTGGCAAGCATGGGCTGGATGCACAACCGCGCGCGGATGATTACCGCCTCGTTCCTGGTCAAGCACCTGCTGGTTAGCTGGCAGGAAGGCGAAGCCTGGTTCATGCGCCAGTTGGTGGACGGCGACCCGGCCTCCAACAACGGCGGCTGGCAGTGGACGGCAGGCACAGGCACGGATGCCGCGCCTTACTTCCGCGTGTTTAATCCCATCCTGCAAGGGCGCAAGTTTGACCCCGCCGGGGCTTATGTGCGCCATTGGGTGCCAGAGCTGCGCGGCGTGCCAGACCAGTTTATCCACACGCCGTGGGAAATGCCCGCTAAACAGGAAGCTGCAGCCGGCTGCCGCGTGGGGGTGGACTATCCGCTGCCAATCGTGGAGCACAACCTGGCGCGCGACCGGGTGCTCGCGGTCTATCAGCAGGCTTTTCGGCGCTAAAGGCCTGGCGCAATAAAGTGTTAGCAGGCGCTTTGCATTAGATTTTCCCCTTTCATACGGAAGTATGATAAAATCCCTGCTATTCATAATATGAATAGCGAGGAACCTGCATGTCCCCCAGAGCCGCTTTACCGCTCCACCTTGAATACACCCTGTTGGGCTTAATTCGCCATAAGCCTCAATACGGCTACGATATTCTGCAAAACTGGGATAAAAACCTGGGGATTATCTGGAAGGTGAAGCCAGGCAGGTTGTATGCCGCGCTAAACAAGCTCGAGCAGACTGGTTTGCTTTCCGCCCGGTTGGAAAGCGCGGAAAACGCGCCTGACCGCAAAATGTTCGCGCTGACAGCGCAAGGAGAAGCTGTTTTTTCACGCTGGCTGCAGTCGCCTGTCTCCTCCGCGCGTGAATTCCGGCAGGAATGGTTCGCGAAGCTCTTTTTCTTCTCCGAACTGAGCCCGGAAAATCGCAGCGCGCTCTACTCAGAGCAGATAAACGCCGCGCAGAGGTGGCTGAAAGCGCAGGAGGAGCTCAACCTGACCGGTTCAGCTTTCGAAGGACGGGTTCGGCGCTTCAGGCAAATGCAAATCCAAAGCATTCTGGATTTCTTAGTTGAAACACAAAATACTTCGATTGATTGGACCCAACAATGAAAAAAATTGCAGCTATATTTCTTTTCTGCAGCCTGCTGTTATCGGCGTGCTCTCAGGCTGCGCAAACACAGGCACCTCAGGCAGCCGGGCCAATTGTGGTTGTCGACGCGTTAGGTCGCCAGGTGAAATTGGACAAACTGCCCCAGCGCATCGCGGTGACAGGCAAAGCTTCGCTGATGATTCTGGACGCGCTCTACATGTTCCCGGAAGCAAAGGAGCGCGTGGTGGCGTTTGAGGACGCTGTGCAAGGCGACCTGAATTTCATTAAGCTCCTGGACCCGCAGTATCCTGACAAGGCATTCCTGAAGCGCGATGCCGGCGTGGAACAGTTCCTTACTGCCGAGCCCGACCTGGTGCTGCTGAAGAGTTCTCAGGCTGAGAAATTCGGAGCCCCAATCGAGGCCCTTAACATTCCGGTGGTATATCTGGATTTTGAGACCCCCGAGCAATACTCGCGCGACCTGGCTGTGCTTGGGCAGGTTTTTGGCAATGCCGCGCGCGCGCAGGAGCTCATCAAGCTTTACGAAAGCGCCGTGGACGAAATAAATCAGAAAGTACCCGCGGCTGCCGTAAAACCAAGCGTGCTCGTGCTTCAGTACTCCGATGAAGACGGCGCGGTAGCGTTTAAAGTGCCGCCGGTGAGCTGGATGCAGACATTGATGGTGACATTGGCTGGCGGCAGCCCCGCCTGGCTGGATGCCAATCCCGGAGGGGGGTGGGCGCAAGTGACAATTGAACAAGTGGCAGCTTGGGATCCCGGCCTAATTCTCATTATTGCTTATGCGGAGGACCCGAGCCTGGTCACAGACCAGCTGAAGCAGGACCCGCAGTGGCAGCTCCTGCGAGCCGTGAAAGAAGGCCAATTATTCGGTTTCCCCAAGGATGTATACAGCTGGGACCAGCCGGATACCCGCTGGCTGCTGGGCCTGAAGTGGTTGGCTGCCCGCTTGCACCCCACTGAGTTTGGCCAGGTGGATGTCTTGCGGACCGCGCGCGAATTCTATCAATCTGCTTACGGAATTAGCGCGGATGTGTACGACGCGAACATTCTGCCAATTACCCAGGGAGACCTTGATTGAACGACGATGCTTCCCTTCTGAAAGCCCAACCCGAGAACACCCAGAAAAAATGGGTGTGGGTTTTTCTGGCACTTGCCCTGCTCTTGCTGCTGGTTTTGTCAGTCTTTCTGGGGCGCTATCCCCAGGTGGGTTTTCTGCGCATAAGCCAGCTGCGGGAAAACCAGCTTGCTCAATTGCTGGTCATCAATGTGCGCTTGCCGCGCCTGCTGACAGCCCTGCTGCTGGGTATGGTGCTGGCGGCTTCCGGCACGGTCTTTCAGATGATTTTTGCCAACCCCTTGGTCGAACCCGGATTTCTGGGCGTTTCGCAGGGGGCGGCTTTTGGGGCGGCTTTGGCGATTGTTTTCTTTTCTGCTTCCGCCGCGGCTGTGCAGGGGATGGCGGCAATTTTTGCATTCACGGGGCTGGGTTTTTCGTACCTGCTAGCGCGTCGCATGCGCGTGGGGAGCTGGCTGCTGCGCCTGGTACTGGCGGGCATCGCGGTTTCGGCGCTATTTTCTGCCGGGCTGGGGATTGTCAAATACTTGGCTGACCCGCTGCGCCAACTGCCCGAAATCACCTTTTGGATGCTGGGCGGACTCGCGAGCCTTACCTGGGATAAGTTTTGGGCGGTGCTGCCCGCCTGCCTGGCGGGTTTGGCGCTCATTTTTGCCTTCCGCTGGCGTTTGAACCTGCTGGCTTTGGATGAAACCACCGCCTTTTCCCTCGGCGCGGCACCGCGGCGCGAACGCTTGGTGATGATGGTTGCGGCGGTTCTGGCCACCTCGGCAATTATTTCTGTAGCCGGCATGGTTGGCTGGATTGGTCTGATCATCCCGCACATTGCCCGGCGCCTGGTCGGCTCGGATACGCGTCGAAACCTGCCCGCAGCAATCCTGCTGGGTGGGGCTTTTGGAGTAATCTGTGATAACCTGGCGCGCATGCTGATGGCCGGAGAAATCCCGCTTGGTATTCTCACCTCGCTGTTGGGGGCTGGGATATTCATAATTTTGATGGCGCGCGGACTGGGCAAGGGGGTGCGCGCATGAGCGCCAGCCTCTTAAGCTTTGAACATGTCGCCTTTGCGTATCCGCACGGCAGGCCGATTTTCAGTGACCTGAACTATCAACTGCGCCGCGGCACACTCACGGTCGTGCTTGGGCCGAATGGAATCGGAAAGACAACCTTGCTTTACATGGCCTTGGGTTGGCTCCAGCCTTCAGCCGGCCGCGTCTTGCTGGAAAACCGGCTGCTGCAGGATTATTCCCGCGCGGAGCTGGGCCGGCGAGTCTCCTTGGTGCCGCAGATAGAACGCCAGCCGTATTCCTACACAGTTCTGGAATATGTCCTGTTTGGGCGCGCGCCGCACCTGGCGCTATTTGGCGCGCCGGGGGCAGCGGACGAACTGGCAGCGCGGCAAGCGCTGGTCAGGGCGGGCATCCCGGAGCTGGCTGGCGCGTATGTGGACCAGCTCAGCGGCGGGGAAGGGCAGTTGGTGCTCATTGCGCGCGCCCTGGCGCAGGAACCGCGCGTGCTGCTGCTGGATGAGCCCAGCGCGCATCTGGACCTGGGCAACAAATACCGCCTGATGCAGACGCTTTCCGACCTGCGGCAGGACGGCACGACCATCCTGATGACCACGCATGATCCTGACATTGCCCTGGCAGTCAGCGATGAAACCGTCCTGGTGGATGGCAGTGGCGCGGTAACCGTAGGAGAGCCAGCAAAGTTGCTGACTGCGGAAAAACTATCGCGCCTTTATAAGCTTCCTGCAGGCGCGTTGGAAATCCGTCCTTCACATCCCGGGCTTACACTGCGCCGTTTTTAAACCTAGTAATCTTGTCTATCAACGAAAAAAGCAGATGCCTGGGTAACATCTGCTTTTTTGTTTCGATAAATGTTGTTCAGGATTTTATCACTTGTTTAAACGATGCAGCGTTGATTCCGCGCGCCAGCTCGGCGCTGAAATCCTTTTGCGCTTCGACCGCGTTTTTGACAGCGGCCGCCAGAGAGGCATCGCCAAGCAAGATGGAACCGCGCAGGATGCCGCCGCGGAAAAGGAAGCTGGCGTAGTTGCCGTTATTTTCTTCGACAAGCACCACATCTCCCTCCGCCGGGGTAATCTCGCCGATGCTGAACAAATCAATCCCCAGCACCTTCAGGCGCGCGGAAGGGGGATCGCTGGCGAACTTGGCGGGTTTGCCCGCGGCGGAAAATCCCGCGATTGCTCCCTGGCTTTTGGCTGGCACCCACAAGCCGTACATGCGGCCCTGGTGTTCGGTATCATCCCCGGCGGCGTAAATGTTTGGGTCGGAGGTGCGCATTGTGTCGTCTACCAGGATACCGCGATTGATGGACAGCCCGGCTTTACGGGCGAGTTCCAGATTCGCGCTGACGCCCGCGCTGATGATTACCAGGTCTGCCGGCAGCGAACTGCCGTCTTCCAGTTCTACGGCTTCAACGTGTTCATATCCCACCAGCGCTCTGGTTTTCGCGCCGGTGTAGACAGTGATTCCCATGGCTTCAATTTTTTGCTGCAGCAGCCGGCTGGCAGCCTGGTCGAGTTGGCGCGGCAGCAGCCAGGGCAAACTTTCTACGACGCTCACTTGCGCGCCGCGCTTGGAAATTGCACCCGCGACCTCAAGCCCAAGCAGCCCACCGCCAATGCACACCACGTTCACCGGTCTGGAACAAACCGACAGGACGGCATTGGCATCCCGCAGGGTACGCAGGGTTTGCACGCCAGCCAGATTTGCGCCCGGGAACGGGGGAACAAAGGGGGACGCACCAGTGGTCATCACCAGCACGTCATAATCAAAACTGAGCCCATCGGCTGTAGAAACCCGCCGTTCCCGCGGGTCTATGTCTACCACCTTGCTGTTCAGATGCAGTTCGATGTGATTTTCGAGGTACCACGCGCGCGAATGCAAATCAAGCTTGCTGTCATCCAATTCCCCTGCCAGGTAGCGGGTGAGGTTCATGCGGAAATAGGGCAGCTCTGTTTCATCGGAAAGCAGCACGACATTTGCGGTGGAATCTGCCTGGTGAATTGAATCTGCCGCGCTGACTCCAGCGATACCCGCGCCAATTATTAGATAGCGCGTGCCAGGCGGGTAAACTTCCTCGAAGTGGTCGCGGTCCGTGCCGCACTGCGGGCAGCTGTTTGGTGGGGTTTCACCTTCAGCGGAAAATCCGCATACATTACACACCCATTTTCTTCCGGGCAGTTGTTCCATTCGTCACCTCTTTGTGAACAAACGCTTGCTTTTGGACATTTGGTGAGTTGAGTGTAGCACAAAGCAATTTCCATTTCATCCGATTATACAAGCTTTACATCTGACTCAAACAGGCTGGGATTGGCCTTGGGTATAATTAGCCGCAGAGAAATTCGGAGAAAAACACATGAGATCAGCATTGAGCGCGTTGTGGTTGTTGGCTGGCTGCCTGGCTGTCATCATATTGTTGGGAATGTTTGTAGCGCGCTTGCGTGCGACGCACGGAATTAAGAGCGCGCCGGGCTATTTGGGCGGCATTATCTGGGTAATTGCGATGATCGGGTACGCCGTGCTGGCGAAGAACGAAATGTCTGACCCAATTATATTCATCCTCATCAGCGCAGTCATTCCGCTGGTATATCTGATCAACATCGCGGTTATCTTGCTTTCCAAACGTTATATATGGAAAGACCCCACGGATAAACGCGCAGCGGGGCGCTTCGCGTGGATTATTCTTGCGGTAATTGTCTTCTGGATACTCGGGTTAATACTGGTGTGACGCTTATCCTAAATAAACACCAACTCGGGGCTTGGGGCTATAATTGGGGGGCTTAAGTAATTCTCGGCAGGAGCAATTGGATGACAAATGAAACAATAACCCGACCAAAGCCGCTGTTAACAGATTGGATTCTGCGGCTCCTTAAAGGCATCCTGGTTGGGATTGGGTTTATTACCCCTGGGCTTTCAGGCGGCGTGTTGGCAGTAGTGTTTGGTATTTATGAACCCTTAATGCGCTGGCTTGGAAACCTGCGCGAAAAGTTCCTGAAGAACCTGGTTTACTTTTTACCGGTAGGTATCGGCGGAATTCTGGGCGTGCTGGCCTTCTCTAAGGTTGTGGAATGGGCTTTCGGGCATTATCCGGCGCAGTTTACCTGGCTATTCATCGGTTTCATTGCCGGCACCTTCCCCTCGCTCATCAAAGCATCTGGAAAACAAGGGCGCAAAGCCTGGCACTGGGGCTTGCTGGCTATCGTGGCGCTTGGAACCTTGTTCCTGATGCGTTGGCTGGCAAACATCCGCAGCGTGCAGATGGCGCAAAACTTTGGCAGCTGGCTGCTGAGCGGCGCGATGATTGGTTTGGGCGTGGTTGTGCCTGGGATGAGCCCCTCAAACTTCCTGATTTATCTGGGTTTGTATGAACCCATGGCCAGCGGCATCAGCCGCTTGGATTTCGGAGTCATTATTCCGCTGGCGCTGGGCGGTCTGGCTTGCGTGCTGCTATTCGCCAAGTTGGTTTCCTGGCTCTTCAAAAAGTTCTACGCCTTGATGTATCACATTATCCTGGGCATCGTGGTCGGTTCCACGCTGGCGATTATTCCCGCAGGCGTGCGTGGTTTGGGCATGATCGCCGTATGCGCGCTGCTCTTCATGGCAGGCGGTGTGGTTTCTTTCCTGCTGGCTAAACTGGACGAGAAATATTCCCGGGACGCCGAGGAATAAGGCATTTCTGTTCCAATAATTCAGGGTATTGACCGCGATATCGCGGAAATTCAACGATAATTGGGGTTGTAATTGTTTTTTGCTGCCCTAATAACTGCCTTTATCCATTAAAATAGAGGTGTAAGAGCAGCGAGGTAGAAGTATGCAGAGAGATTTGGATAAAGCGGACTGGGCAGTAGGTTTGATGCAATCACGCCAATCCGTGCGTAATTTTAAAGAGGAGCCGGTTCCTGAGGAAATCCTTTATGAAGTGCTGGCAGCTGGCATTAACAGCGCGACCGGCGGTAATCTGCAGCCTTATTCCATTATTGTTGAAAAAAACCGACTGAAAAACCAACAGCTGGCTCAGCTGTGCGGCGGGCAAAGCTTTATCGCGCAAGCGCCAGTTAACCTGATTTTCCTGTTGGATTGGCACAAGCTGGCGGTCTACAGCCGCAAGAACAACGCGCCGTTCACCTGCAATAAGAGTTACCGCCACTTTATGATTGCTATGGATGATGTGGTTTGCGCTGCGCAGAGCGTGGAAACCGCCGCCTGGCTTTACGGCATTGGCGGCTGCTACGTCGGCACCATTCTGGAGTGCATTCCAGCCATTGCGGAGCTCTACAAGCTGCCCATGCTTGCCGCGCCGGTGCTCTTGTTAAGCCTGGGTTACCCCAAGACCCTGGCTGTTCCGCGCAAGAAGCTGGACCAGGATATGGTGGTTTTTCGCGGCGCTTATCCCACGTTGAGTGCTGAGAAAATCAGCGAAGCGTACGACCGCAAGTACTCTGGGATGCGCTTCTCGCTGCCTGCAGACCCGCACAAGCGCCAGGCGCTGCTGGACGAATTCCGCGCGGCGCTTTGTACGACGTACAACGAAAACAAATGCGACGAAATTATCCGCGCGGCTGAAAAAGCTGGCTCACTATCGGAAATTCAGCGGCGTTTTGGGCTGCACTACCACGCCGCGGAAATGCTCAGCTCAGACGTCATCGAAGGTCTCGCCAGCCAGGGAATCTACCCTTACTATGGGCTGCTGGAGCAGGACCCCGAACCGTAAAGCGCGCTTCTCCATCCGAAACATTTCCTTTCTTTACCGGATGCACCCTCGCATTCCGCGAAGCTGCGCCTGGTGGTTGTTTACCTTTAACTTTGAGGTAAAATTCGGGGTAATATTTCAGTTCTTTCCTGTATGTTATTGAGTATCACTTAAGCTTTGGAGGTACATCGTGGGCACGATGTTAGAGGTCCGTAATCTGGTTAAAAAGTACGGCGAAAAACTTGCCGTGGACGACAT
>JAGOML010000057.1:0-9432 GCA_017993575.1 Anaerolineaceae bacterium | reverse complement strand
TGCTCCAGCAGCGCGCTAACCAGGCGAATCATCCGTTCGGTCTCATCCACCATATCTTTAAGAATATCAACCTGCTCTTCTGGTGGAACAGCCGGTTGATGGGAGAGCAAACTCAGGTTCCCACGCAATGTGGTCAGCGGCGTGCGGAGCTCGTGTGATACATCCGCGACAAACGCTCTTTGCATTTCCAATGCGCGCGCTTTTACTTCGTAGGCATCTTCCAGCTTGCCAAGCATGGTATTAAATGTCACTGCCAGCTGACCAACCTCGTCCTGGGGACCCTGGTAAACAACCCGGCGCGAGAAGTCCTGTTCCTCACCAATTTGGCGGGCGGTCTGAGAAATCTCCTGGATGGGCTTTAGAACGTAGCCTGAAAAGAACCACCCAATGGCGACAGCCGCGAACATGGTCAGCAAGATGGCGGCAATTAAAGTGCTGCGCAAGGCATCCATGCTGCGTTCGCGTTCCGTCAGGGGTCGGGCTACCTGCACAATCATCGAGAGTTTCCCATCCAAAATCACCGGTCGATTCAGAATGAGCAGATTCTCATCGAGACGCGCGGTCTCCCACCACACCTGGCCTTGTAAGAGCTGCGAATGCCCAATTTCAGTGAGAGGCAGGCCTTCTTCAGCCACACCGTATGGAGCAGCTATCAACTCGCCTTCGGCGTTTAAAACGCGCACAATCTCACGCTCGCGCAGGCTTCTGATCGCCTCAGCGTTGGACAAACTTTCAAAAGTCTTTGGGTCCGCAGAGGTATAAGGACCCAAACCCGGCGGGTTGGCTAGAATCATCGGCACCAGGTTAATTGCCACCGCGTCGCTGCTGTAAATCAGGTCTTTTTTCAGGCTGTTCAGCGTGCTGCTGGATTGAATACCGTACAGAGCCCCGCCAAAAACAAGCAGCGTGATAAAAAGAATTAGATTATAGAGCAGGGTAAAACGCGCCCGGATCGACATTATTCCTCGCGCAAGACGTAGCCGATGCCGCGGACAGTCTGAATCAGTCGGGGTTCTCCTTCAGTTTCAATTTTCTTGCGCAGGTAGCTTATGTATATTTCCAGAACGTTGCTGTCACCGCCAAAGTCGTATCCCCATACTTCAGTCAGAATTTGGCTGCGTTCCAGCACCTGGCGCGGATGGCGTAGGAAATAGTGCAGCAGATTGAACTCTGTCACCGTCAGGTCCAGCAATCTGTCGCCGCGCCAAGCTTCGTGTTGAACGGGATCAAGCTTGAGATCCCCGTATTGCGCAACCGTGTCGTCCGGGCGAGTTTCAATTCGCCGTAGTAAGGCATGCACGCGCGCCACCAATTCAGCCGGCGCGAAGGGCTTAACCAGGTAATCATCCGCGCCGCTTTCCAATCCATCCACGCGGTCCTCAATGGCGTCGCGGGCGGTAAGCATCAGGATTGGCAGGCGTTTGTTCATATCGCGCAGCCGCTCAATAAGCTCTAATCCGTCCATTTCCGGCATCATCCAGTCCAGGATCATCACATCCGGCTGCTGATCCCGGACGATCTCGAGCGCTTCCACCCCGTTCGAGGCCGTCAACACGTCCATGTTTTCATAAGCGAGCGTGCGTTTGAGCATCTTCAGCAGTTTTTGGTCATCATCTGTAATCAGTACTTTTGGCATCGCGCAGCATCCTAAAGGTAATTATTGCTCATTGATATATAACACAATATACCTTCCCCGGCTGTGAAAATCCTGTGACAAGCTTTTTCACAGCTTTCTCTAAGCTTTTCTTTGGTGAAATCACAGGATATATTGATAGTATTAAGCCATAAGGATAGACGGTAAGCTGTTTTGCTAGGAAAAAACAGCAACAGCCAGATTGGATGCCTGGCTGCGGAACGACACAGACGAACGTTTTCGATCTTTCTCCTCCAGGTACGAGCAGCGGTAACGACGGACCGCTGCTTGTATTTTAAGCCGGGCTATTCCTATCTTACCAAGCTGCTCATCAGCAAGCGCATGCTATAATTTATTGCAATGGAAGAGAAGCCATTTCCCCTCATCTACGCCCACAGAGGAGCCAGTGCCTTAGCGCCAGAAAATACGCTGGCGGCTTTCCTGCTGGCCTTGCAAGCCGGCGCGGACGGCATTGAGCTGGATGTGATGCTCAGCCAGGATAAAGAACTGCTTGTGATTCATGATTCTACTGTCGACCGCACCACGGACGGCAGCGGAAAAGTGGCGGAGATGCCCCTGGCAGCCCTGCGGGAGCTGGATGCCGGCACGCGCTTTGGCGAAGAATTCCGCGGGGAAAAACTGCCTACGCTGGCTGAAGTTTTTGAAACAGTGGGCGGCAAAATGCGCATCAACGTGGAACTCAAGAACTACGCGCGCCCCTTCGACGACCTGACCAGGCGTGTAATTAAGTTAACGGAACAATTTCATCTTGAAGAATCCGTTTTGCTCTCCTCCTTTAATCCCATCAACCTCAGTAAAGCGCATAACATCAATCCAAAAATTCAACGCGGGCTGCTGGTCTCCCCGGCAGACCAGCGCATGCTGGGGGGATTGGGACGGCTGTTCCCCTACCAGGCTCTGCATCCTTATTACGAAGATGTGACGCGGGAGATGACTGAACAGCTGCACGCGCGCGGCAAACAACTGAATACCTGGACTGTTGACGACCCGCAAGCCCTGCTGCGTCTGCGCGCTTTTGGCGTGGATGGCATCATCTGCAATAATCCCGCCGCGGCGCGCGCCGTACTGGAAGGCAGAACATGAAAGCCCACCGCGCGCTTGGATTTTTCCTGGCGCTCAGTTTGCTGCTTGCCATGCTGCCTGTTTCCGCAAAGGCAAACACTCAGTTCCAAGCAGAGACGCTGCTGTCTTCAATGAGCCCCGCCGAAAAAGTGGGGCAGCTCTTCCTGATTACATTCAACGGCAGCAACATCAGCGAAGGTTCTGCCCTGCTTGACCTCATCAAAGCCCATCACATCGGCGGCTTTGTGCTGCGCGCGGACCACGACAACTTTTCCGGAACAGACACTCTGCCAGCGGCCTATGACCTGATTGCCGCTATGCAGACGGCAGCCTGGGAAAAATCCCAGCCATCCCCAAACACAAGTCTCAGCGGCGGACTGCCAGCCTATGTGCCGCTCTTTATTGGCATCGAACAAAATGGTGACAGCGACAGCCAAATCCTGAGTGGTCTCAGCGACCAACCCAACCAGATGACGCTTGGCGCCACCTGGTCCCCTTCCCTGGCCCAGCAAGCCGGGCAGGTGCTCGGGAGGGAACTTTCGGCGCTCGGCTTTAATTTATTCCTGGGGCCAACCCTGGACGTCGCGGAGACCGCCAGTATGGAAACCGCGGCCTACTCAGGCGCGGACGTTTATGGCGGCGACCCCTATTGGGTCGGTGAAATTGGGCGGGCCTATATCACCGGAATTCACACTGGCAGTCAGAACCGCATGAGCGTCGTCGCGCGGCATTTTCCCGGGCTTGGCAGCGCTGACCGCCCATCAGACGAGGAAGTCGCCACAGTCCGCAAGTCCCTGGAACAACTGAAGCAGATTGAACTGGCGCCCTTCTTTTCTGTCACCGGCGCGGAAGACCCTAACGCGCGGGCAGATGGAATCATGGTCTCCCATATCCGTTTTCAGGGCTTTCAGGGCAATATCCGCGCCACAACCCGCCCCATCAGTTTTGACGCGACCGCGCTTGCCCAGCTCCTGGCAGTCGAACCGTTGGCAAGCTGGCGCAGCATGGGCGGCCTGACGGTAAGCCACAGCCTCGGCAGCAAAGCGGTGCGCTCTTTCTTCGACCCGACCAACAACACGTTCGACGCCAACACAATCGCCCGGACTGCCTTCATCGCTGGCAATGACCTGCTCTATATGAACGATTTCACCAGCGCCAGCGACATAAACCCCTACGACACCATTCTGCAGACGCTAAATTACTTTTCCAGCAAATATGAGGAAGACCCGGCTTTCGCCCAGCGCGTGGATGAAGCGGTGCTGCGCATCCTCAACGTCAAGCTGCGCCTTTATGGTGAATTTACCCCCGAAGTCGTCATCCCAGACCGCGCTGGCCTGGAGCAGATTGGCAAAGGGTCTCAACTCGCCTTTAATATTGCCCGCGAAGCCGCAACGCTCATCTCCCCCAGCCAGGACTACCTGGACAGCCTGCTGCCCAGCCCGCCCGGCACGTATGAGTATATGGTCATTTTCAGCGACCAACGCGCCGAAAGACAGTGCAGCGCCTGCCAGCCTACCTACAACATTGCGACCACCACATTCCAGAATACGCTGATGCGTTTGTATGGACAGAGCGGAAGCAATCAGCTCCTCCAGAATCGCCTGAGCTCTTACAGCTTCAGTCACCTCACCGAGATTCTGGACCGGAAAACAGAACTCTCGGACCCGTATTTGTCAGATAATCTGAAGCGCGCCAGCTGGGTTATTTTCAACATTCAGGACCTGGACCCAGCGCTCCCCGAGTCTTACGCGCTGCGGCGCGTGCTGGCAGAACGCCTCGAACTGATCCGCGATAAAAAGGTTATCGTATTCGCGTATGACGCGCCCTATTACCTGGACGCTACCGAAATATCCAAACTTACCGCTTATTTCACGCTCTACAATAACAACCAATCCAGCTTGGACGTCGCCGCGCGAGTGCTGATGCAGGAAATCCAGGCTTCCGGTTCGCTACCAGTTTCCCTGCCTGCTGTCGGGTACAACCTGATTTTTGAGACTTCTCCTAATCCCGACCAGGTAATTCCCATCACGTTAATCCCAACGCGGGAAATGCCCACGCCCGAATCAGGGTCCCCAACCGGAGAGGCAACACCAATGCCACTCTTTGCGGTTGGCGAGACCGTTCAGATACAAGCTGGGGTGATCCGCGACAATAACCAGCACTTGGTGCCCGATGGAACCGTGGTGCAGTTCACCATCCGATTGGCGGGTGATCAAGCTATCATCGGGCAGCCTCAGGCTGTCACCAAGGACGGTTTTGCCTCGGTGGAATACCGCATTGAACGCGACGGTATTTTTGAAGTAACCGCCAGCAGCGAACCGGCAACCACTTCGGGGACGCTCATCCTGAATACCCAGGGCGGCTTAGCGCAGCTGATTATGCCAACCAGTACGCCCACGCTTGCTCCAAGCCCCACGCCCATTCCAAGCGCCACCGCGGAAGCGCTGCCCACGCCGGCGCCTGCAATCTCAGCAACTGGCAGTTTTCCTGGGATGGATGACTGGCTCCTGACAATCATGGTCATGTCGTTGGGCTTCGCGGCAGCCTTCGCGGCCGGGCGTTTCTGGTGGGGTTCGCGCCTCTGGGGCGCGCGCGCAGGTGTTTGCGCCCTGATTGGCGGGTTCGCGGCCTATCTGCTGCTCACATTGGGCTTGCCTTCGCTGGAGGGGTTGGTGAGAGAAGGCGGTACCTGGTTCATCGTAGAGGTCGCGTTGAGCGGCATGTTTGTTGGATGGCTGTGCGCTTTGATTTGGTGGTTCGCGAAAAAGACTGCCGCTCGGCCTGAATAATCCCCAATAGATAAGAAGTAGGCATTACGTTCGTCGGGGCAGGTAAGCGCCGCTATGGTTCTTCAATGCTAGGGGGGGGGGACCCAGCGAGTGCGGCAATCTGCCTGTCAGCTAATGCTCAGTTCCTGCGCTGCGACCTGTACCCTTTTGGGGCTCAGGATGACAAAAATTTCGCCGACTTACAAGTTGCGCAGTAGGGTAAGCAGCAAGCTGAGGAACCCCAAACCCGCCGAAATCGCGACCAAACGCCAATCAGCGTCACCCAATCGCTCAGCGCGTTTGGATCCGTTGGCTCCAAAACCCGCGCGCAAATGATTGGTGGTTTCGCCAGTAAGTGCCTTGAGAAAAGCGCGCACATCCGCCGGGCGGTCATCCGGATGCAGCTGCAGCGCCCACAGAACAGCTTCTTCCACTCTAGCGGAAATAGCAGGGTTTAGCGAGCGGGGCGATGGCAGACTTTTCGGGTCCAAAAAGCGGTCGCGCACATTCACAGGGGCTTGGTTGGTAAGCAGGTGGTACAGCGTTCCGCCGAAAGCGTAAATGTCCGCCCGCCGGTCAGTGTGCAGGCTGTCGCCCCCGTACTGTTCCAGCGGCGTATAAATTGCCGTGCCCTGCCCCTGCAAAATAGTGATGGTCACTTCGCCCGGGGCTAAAAACTTCACCAACCCAAAATCGACCAGTTTCACCAAGCCGGTGGGGGTAAGTTTCAGGTTGGAAGGCTTGATGTCCCGGTGTACGATTGGCGGCTGCTGATTGTGCAGGTAATCCAGCGCGTCGGCTATTTGGCGCGCCCAATCCAAAACTTCTTCCTCGTCCAGGAACCGTTTTTCAGCCAGGGCTTTGGAAACAAGCGCGCGCAAATCATCCCCCGGGACGTAATCCATCACCAGGTAGTCATCAGCGTTGATTGAAAAATAGTCAGAAACCTTGGGCAGATTTGGGTGGTCCAGCCGCGCTAATACTGTTGCTTCCTTTAGGAACTGCTCGCGCGACTCTTCCAGCAAATTTGGCGGAAGAGAAACATCATAGGTAACCTGCTTAACAGCGCAGTAGCGGCCGCTGAGGCGCATATCTTCCGCCAGATAGATGCAGCCGTATCCGCCCTGACCGATGATGCGGTCAATGCGGTAGCGGTCATGCAAAATATCACCTTTGGCGGCATGAACGGGCATAGGCGCTTCCCTTTCCAAGATTATCCGCGCGCTTCCTGTTTCGGCGTATAGGAGCTTTTAGCGCGGGAACCACGAAAAATCGCGTGGGTTATAATACTGAATTATAGCGCATAAGTTTGAGGGGTTCGGGATGGAATTTGCTGTTCTTCTTGCTCAATCAGGTCCGCTTTCCGGGCAGCAGTGGCCAGTCAGCGGCACGCTGACTATCGGCCGGGACGAAAGCTGCGAAGTAGTTGTCCCCGACCGTCAGGTCTCCCGGCAGCACGCGCGCCTTTCGCTGCGCGAAAACACGGTATTCCTTGAGGACTTAGACAGTAAAAACGGCACCTATCTGAATGGGCAGCCCCTCACCACTCCGACGCAGCTGCGTGAGGGTGATGAAATCCGGGTAGCTTTTGCCCAAACCTTCCTGTTTCTCTCGTCCGATGCCACCTTGCCGCTTACAGAATTGCCTGGGGAGTACCTGCAAGCCTTCACCCTGCATCTGGATGAAACCGCTCGGCGGGTTTGGGTGCGCGGGGTGGAAATTAAGCCGCCCCTGTCCGCGCAGCAATTCAGTCTGCTCAGCGCGCTGTTCACAAAAAGCGGGGAGGTGCTAAGCCGTGAGGAACTCATCAGAGCGGTTTGGGGTGATGAAACCCCCTGGGTGACCGAACAGGCTTTTGACGCGCTTGTCCGGCGTTTGCGCGAGCGCATTAACCAAATTGACCCCGATTATGACTATATCGTCACGGTTCGGGGTCACGGGTTGCGTTTGGAAAATCAAGCGCACTAAGCGGGATTTTCTTTAGAGAAGTTGCGCTGCATGGAATAGCGCAGCGCTTCCCGGCTGATATCTTTCAAGCGAGCCAATGCTTCCGGCTGCTCATTATTCTTTTCCATCTGCCCAATCAGCTCGTTCAGTATCTGCAGGAATTCCGCGTCAATCGCGTCGCCGGCTTTCTCAAAAATTTGCCGACGGGCGTCTTCATTTTCTGCTTGCAGCAAAATCTCAATCATTTGCATGGCCGCTCCAGACTGGCTGGCTGCCTGTACCACCCCAACGACCCGCACCAGTTTCTCAAGCTTGACCTGATCATTTTCTGCCTGGGCATGCTCGGCGGCGTGATTGACCGCGTCCGCGAAAGCCTGGTCCACATGGGGCAGCGCTTTTTCGGTGGCTTCTTCAATGTTATCGGATTTGAGAATCTCATCCAACAGCGCCTGCGCCTGGTCCATTTGCGCCTTCAGGGCAGCATCTACCGCCGCAGTCAGCTGCAGCAATTTTCCGCGCAGGGTGGTCAGTTTTTCCTGTTCCTCTCCTGCGGAAGCGTCAATTTTCGCGCTCAGCTGCTCAAAGAAGCTGTAATCCAAGCCGCCGCGCGCCATCGTCACTAAGGTGGTCAGCCGCGCGTCAGAACCCGCGGATTCAATCATCAGCCCCAGCAAAGATTCGCGCGTCAGACCCTTCTGGCTGAGCTCCTGCAGGCTTTTGACAGCTGCCTGGGATTCACGCGCCTGGTCTGCCAGGCTCTTGCCGTAGCTGGAATATTCCAGCATGCCGCGCTGCAAATTCACCAGAATTTGCACGCCTTCCTGGTCTCCGCCAGCCGCGGAAGCTTCCGCCAGGCGAGAAACCAACATAAAGACCTGTTCATCAATCTTGCTGTCGTTCTGCGCGATCAGTTGCGGCAGGTTTTCTGGCTCAGCCGCGGCCAGCTGAGAAATCAGGGCCAGTTTTTCCTGTTGGGCTTTCATCATCTCAGGCGTGATGCCGTCCGCTTTGAGAATGGTTTCGAATAACAGCTGCTGGGTAAGCATTGTCTGCGGGCGGAACAGATATCCCTTGCGCCTTTCAGGCGGCAGAGTGTCCACCACTTTTTTAATCAGCGGGCCGATAATTTTCTCTTGCTCCGGCACCGGCAGGTTTGCCTCCGGGGGAAAGTAGGTCAACAGCAGTTCCTTATCTGCGTCGTGGTACACGATCGGGGAAGGATAAACACCCTGATAATGGCAAACTGGACAATTAACCAAATTAGCGGAGCCCGAAAGGAGCTTTTCTTTGGCTTGGGGATCGCTGGTTAAATCAAATAAGCGGGTGATATCGGCTGTAATCGGGGTGCGGCAGCGCGGGCAAGCGACGGTTGTTTTCGGCATAAATGACTCTTTCCTTTTAATTTCAGTTCCCAGCATTATATCATCCACGCTCTCTGCATTGGCGTGCTGTATATCAGCGTTTTATTAACAATGATGTCTCCTATAGGCGCGAAAAATCACAGGATAGCTGCTTTCTTCTCACAGCGAGTCCCGTTTGCTTTTGCAAACAAATGGAACCCTTTGCGGTCTTTCCGGATTGCATACCCGCGCTGAACAAGGCTCGGTTGATTGACGTTTCCTCGATATTGTGATATTTAATTAACAGTTGTTAATCTTTCTTTAACACGAAAACCCAAGCAAGATATTTTCAGTTTTCTCCAAGCGGAGCCCGCGATAAACGCGAAGTCTTGGAAAATGCTTAATCCCAAACCATAAACTCCGTTTTGGAGGATAATGTTGAAACATAGCTAGCCACTATAGAAGGGAGTGAGAAATATTCATAAAACATCATTCACAGGACTTACTCATAAACAATTTGAAGTCTACTTTACTAAGGAGAATGTTTAGAATGAAAAAGTCGTTAATTTTTGTCTTCTCTATCCTCATCATCGCCTCGATGATGCTGGGCGCTTGCGCGAAGGCTGCTGAAGCTCCGGCTGAACAGCCCGCCGCTGGCGAT
>JAGOML010000056.1:0-9757 GCA_017993575.1 Anaerolineaceae bacterium | reverse complement strand
ACTGATGGGGCCATGCTCATGCTGGTAATTTTTGGATTGTTATTTTCCAGAATTTTCCGGCAGATGTAGGCTAAATCAAAAGCCATTGAGGAGCCGGTACCGCCGCAAGGGGAGAAGATAAGAAAAACATTGATGGCATTGTTGTTTACAGTAAAACGGAATTTACTATTTTCAATAGCTTCGGTTTCTCGCTGTCTTTGGATTAGCTTCAAAGCATTAAGCGCTGAACTCAGACGCGAATATAAGGAGCCTCCAAAGGTGTTATCGGTAAACTTGTTGAAAAAAGTCAACCTTCCCACTAAGCGCATTTGTCTGGGGGAACCACCAGCGCCACTTAGCATCCCTGGCGGCGGCGCGAACTTCGGCCACCATGCTTTGGTGAACGGATGGTTGTCCAAATGTTCAACGACTACCGAAGGATCAACGCCAGATAATTCAATGCGTTCACTGTTTCTGTCAAAAAATTTTGAACCCTGTTCCTCAATGTTCGAGTCAATATCAAGGGACAAGAATTTGACAATTGGAATGTCTCCATAGGCTTCCTTAAAAAGCTGCTTCAGGCGCCAACCGACTTTACCAGCCGTTGTTCCCAAGAAGATGAACAAAGTTGGATCGAAACGAATTGCGATTTTTTCCTCTGCAATACCTGCGTTTTCCATGTGTTCTCCTTATCCTAAATGTTTGGATCACTAATAAACTTGAAATCGTATACGCCAAAACTGTAAATCGGACCTTCATCGAGAGAAGTGGGGCTGCTGACGCGGCGATAACCGCTGTTCATCTCCCCTGATGGCTCTAATATGATACGCTGCTGCCCATCTTGCTTAGTGACAACTAGTTTGAAATGTTCTGCTTGAACGCTGGGGTCGTTCACAATGATGTCGCAATCAGCGCTGCTGCCTACCCGGACCTCAGCTTTCCCCTTCTCATTAAGATTGATGGTGGTTAGAGCGTCTGGATCATCCTGTCTCCATAAAACCAGTGTGCCTCTGACGATTGGCTTCTTGGTTGCGTCTCCGACTTTTCGGGCGGCAGATTTCAAAATGATGAAGAGGACAAACAACAAGCCTGCCAGTCCGAATATATGAAACTTGCAGCGCTGCCAGAGCCCAGGTACCTCAAAGCTGAAGCGCAGGTCGCTGCCGCCGTTTTCATTTTCCAGGTTGATATTGGGGTTTTGGGTCGTGAATGTGATTGTGCTGGCATAACTTCCCGCCTTAAGCAGACCAGAAGGCTTGAGCTCTAAAACCAGATCATTCTTATTCGCTTGAATATAGTGCGAAGGATTGCTCAGGCTCAGCTCTGGAATTCCACCTAATGCGAATTGCACAGTCTCTTCTTTGTTGCTGGTCGAATTTGAAGAAATCCGCAGCTGGATTGGGCTGATTCTGAAGCAGAAAATCTTGTCACACTGGACCAGCACTTCTTCCACGTTAAACCGAATGATTTTTTGGAACAGCTCGAACGAAACAGGCACTTTGTTTTCAGTAATGTCTACTGCGCTCTCTGGCGTCAGAAGTAAGTATCCTGTCCAGGTTCCAGGTGCCAGCATTCCTGTTGGCTTCATCATTACGGATATTTCATTCACTACATTTGGTTTAATTGTGTAAACCTGGGAATTCTCCACCTCGAAACCCGGAAGCTGCAAAGTAGAAATCTTAAATTTTTCTTCTTGGGCAGAGGTGGTTTGAACTTTTAGCGTAAAGGGGATACCCTCTGAAACCCCCATTACATCAAAGCGCGGATTTGTAATGGGAACATCGAAACCAAAGTGGGCATCCGCAACTGCAAGGCTGGGAATTCGTTTGATCGTTAGGTTCTTGGTGAGCGTTTGGTCTACGGATACGCCCTGGATAAATAATCCATCAGTAAGTACATTCAGGATGTGCGTGCCATCCTGGCTTGGTGCAAATGAACTGGAGAATTGGCCTTCCTTCCAAACCAAATCGCTCGTTGCTGTTTTTCCATCCGGTTCGCGGATTTCAAGTTGGAGTGTGCCGTCCATGATTTGGGAGAGGTCCAAGTTTGTATCAAACACTACGTCAACGGAAATCGGTTCAGTCCTGATTTCCACATAATCACTGGAAGGTTCCACAAATTTGAGATCGGGAATAAAAACGCTGCTAAATGTGCGGTAAGCCGATACTGGTATCAGGTCCTTCATGCCGCTAAGGCGGATCATGTAGGTTCCGCTTTGCTGCGTCTCAACAAACTCCCGGCTGAAATTCCCATCACCAGCCAGGGCGTCTCCATGCGTGCCGTCATCATAAAATCGATCAAGGCTCTGTTTGCTTCCGTCAGGAAGAGTGACCTCAGCGCTAAACGCGGCGTTTCCGACAACCTTTCTGGTGCTTCCGTCTGCCAGTTCCTCAATAATGCTTGTGGTAATCAGGGCGGGCTTTCCAGCCTGAATAGCGCTGATTGGCGAGGTTATCTGAGTCCTCAGTCTGGAGCGCAAGATTGCCCTGGCTTGCACCTCGCCTGAGCCATTGTAAGTAAATTTCCAAGCACCACTGGCTGGCGCGTCAACTGTAACCACTGAAAAATTGGGGTCGTCGGTCATCATAAAACTGACGGCGGTAGACCCGGCTTGAATTTCGACCCCAGTCGGATCGATTAAGGACATCTGCATATTCTGCGAATGACTGGCGACAAACGATACTTTGCTGATGTAAGGCGTTAGAGCAGGGTCCAGGTAAAAATCCACCGATTTCTCTGCGACTGCCTGCGTTCCGCTCGTTATCGTGCGGTCTTTCAATTCTCCCAGGATTTGGAGAAAGCTATCCACCAGGTCGTTGGCAGTATTCGCGGGAATTAGTTTACCGCTGGTTTCTTCTGCTATTCGCTGCAAGACAGCGGTTTGGCCGTAGGATGTGAGACCAATCGCGTACACAGGAACTCCTAGCGCTACCGCTGCCGAAACAGCCTCATTTGGGTAGTTGTAATAGAAATTAGGAATTTCTGGTCTGCCATCAGTTAAAAAGACTACGACAGTTTTATATTCGCCCAGGTTTTCTTTTGAAAGCAGTAAATTGGCGTTTTCGAATGCTGCTTTAAAATCCGTATAGCCATCTGGATAAATAGGTTGGATCAGGTTCAAAAGCTCAGTTTTGGCTGTGTTGGAGTCCAGTTCGACCATTCTCTCGGTAATAATCTCGCTGCCGCTTGAAAACCGAATGAACCCGACTTTATCACCTTGATCAAGCGCCGAAATCATCATCTTGGTAGCGGTGTATCGCAGGTTGGTGGGGTCATAAGTGCCCATGCTGCCGGAATTATCCAAAACGAAAAGAATAGCAATGTTCTCCGCTGCACCTGTTTGGGCGAGGGAGCGACTGGCTGGAAACAAACAACCCATTAAGAGTAACAATGTTGTGATTATCTTGATGGCTTTTTGGTTTCTTGATGATTGAAGTTTCATAGTCTCATCCTGCCCTTATCTTCAACTACAATTATATAGAGATGTTTCCCCCCATGTGTTTAGTTTTTCTCAACATAATCAACAAGCGTAGATAGTAAAATTTGTAATGTACGCTTGTTAGGAATATTTTACCATCGGTGTGCTAAAAATATTGGTAACTTCTGAAGATTCATCAGAAAAACGTCGAGAATCAAGGAAAATAACCCTATTTATTTGAAATCTTAGATACCCAGTGAATTACTAATTGAGGAGCACATGACATCGAATTTTGTGGTTCGGGGATACTCAGAAGAGCACGACATTATTTGTCCTACTTGCGGGTTAGTTTTTTCTGCATCTATCTGGTTGCTGGTTAATACTAAGAACCAGCCAGAGGAATGTGAGAAAATGCTTGATGACACATTCCACCAGTATGTATGTCCTCATTGCAGCAAATCATGCAAATTGGATGCCCCATTGCTGCTTATTGTGAGTGATAAATGGACCCGATTGATCTTTGTTCCACAATCTCAAGCAGATGAAAACCAACGAAATCAAACTCTAAAAAAGTTAATGGAATTAATTCCATTTGACGAGGAATTTTCAGGTTGGGACCCTTCCCTCGTAATAAAAACCGTTATCCGTATGCCTGAAGAGTACCTCCCTGTTTTACTCCAAAAAGGATACCATGCAGCCCAGGGACTTATGATTGCGGACACAGAAAATTATGGAAACTTTGTGTCGCTCATTAACGACATTCTTGACATACCATCCTGGTTAAAGCGGAAGAAGATATTTGTCCAGAACCCTTGGATGCTGTCTTACAAGACCGTTTGGGTCTTGAGGAATCTACTTGATGACGCAGAAGAGAAAAGAAACTATCAAACTTATGAAGACCTGCATATCCTTTTGCAGTTCGTGGAGGACAGCCTGGCTTTTGGACTTGATGGTGCCTTGGACGCGTACCTGACACCCGATGAATTTGAGGAGGCTCAGCTCAGTTTCCCTGCCCTTTATCAAAAAATGGAAGGACTGGACGACTTTTCGGTTGACCAATTGGATCCAGTTAAAGCTCGTGAGACCCTACGAGCGCTGCGCGTCCTCTGTAATTCGCCCAGGTTAAAAGGCGACCGAAAAGCTCGCGCATGCAATCAGCTGTGCATGCTTCTTACCAGGCAGGCAGGTATCCGACCATACGAGAAGCAAATAGACCTGGCGATTGATTATCAATTTCAGGCAATTACTCTCACGCATCGTAATCATCCTGATCGCTATGTTTATTATTGGAATCTGGCTAAAGCCTATCTGACGCGATATGTAATATTTCATGATTACATTGACATAGGGCTTGCCAGAAACTGCCTCAATGAGTTGCTTGGTGACGCAACGCCTGGTGACGCACTGCTTCCACCTGTTTATAACATGCTGGGTCATCTGGAAGACCTAAGTATGAGCCCGTTCTCTGATAGGACCGATTTTTTAACAGCAGCTGGTTTGTTTCAACAGGCATTTGCGCTAAGTTCTGAGGAAGATAGCCTGCGAACTAAAAATCTTGAAGACTTGGCGGCTGTAATGTATAAAAGTTATAAGGCATTTGATCAGCAAACTGACCTAGAGGACGCCCTCAACATCCAGCTTCAGGTAGTATCCACGGCCGCCAAAGATACTGATTACTTTCCAGAAAGCTTAATGACTGCATCTATGTATTACAAAGAAATGTATTTTGCGGGAAAGCGCGTTGAGAATCTAAACGACGCGATTTCAATTGCGCAGGATGCAACTAATAAACTCCTCTCATCGCCGCGTGCCCAAAAGTCTTACTCAGAACTAGCGAAATTATTCTTGCTTCGTTATGACATATCAGGGGACGCAGATGACTTGGAGCATGCGATTGACGCGCAAAAAGAGGCTCTCAAACATGTGAAATCTGAGGGGCTTTTACAGGCGGCTTGCATGATAGATTTGGCTGAGACTCTAGGCAAGAAAATCCAGCACACTGGTGATTATTCCAACTTCAGTCTGATGAATGAGTTGTTGGAACATGCTAAGCAGCTCAATAACAAATATGGCAAAATTGGCGCAGTGGTTGTTGATGCCCAAAAGCAAAACATTTTTGTGTGCAACGCATTAAAGAGTATGTAACAAAAGATCGAAAGCCAGTTAGTTTGCCCTTAATAACTTGAGTTTTTTGCGCAGTTCTGTAAAAGTTATTCCAGCATTCTGGTTGGGCTTGCGGATTGTTGGCAAGCAAATCAATCCGCATTTAAATGAGGGTCGATGGAATAGCCCTGCCCAAGCAGGCATGCTCAGCTAAACGCGCTTACTGGTTGTCCCGACCCTTGGTGGAGAATCGTTCAATATAATCGTGCCCCGCGGCAAACATGGCCACAAACCTGCCCATCATGGAAAAACAGCTGCCCCATTTTTCCTCTTTTATTAACTCAAAGATTTCCTCAAAAACCGAGGCTTCTTCCTTGGTGCCAACTCTTCTAGCTGAGCGTTGAAGCATGGGGAGTATAGCCTTTCGGATGATATGGTTTGTCAATCCAATCAGTGCCCGCAGCTGGTCTGGGTTATTCTGGCTAATTGACTTGAGAAACTTTACCTTGTCATTGTGGAACTCTTCCCAACCTACCGCGTTCATCCGCCGAAAGACCTTAGTAACTTCAGTAATTGGCAAAGACTTTTCGTGATATAGGAATTGGATAATCTGAGCTTTTGTCTGACCGTAGATGTTTTCCAGGTCGCTCTGGTAGCTCTCCGGACTATCGCTGAGCAAGCTTAACGGACGCGCTAAATCGCAATTAATAAGCTGTTCGTCTGGGGCGCTCCCATCTTCCTGATAATAGAACTCAGTAGCGCTCAAACGTTCTGGAGCTAAAGAGACTTCCACCAAAAATTCGGCCAAGTCCTTTGGCGTTCCGTATTTTTCCCTTGAAGCTTGAACAACTTCTTTTTTGTCGCAATATTGGTCCATATGTTCTAGAAGGATAGTATGGAAATTGCAGGGAAGTGTGCGTTTTCCTTCAATGTTCGTCCGGATAATTGCGGTGTAATTCGGTAAATTGCAGATATCCTGGGAGTTGAAATGCGGCAGGAACTGGCTCTCCATATCGTTCGCGTCTTCAATTCCTAATCTGAACGAAATCAGAGTACCAACATTGCCAAACAGGGCTTCCTTGATGTTGTTTTGCCGCACCTGGCTGATGAATTGGTTCGCCAAAATAAGCCCCAGGCCAAATTTCCGGGCTTCTGAGAGCAGGATGGAAAAGTTCTCGGTCGCGATGTTCTGAAATTCATCCACGTACAGATAGAAAGGCGTAAGCTTTTTGCCTTCTTCCAGATTCTTTCGCCGTCCCATAAATGCGGTATTGAATTTCGCCATCAGGATCATTCCGAATAAGGACGAACTTGCCTCACCAAGCAAGCCTTTGGAGAGATTGACCAACAGGATCTTCTTGTTTTCGATGATATCTGTAAAATTTATCGTCGAATAGGGCTGACCAAATATGAGGGAGATACGCGGGTCGTTTGTGAACTCACTCAGTTTTCCCGCGAAGTAATCCCCGTACAATCCCCCATCTTGGGTCACGCGTTGATAATCAACTCTTGACAGTTGATTTTTGACCCAATCCTGCAGGACGTGGTTTTGCCACTTCAGCGGCAACCACCGCCTCCAGTAGTCGGGTTTTAGAAATATGTTGTTTGCTTCCAGGATTGTGCCTGGATTCTGCGTATCTGAACTTGCCAGGAGCAGGTTGTTTTGGATGTGAGTAAAAAAGACGGGTCCAGCATAACCACCATCTTTAATCTCGTAATACTCAAAAACAAATCGCTTCAAAATCGCGCGGATTTCCTTGATAACTGCTTCGCGTTCATCGTCATGCTTAACCTCAAGCAGGTTAAACCCCACAGGAAACAGGGTGTCGGATGGATTGAGCAAGACAACATCATTCTTGCGTTCTTCCGGTATCAGCCCAAGCAAGTCATCGTACAGTTCGCCGTGCGGGTCAATTACAGCCAGACCGTTCCCTGCTTTCATATCAGAAAGAATCATTGTCTTCATCAGGGTCGTCTTTCCGGTACCCGTCTGTCCGATAATATAGGTGTGCTGGCGGCGGGTGGCCTCCGAAACATATAGGTCCTGTTCAAAACCCAAGAAACTATTGCGTCCCATCAGGATGGCTCCCTTTTTGTTTTTGACAGGCTCAAGCATTTCGCGCGGAATAGCTAGTTCTTCCATGTAGTGGGTCGTGATGCCGGGAAGGTTCCCTTCTGCATTAATCGGCAGGTAAAAGGCGCTGGCGGCTTCTTTGCCGTCAAATAGATAGCGCAATCTGGGTATGTCTTGTGTGTGCGTTTCCACAGGCCAGGGCTTCTGAGAAAGCAACCGCATGTTCTCAACCAGAATCTTGTGTTCGGAAAGAATCTCCGGCCGGACAACGTCATAACCGCCAAAATGCAGCGTCGACGTGTCTGACCCACCGTACTGGCCAATTGGTTCAGTAAGGCCCAAACCAATCATTTCCAGGTTTATTCTGTCCAGCGCTGACTCGGAAGCGACAGTGAAGGTGAGGTAAAACGGGGCATCCTGAAGGGTAAGAAATTGCCGGAGCAGACCATCGATGAGCGTGTTTACGCGAATCCTGTGAATTTCCATTGTTGAATCATCGCGCCGCGCGCTCTCCTCACAATAAGCAATTTGTTCAGAGAGCTGTTGCTTTTCCTTTTCCGAAAACACCGTGGGTTTTAGGAGCGTGGTCAGAATGGTTTTTCCGGAACTCTGAAGCAGCGACTTGAGTATCCTGGGAAATCCCTGAATCGGCGTGACGTAGGGGTGGACGTAGTTAATCAGCTTTGGTTTATCCTCAGCATCACTTTCACAAGGCTGCATAAAACCGACCGGCCTCTGTGGAAGCAGCGTTCCCAGTTGGATTTTCTCTTCTCTGCGGCGAATTTCGGCGAAATGGCTGTTTTGCCACTGGATTGGATTCATAAACTGCTGCAGCTCGTTGTTATCATCGATTTGTTTCCAGGAGTAGTCCTCAAAGGAGCTTCCCATCAGCGGTTTGAGTACCCCAGCCAGCCGATTGACTTCCATTCGGGCATCCTTACTGGCGTCTGTCAGGACGATTTTCACCAGGAACGCGATTTCGATGTCTCCCATCGAGTAGGTTTGTTGGTCTGGCTCGATGATGTACCGCAGGCAGTAGGTAATATCCCGTTCCGGGTCGTAGAGCAGATTTATAAAACTGGATAAGGCAAGTTGGTGTCTGAATATAAGATGTGCTGGGTCAACGCCACTTCTCTTTGCTCTGATCGATGTCAGTCTGAAACCAAAAACGCACTCTTTTCCTTCGGCTGTCTTGTTTTGGTAAATCGCGATAGCTGCCATATTTCTCCCTCCGTACGCATTAATGATGAACGCCTGCCCTAATTTTATCAGACACACGGCTTTAAATGCGTAGAGTCTGAAAGAAAACACTCTTTAACTGTAGTTTGTGTCTATTTACGGCTGGCCATTATGTCCCACTTGCAAGCAGTGTTGAGGGCGGAGCCGACCTACTCCGAAAAATGCTTGCGGAACAAGGGTTTGGTAACAATATGGTAGGCCACGCTTTCTTTGCCGGGAGCTCCGCTTTGGTTTTCAAGGAAGGCCTGGATCTTTTCTCGCAAGATTGGGTCCTCCTCGCAGACAAGCCGCACCCAATTATCATCATCAAGCAGGTCGTTCACCCCAACGCTTTCATATAGGCGTGAGATTAGTGTGAATACTGAATCCTGTTCCAGCTGCATCTCGTCCGCGATCGAATCCCGTTCCATGCTCATCACGAAAGCCAGCCGGACTTTGAACTGCCCAGCGCTGCTGAGAAAACCCGCCGCTTCTTTTTCCAACATCACCACGACGTTTTGGGGGAGCTTCAGACCTGTGCGATTTGCGGCAACTTCAATTCCGGGGGTGATGACCCTGAAGCCCAGTGAGCACTCCCGCGCCGCCCATGCCAGGGATACCTGCGCTTCGGATTTTAGCAGATACCCGGCAAAAACTGAGGTTTGAAAGTGCTTCAGGGCTTCCTCGTCAGGCTTCTGCCCAATAGCTATCAGTTTGGTCTTTTTGGAATTCTCTTGCAGAAGCTTTAGAACAGCCGGGAGGGCGTAGTTTTCGGTTCCATTGTCCAGGTCGACGATGACAAAATCCAGGGGCATAGGGGATTGCGCGAGCAGCGTTTCCAGCTGCGCGTAGCTTTCAATTTCCGCGAAGACGCGCGTGCGCCAGTCCCGCATTAGGAGGGACGCGTTCCAACTGCGGCTGTAGGGGTCGCTGTCGAGGATGGCGATGCGCAGGCTGCGCTTGGC
>JAGOML010000055.1:0-9929 GCA_017993575.1 Anaerolineaceae bacterium | reverse complement strand
CAAATCCCAGCCTCGCCATTTTTTGTTTTAATGGCAAAAGGGTTTGGTTCTGGGTTTGCCCGAAGGGTACAGGCAAATCCCAGCCTCGCCATTTTTTGTTAATGAGGGTGAAACGCTTCACTGCCCCTATATATGGCGCTCATCACGAACCCTTTCCCCTTGCTTTTCATGTTAAGCCATTGCGTTTAAGTGCTGTCGCTTTTAAGCTTCCTTCAATAAAACCGCTGAGTTCATATTCCAGCTTGTATCTTTGTTTTATCCCATTTGTATGGTCTTCTATATTACATGTAAACGAGAAATAGCGAATCTCGTCCTTATCCTCTCATTTCAGAGCGATCTAAGGTTATCCAACAGAAATTATGTCACCATGTTTCGAGGAAAATCCTCATCTTTCACCTCCAGCTCAATCGCTTTAGCTCAAGTACTTCACTCCTACTATTTTTCTTCCAAGATTCTCTACCCAATAAAAATCCATACCATCTCTCTTAGCAAGGTGATAGCTGGCAGTGTTTGACGATTAGCATTGCGAATTAACCCGACTTCCCTGCGCCTCTCCCCAAGGACGAATTTCCTCCTTGAGGCTTGCTTCTCTTGACTGATAGATATCGCCGCAATTTTCCTCATTCTGCGGCTGCCTACACAAGAAAGCAGATTCCGCTCGTCCGAATTCCGCCCGCGGCGTGTATAATTCTTTCTGAAATAACGCAAGCAGGAGAGAAAGCATGCATACCCAGTACTACGTAGGCTGCGATTTAGGCGGCACGAACATCAAAGCCGGGCTGGTGGATATGAGCACCGGTCAGGTAATTGCCTCCAAGGACACCAAAACACTCTCATACCTCGGCCACGAGGCGGTCATCAGCCGCATTGCGAATCTGATCACGGAAATGGTTGCCGAAGCGGGTTTTGAGTGGTCCCAGATTGGTGGTGTGGGCTTATCCGCCCCGGGCAGACTGGATATTGAGAAGGGGCTCACCAGCTTCATCCCAAATTTCCCTGGACACTGGATTGACGTCCCGTTAAAAGCCCTGCTGGAAAGTCACCTCAAGGTGCCGGTATACCTCATGAACGATGTTCGCGCAATCACCTATGGAGAATGGGCATATGGCGCCGGCAAGGGTGTGGATTGCATGCTCTGCCTTGCGATTGGAACCGGCATCGGCGGTGGCGTGGTGATTAATAACCAGCTAGTCCTGAATCAGGGCGGCACTGCCGGAGAGCTCGGGCACATAACTGTGGATTTTCACGGCCCCAAGTGCGGTTGCGGCAACTACGGCTGCGTGGAAACTTTCGCGTCCGGTCCGGCCATCGCGGCCATGGGCTTAAAAGCGGTGGTACAGGGGCAAGCGACGAAAATTGGCGAGCTAGTGAATTACGACCTCAACAAAATTACCGCGCATGTCATTGCGACTGCCGCGGAAGCTGGCGACGAAGTCGCGCTTTCAATTTGGGATACCGCCGGCGCTTACATTGGCGTGGCAATCATGAATGCAGCTTTGGTAGTAGGGCCAAAGCGCGTGGTCGTGACAGGCGGGGTAGCAGCGGCCGGGGAACTGCTCTTGCGCCCGATTCGGGAAGAAGTGAAACGGCGCATGATTATTATGCCATCTGAACAAGTTGAAATTGTGCCTGGTGACTTGGGAAATGACGCTGGCATCATCGGTTTAGCTGTCTGGGCGGCGCACAAGGGTGACCTGTAAGTAATGTATTCTCGTTGTTAAGAGCTGCCGAGACCGGCAGCTTTTTATGTTAACAAGGCTGTACTAGGAGTGTGCAAGCGCGCTTGCATTCGTTTTTCCATGATATATTCTCAATTGATAAATATGGAAAAGATTCACAAAACCGATGAAGAATGGCGCGCGCTGCTGACTGAAGAACAGTACCGCGTAACGCGCAGAAAAGGAACAGAAGCGCCTTTTTGCGGTGTTTTTTACGACCACAAGCAGGCCGGAGTCTACCGATGCGTCTGCTGTGATTTGGAATTATTTTCCTCCGCCAGCAAGTTCGACTCGGGCACTGGCTGGCCGTCGTTTTTCACGCCTGTAGCCGCAGAAAATATTGAGAAGGTTTTGGACCTAAGCTACGGCATGGTACGGCAGGAAGTGCGCTGCGCGCGCTGTGATGCCCATTTGGGGCACGTATTTTCGGACGGACCTAAGCCTACAGGATTACGATATTGCTTGAACTCGGCAGCTTTACGCTTTGTGCCGGAAAAAAATGAAAAAGAGGAATTGGATCGCAAATGAGGAAGGAAGCATATTTCGCGGGGGGATGTTTTTGGGGGCTGGAAGCTAAATTTCAGTGCGTTCAAGGCGTTCTGGAGACCCAGGTGGGCTATTCCGGCGGCACTACCAAGGAGCCGACTTACCGTCAGGTCTGTCAGGATACAACTGGCCACGCTGAGACGGTTAAGGTGGTCTTTGACACAGATGTGATCAGTTTTCAGCAGCTCCTCGAACTTTTCTTCTCTTATCACGACCCAACGACGTGCTGCTCTCAGGGGCTTGATTTTGGTTCGCAGTACCGTTCGGTGGTGTTCTACACTTCTCAGGAAGAAAAGGAAACCATTGAACAGGTAATCGCCTTTTTGGAAGTCTCCGGCGCGTTTGACCGCCCAGTGGTGACCCAGCTAATCATGCTTGAAAGTTTTTACCCTGCGGAGGAGTACCATCAGAATTATTACAGGAAACACGGAGTAAGCGTTTGCTAAATAAGCGCCGCGGCAGAGACCGCGGCTTTTTTTTGCGTACACTTTAGAAAGTGCGAAGAAGGAAGATTTGAGCGGCCGCAGGTCACCTCGCAGCCAGCAAGTATAAAAGGTATAATGAATGTATGAACTCTGAAATAACTAACAACAACAATACAGAAAAGCGCGTCGCTATCCTTATTGACGGCGATAACGCGCAGTCCAGCTTAATTGAACAAATCGTGGTAGAGTCCGCCCGCTTCGGGAACGCGACAATTCGCCGCGTCTATGGGGATTGGACGACCGCCAATATGAAATCCTGGAAGGATATCCTGAATTCTTATGCCTTCCAGCCTATCCAGCAATTCCGCTACACTATCGGGAAAAACGCCACCGACTCCGCGATGATTATTGACGCGATGGACATCCTGCATAAGGACCAGGTGGATGGGTTCTGTCTGGTTTCAAGCGACAGCGATTACACCCGGCTTGCCACGCGCATCCGCGAGAGCGGCAAAATGGTCATTGGCATTGGGAAACAATCCACCCCGCGGGCGTTTGTTTCCGCCTGTGACGTGTTCATCTACACAGAGAACCTGGAAGAGCGCGAAAAACAAAAAAGAAAAGCCGTTCAGAAGCAGCAGAAGCTGGAACAGCTCACGCAGGCGGACGTGGAACTGATAGAAAAAGTTAATCAGGCGATTGATATGGCGGGCTCTGATGACGACGGGTGGTCAACGCTTTCAGAAGTTGGCACCGCGCTGCGCCGGATTGACCCAGGCTTTGACCCGCGCACATACGGGGCAAAACAATTGGCTCAGCTCTTGCGCTCCCGCAAAACCTTTTTTGATTTGAAGAAGCCAGCTGGAAAATCCTTGATTTTAGTCCGTCTGAAAGAAGAGCAGTAAACAAAAGCAAAAGCTCCCGATTGGGAGCTTTTTTCATCATTGTTAGGGAATTTTACCTTTTCGTTCAAGAGCTCAGAGCGCGTGATACTTTGCGTATTCTCTACGATTGGCACATGCATAAAGGTGAGCGATTTAGGCCTCCAACCTGATGCTGCCCTTCAGACGGATGTCGCGTGAGGAACCTCCCACCTCAATTTCGAAGTAACCCGGCTCCATCGTCCAACAGTGCCTGTCCTGGTCGTAGAAACTAAACGCGCGTTCATCCAATTGGATGGTCACGTTGGCTTGCTCGCCAGCGTTCAGGCTGACGCGACTAAAGCCCTTTAGTTCCCGAACAGGCCGCTGCACGCTGGATTGCACATCGCGCACATAAACCTGCGCGATTTCCGCGCCGTCCCGTTCACCGCAGTTGCGCAGCGTAAAGCTGATTTCAACCTTTTCTCCGATATGGAAGCTTTCCGGGCAGTGCAAACCCTCATACTCAAAGCGGGTATAGGAAAGCCCATGCCCAAATGCGAAGCGCACGTCCATCTTTCGCAAGTCATAATTGCGGTATCCCACGAAAATGCCTTCTCCATAGTAAATGGACTCGTCTCCTGGGTAATTAATAAAGGTTGGGTCATCCTCAAGACGGTAGGGGATGGACATCGGCAGTTTGCCAGATGGGGATACCGCGCCGGTAAGCAAATCCGCAAGCGCGTTCCCACCTTCCTGGCCTGGGTAGTAAGCCCACACAATCGCGGGCACTTTCTCTGCCCATGGCATTTCTATAGGCGCGCCGGCGTGAATGACCACAATTGTGCGTGGATTCGCCGCGACAATATCCTCGATGAGCTGGTCCTGGCTACCCGGCAGGCGCATAGATGGGCGGTCCGCGCCTTCTGTTTCGTAGCCATCAGGATTGCCAGCAAAGAAAATCGCAACATCAGAATTAGCGGCAGCTTGAATTGCTCGCGCGCGCCCATCTTCCGCAACGTAAGGGGGCAGGTGCGCCAACTGGAGGAACGGGAAGCCGCCCACCGTTTCGAAGGTGTATTCCACTCTCAGGCGGTATTGCTTGCCAGCTTCGAGGGCAGCCGAGCCGCCTACCAAGACAGAACTGAAATTACCATAATCCGGAATGACGTCTCCGCTGTGATTTTCCACGACAAGCTCGTCATCCAGATACAATTTCGCGTGGCCGTTATTTGCCAAAAAAAGCGGGGTTTCACCGCTCACGGCTGCCTTGTAAAGCCCTTCCCAGGTGCCGCTGAAGCAGCGCGGGTTTATTTTTCCTTCCGCGGGACCCATGCCGCCCCACCAGGAATCCAACGCTAGGTCGGTCTTTCGTAAGGGTTCGCCCTCAAAGTTTGGGTGGTTAAAAAGGCAGGCTTGCAGCCCGACGCTGCCGTCCGCTTGCGAAAAAGATTCTGGCTCGATCACCTGTGGGAGCACGCGGTTATCCGCGCCTGGCTCGTACACGAGTTCCACTTCGGGTCCCAAAGCTTGCCGCAAGCCTTCCAGGGGCGTGACCCAATATAGTCCTTTGACAAATGAACTCCCCCCGCCGGTCACGCGCGTAGTAGCATTCAGACCAATCACGGCAATCTTTTTTGTTGTTAGTGAAAGGGGCAGCAAATCACCCTCATTTTTCAGCAGCGTGATGGACTGCCTGGCAATATCACGCGCCAGCGCGCGGCGTTCGGCAGTATCCACCGCGGCGGGTCTGGGCGGCACCTGGCCGGGCAGGCAGCGCGCAATCAGAATTAGCACCCGACGCACCGCGTCGTCCAGTGTTTCTTCAGAGACCTGCCAGGTGTCCAGGGCTTCCTTAAGGTGCCCACCGCGCCAAAGAGCCGGTCCGGGCATCTCCAGGTCCAGGCCGGCGTTCAGCGCGGCGGCTGTGGAATGGGTCGCGAACCAATCCGAGATAACCGCGCCTTCAAAACCCCATTCTTCCTTGAGGATTTTCCTAAGAAGCCATGGGTTTTCAGAGGCGTAGGTGCCGTTCAGGCGGGCATACGCCGCCATCACCGTCCAGGGTTGGGCGCGGCGCACAATTTTCTCAAATGGGGCCAAATAAATCTCACGTAAGGCGCGTTCTGAGATAATCACGTTCACACGCATGCGCTCGCGTTCCTGGTCGTTCCCCGCGAAGTGCTTCACGGATACCCCCACGCCTTTGTGCTGCAGCCCCAATACCCAATTCAGGCCAATCTCCCCCGCCAGGTAGGGGTCCTCGGAATAGGTTTCAAAGTTGCGGCCGCCCAGGGGGCTGTGCATGATGCTCACGCAGGGACCTAGAAGCACATCTACGCCCATCTCGCGGGATTCTTCCGCCAGGGCCGCGCCTAAAGCGCGCGTTAAGTCGCGGTTCCAGGTGGCAGCGATACCGATTCCGGTTGGGTAAGCGTTGGTCGGCCCCGCGGGTCTGCGGCTGCTGGCGCGGTCCGCGCGTACGCCGTGTGGACCGTCGCTGACGATCACGGAGGGGATGCCCAGGCGGGGTACCGCGGCGACAGACCAGTTATCGGCGCCGGAAAGCAGGCTGATTTTTTCGGGAAGCGTCAGCTGGCTGAGCCAGGATTCCACCTGGATTTCTTGTTCGCGGGAAAGATAGTGAAACATGCCAACCTCCGGAATGTGCTGTGAGCTTTTTGTATTATACCTGCCTGCCCATGGAAAACCTGGTTGAGAATAGTCTATTAAAGCTCCGGACACGTCCGGGTTGTTAGAAGACTTCTGGTGAACGAAACTGAAAGGATTTCTCCCTTAAATCATCAGAACAATGACTATTGAGGCCTGTACCAACATACAAAAACGCCTGAAGTATGCCCAGGCGTTTGAAGTCAATTCTTTAGTCCAAAGCCGGATATCCAGTTATCTCCGCCAGCTCATCATAGAGCGGACGCAGTCGTTTGTACATCTTGAGATAAACCCGTTGATAAAGCGCGTCGTAAAGCTTGTGGTTTTCTGGATTGGGCTCAAAAGTTTCACTGACGCGTGTCATCTCGCGCACGGCTGTCTCAAAATCAGGGTGCAGTCCGAGTCCCACCGCCAAATCCATTGCCGCGCCCAAACCGCTGGCCTCGGTGACATGCGGTCGGGAGGCGGGCAGACCAAAAATATCTGCTGTTAATTGCACAGCCGCGCTGCTTGAGGAGCCGCCGCCAGCGACGCGGATAGTCTCAATTTTCTCACGGGAGCGTTTGTTTGTGCGGTCTGCGCCCTCGCGCAGCGCGTAGGCGAGCCCTTCGATTATGGAGCGATAAAAATAAGGCCGGGTGTGAACGTCGCCAAAGCCTACCACGGCGCCTTTTGCTTCCGGTCCGGGCATCTTGAGCCCCGGGCTCCAGTACGGCTGCAGCATCAGTCCTAATGAACCTGCCGGGACAGAATTTATCAAATCATCAAATAGCTCTTCGGCCTTTACGCCGCGCTCACGCGCCAGGCGTTCTTCACTCAGTCCAAACTCGCGCTTGAACCAGGATACCATCCAGTAACCGCGATATATCTGAATTTCCAGTGAATACATTCCCGGGATGGCCGCTGGGTAAGGTGGAATGAGCGGGATGACTTCCAGGTAATCCTTGTGCGTGGTGTTAATCGTGGCAGTGGTACCAAAAGAGAGGCAGGCGGTAGTGGGTTCTATGCAGCCAGCGCCGATAACTTCACAAGCTTTATCCGCTGCCGCGGCGATAAGTGGAAGCCCTTCTGGAATGCCAGTCGCAGCCGCGGCTTCCGCGCTGATGTGACCCAACCGCTCTGTCGGCCGAACCAAATCCGGCAGAGTCTCCGGGCGCACTGGCACAGCCTGCCATTTCCAGTCCGATTTGGATGACCAACGCTGATTCTTGTAGTCGAAGGGAATATAGGCCACTTGGGAACCAACTGAATCGACGTAATTGCCGGTAAGAAGGTGAGTCAGGTAACCGGAAAGAAGCAGGTACTTGTGAGTCTTATCCCAAACCTCTTTTTGGTAGGTGCGCAGCCAGTTTGCCTCTGCTTCGGATTGCAGGTATGCCACGGTGCCGGTCATGCCCGCCAGACGGAAAAGAATTCCCCACAGGCCGCTGACAGGTTTCAGTCCGGGCGTGCGCCGCTGGTCCAGCCAGACCATAGCAGGCCGCAGCGGCCGGCCGTGTTCGTCCAAATTGATAATCGTGGAACGCTGAGTCGTCAGTGAGACCCCAGCCAGCGCGTTATTGTCCACGCCTGGCATGCTCCAGAGCTTATGACAGGCTTCACAGAGCGCGCTCCAAAACACCTGCGGGTCTTGTTCAGCCCAACCGGGTTCGGTTGAGTAGTATGGTTCAATGGGCACCTGGCTCTTCGCCAGCAGGTTGCCGCGCAAGTCAAAAATCAGCGCGCGCACCGATTGGGTGCCGTTATCAATTGCCAGCAGTTGTTCAGCGCTCATCAGCCCTCCAAGTCCATACTCCAGCGTTTTTCAGCTTGTTCAATGCTCATGTCCAGGCCTAAGGTGCCGCCCGGGTTCATGATGTTATGTGGATCGAAATGTTTCTTCAGCAGCCGGATGACGTCCATCTGAGATTTTCCGATACTTTCCTCCAACCAGGGCGATGTCTGTTTGCCCACGCCGTGATGGTGGCTGATGGCAGCGCCGCTCTTGGTGATGGCTTCCAGAATGCCGTACTGCAGCTGCAAATATTCTTTGATTGTACTGATGCGCGCGATAAAAATAAAGTACAGGTTGGCGCCCTGGGGGTAGGCATGCGAAAGGTGTGTCATGCACACGGTTTGCGGTCGGCTCTTTACGAAAGCGCGCACTTCCTGATGTACGCGCGGCATCTGTTCCCAGGTTACGCCGCACTCCAGTGTGTCAATGAGTACGCCAAAATCCTGCAAATCCTCGCGCAGGTAGGGGTCCCTAAAGCGGTCCTTTTCCCAGCGTTTTGTCACGCCAAACAGGCTGAGTTCAAAGGCGTGGTGTTGTCTGCAAATCCTGCGGATTTTGCGGTCCAGGTTGGCGCAAAAACCCTTCTCGCCGTCAGTAAAACCCAGGAGAAGACACTTTTGCATCGGTTGGAAACCCAGTTTTTGCAGGATTGTATCAACCGCGGTCCCCTCAATATGATACAGTTTCATTGCCACATCCGTTTCTTCGGGGTCGGAGAGGCGAAAGACAGATGGGTAGCCAATTTCTGACTGCATAATTTCGCGGCAGGCCGCCTGCGCGTCCTCCCAGGTGCGGAACATATAGCTGAAGCGCTTGCGATTTTCGGGCATGTACCGAAAAACGCGCAGGGTGACGCTGACCAGAATTCCAAACGCGCCTTCCCCGCCAAGCATAATTTGGTCAAAATCCGGCCCGGTTGCCGCGCGCGGATGCGGGCAAGTGTGGAAATCCCCGATGGGGGTGACGTAATCCTGCGAGATGACAATATCCTCGCTTTTGCCGTAGTAAGTAGAATTTTGACCGGCTCCGCGCGTAACCACCCAGCCGCCAACGCTGGAGTATTCAAAAGATTGCGGAAACTGTCCGCAGGTGTAGGCTCGCGCCGCTCCGAATTCCTTGGCGGCGTTGTTGAGAAGCGTTTCCAGCTTCGGGCCGCTTATGCCAGCTTCGACCGTGATTGTCTGGTCGGTTTCATTAAAGGCAATCACGCGGTTCATGTGCTTGCTCATGTCCACGCAGATACCGCCGCGTGTGGCTTCCATGCCGCGTGTGACTGTGGAACCGCCGCCAAAGATAGTCACGGGGATGCGGTGTTCATCGGCGTAAGCCACAATGCGCACAATTTCCTCACGGCTGCGTGGGGAGACGACTATTTCGGGCAGGTTTTCTACAATTTTGCGGCGCAGACGCAGCGCGTCCAGCATGCCTTTGCCATAGGAACGGGCAATTCGTGTGTAGGTGTCGGTGCGCACGTTGTCATCGCCGCACAGCGCTTGGAAGAAAGCCAGATGATCCTTTAGCAAGCGACAAGGGACGCTGTCTTCCACCTGCTCCAGCGAAAGGTTTAGTGGGGCGCTCAAATCCGCTTCCGTCAACTGGAATTTATCCATAATAAGGCGCACCAGTCCGCTGTTGGGGTGCTTGATGCCGGCAGGATCTCCCCATTTGACCAGTGAGCGATAAGTTCCTGAGGGGGTGACGTTTTCGTACCAGTTAGGTTTGAAGCCTTCGCTTTTTGCCATTCTTTACCTCCTGAAAGCTAAATACCCGCTGGCGCGGGACTGTAGAACCGCTCGTAGATGTCTGTATAGCGTTTGACTTCAGCATCCCAGCGCGCGTCATCCCAGCCCAGTTCCTCCCGTGCAACTTCTTGCAGAGCGGGCAGCTCCGCGCGCGCGCCATCCGGCAGGAGCAGCCCAAGGCGCGTCCGGCGTAA